>NZ_OZ241356.1:3300000-3598863 GCF_965200405.1 Glacieibacterium sp.
GCGCTTCTGCCCGCCAGAAGTGATCGGAATGGCCGACGCGTCTCAAACGATCCTCGTAACGGGCGCGGCCGGCTTCGTCGGCGCGGCGGTGGCGCGCGAGTTGGCCCGGTCCGGCTACCGGGTCCGCGCCCTGGTCCGGACGTCCAGCCCACGGACCAACCTGGCCGGCTTCGACGGCGAGTTGGTCACGGGCGACATCATGGATCCCGACGCCGTCGCCGCTGCAATGGCGGGGGTCGACGGCGTCTGCCACGTCGCCGCCGACTACCGGCTGTGGGCGCGCGACCCCGAGGAGATCGTCCGCAACAATCTGGCCGGCACCCGCACGGTCATGACGAGCGCGCTGGCGGCCGGGGTGAAGCGCATCGTCTACACCAGCTCCGTCGCGACCGTCGGCCTCGGCACCGTTCCCGCCGACGAGACCGTCCCCCTGACCGCCGAGGCCGCGATCGGCGCATACAAGCGCAGCAAGGTGGTTGCCGAACGACTGGTCGAATCGATGGTCGAGACGCGGGGCCTGCCCGCCGTCATCGTCAATCCTTCCACCCCCATCGGGCCCGGTGACGTGCGGCCCACCCCGACCGGGCGGATCATCGTCGAGGCCGCGACCGGGCGCATCCCGGCGTTCGTCGATACCGGCCTCAACCTCGTCCATGTCGACGATGTCGCACGTGGCCATGTGCTGGCGCTGGAGAGGGGCCGGATCGGCCAGCGCTACATCCTCGGCGGACAAGACGTGTCGTTGCGCGACATGCTGGGGGTGATCGCCCGGTTGACCGGTCGCCGCGCGCCGACCCTCGGCTTGCCGCGCGGGCCGTTGTTTCCGCTGGCATATGCAGCCGAGTTCGCGGCAAGGCTGACCGGACGCGAACCGTTCCTGACGGTCGATGCGCTGAGGATGGCGGGGCACCACATGTTTTTCACCTCGGCGAAGGCGACCGCCGAACTCGGCTACACCGCCCGCCCCTTCGAGGACGCGCTGGGCGATGCGCTGGCCTGGTTCCGGGCGCAGGGGATGATCGCTTGATCGCGTGGCTCGCACTGTCGGTTGTGGTGATCTGGGCCGGGATGCTGGCGTTCCGTGACGGCTTCTGGCTGGCGGACCAGCGCGACGACACGGTGCCGGTCGACCTGGCGCGTTGGCCGTCGGTCGTCGCCGTGGTCCCGGCACGCGACGAGGCCGCCGTCGTCGGGCGCGCCGTCGCCAGCCTGGTCGCACAGGACTACCCCGGCGAGTTCCGCGTCATCCTCGTCGACGACAACAGCGACGACGGTACCGCGTTCGTGGCACGGATCGCTGCGGACGGTGACCCGCGTCTGACGGTACTGACCGGCGGCCCCCTGCCGCACGGCTGGACCGGCAAGCTATGGGCGCTGTCGCAGGGCATCGAACAGGCCGGCTCGCCCGATTATTTATGGCTGACGGACGCCGACATCGCCCACGCGCCCGACACGCTACGGACGCTGGCCGGCATGGCAGCGCCCAGACAACTGGCTTTGGTCTCGCTGATGGCGCGGTTGCAGTGCCGGACCTTTGCCGAGAAATTGCTGGTGCCGGCGTTCGTGCTCTTCTTCCAGATGCTGTTCCCGTTCCGCGCCGTGAACCGGCCCGGGCGGGTCGCTGCGGCGGCCGGCGGCTGCATGTTTGTCGATGCAGCCGCGCTGGCCCGCGCCGGCGGCATCGGCGCGGTCCGCGGCGCGATCATCGACGACTGCGCACTCGGCGAATTGCTCAAGCGCCAAGGCCCGATCCGGTTGGCGCTGACCCGGCGCTCGCTCAGCTTGCGCGACTATGGCCGCATCGGCGAGATCGGCGCGATGATCTCGCGCTCCGCCTATGCTCAACTGCGCTACTCGCCGCTGCTGCTCGCGGGCACGCTGGTCGGCCTAACGCTGGTCTTCCTGCTGCCACCGCTGCTGACGCTGGCCGGGCAGATCGGCGGCGTGATCGCCTGGCTGCTGATGGCGCTATCCTTCCAGCCGATGCTGCGCTTCTACGGCCAGTCGCCGCTATGGGGTATCGCGCTGCCGCTGATCGCGGCGATCTACGGCTGGTACACCCTGGTCTCGGCGCTGCAGGTCTGGCGCGGTCGCGGCGGCCAGTGGAAGGGCCGCAGCCAGGCGCTGCTCCAGCCATGACTCGCACCGCCACCACCGAGAATTTTCCAGTCGCCTCGTGGCTGATCGCCCGCAAGCACCGCCGGCCGATCATGGCCTTCTACCGCTTCGCCCGGACCGCCGACGACATCGCGGACAACATCGGCCTGTCCCCGACCGACAAGCTGGCGCAGCTGGAGGCGATGCGCGCCAGCCTGGTCGGCGAAGCGGAAACCAGCCCTCCCGCCGTCGCCCTACGCGACGTGCTGGCGACGCGTGGCATGGACGCCCGCCACCCGCTCGCGCTGCTCGAGGCCTTTCGCCGCGACGCCACCAATCCGCGCATCGCCAGTTGGGCGGACCTGATCGGCTATTGCCGCGTCTCGGCGATGCCGGTCGGGCGCTTCGTCCTCGACGTCCACGGCGAGGATCGCGCCACCTGGCCCGCCTCCGACGCGCTGTGTGCCGCCCTCCAGATCATCAACCACGTCCAGGATTGCCGTGACGACTACCGCGACCTGAACCGGATCTACATCCCGGCCGACTGGTTGGCCTCCGGCGCGGTGCCGGTCGCAAGCCTAGGCGGGCCGCGCTCGCCCGCCAGCCTGCGGATCGTGCTGGGCCGCATGGTCCAGGCCACCGACGATCTCCTGCGCGATTCGAGCGGCTTTGCCGACCTGCTCCACAGCCGCCGCCTGTCGCTGGAGGTCGCGGTCATCCACCGCCTCGCGACCAGCCTCAACCAGCGGTTGCATGACCGCGATCCCTTGCGCGACAGGGTCCATCACGGCCGCCTGGCGACCCTGCGTCTGACGATCGGCGCCGTTATCGGCCAGATGCTGGGAGCGTCCGAGTGACCGAGGAGGAACGCGCTCTCGCCCTGCACGGCCAGGTTTCACGCAGCTCATTCTATGCCGGGATGCGCGTCCTGCCCAAGGCCGAGCGCGAGGCGATGTTCGCGGTCTATGCCTTTTGCCGCGCCGTCGACGATATCGCCGACGATCTGGAAGGCACCCGGGACGAGCGCCGCGCCGGGCTGGCCAAGTGGCGCGCCGACATCGATTCGCTCTATGCCGGAGGACCGCCGGGACAAGCGAAGCTGGTCGCCAGCGCGGTGCAGGGCTTCGGCCTCGCGCGAGAGGATTTCCACGACGTCATCGACGGCATGGCAATGGACGTCGAATCGGTCATCCGGGCGCCCGATGCGGCGACGCTCGACCTTTACTGCGACCGCGTTGCGTCGGCGGTCGGGCGGCTGTCGGTACGGATCTTCGGCATGAGCGGAGCGCCGGCGATCGATCTCGCCTATCATCTGGGGCGCGCCCTGCAGTTGACCAACATCCTGCGCGACATCGACGAGGATGCGGAGATCGGGCGCCTTTACCTGCCGCGCGAGACGCTGGTCGCGCACGGCATCGCTGGCGACGCGCCCGTCGCGGTGGCGGCCCACCCAGCCCTCGACGGTGTCGCCCGCGACGTCGCCGCACTTGCCCATGAGCATTACGCGGCGGCAAACGCGGTCATGGCCTCCCGCCCCGCCGGTTACCTGTTCGCGCCGCGCCTGATGTCGGCGGTCTATGCGACGACGCTGAAGCGCATGGAGCGCACCGGCTGGCACCTGCCGCGCAGCCGCACCAAGCTCGGCAAGCGCGGGCTGTTGTGGATCGTGCTGAAGGTCTGGCTGACCAAGTGACCGTCCATATTATCGGCGCCGGGCTGGCGGGCCTGTCGGCGGCGGTCGAACTGACGGCACGCGGCGTGCCGGTGACCTTGTCGGAGGCCGGGCCACGCGCCGGGGGCCGCTGCCGGTCGTATTTCGATGCCCAGCTCGGGATGGAGATCGACAACGGCAATCACCTCGTCCTGTCGGGCAACACGGCGGTGCACGCCTATCTGGCGCGGATCGGCGCGAGTGATCGGCTACGCGGGCCTGCGGAGGCGCGCTTCGATTTCGTCGATGCGGCGAGCGGCGAGCGCTGGACGGTGCGCCCCTCGATGGGCGTGCTGCCGTGGTGGATCTTCGATCGCGACAGGCGGGTGCCCGGCACGAGCGCCGGCGATTATCTGGCCCTGGCATCGCTGCTGACGGCGAAGGACGGTGCCCTCGTCGGCGAGACGATCCCGACGACCGGGCCGCTGTGGGACCGGCTGATCGAGCCGGTGTTGCTCGCGGGGCTCAACACCGAGGCGGCGCAAGGCTCGGCGCGGCTGGCCGGTCGCGTGGTGCGCGAGACGATGGCGCGCGGCGGCCGCGCCTACCTTCCGCAGATCGCCCAGCCGACCCTCGCCGCCGCCTTCGTCGACCCGGCGCTGGAGTGGCTCGCAGCGCGCGGCGTGACGCTGCAGAGTGGGCGGCGGCTGCGCGCGTTGGAGCTGGGCAAGCGCCTCACCGGCCTGGACTTCGGCGCCGGCATCGAGCCGCTGGCCGAGGGCGACACGGTGATTCTCGCCGTCCCGGCACCCGTTGCCCAGTCGTTGATCCCCGGCTTGAGCGCGCCGACCGAGTTCCGCGCCATCGTCAGCGCGCACTTCGCCGTGCCGCCCCCGCCGGGCATGCCGATGATGCTCGGCCTGACCAACGTCACGGTCGAGTGGATATTCGCCTTCCCCGACCGCATCTCGGTAACCGTCAGCGGCGCCGACCGCCTGCTCGACACCGACCGTGCCGAGCTTGCCGCGCTGCTCTGGGCCGATGTGGCGCGGGTGATCGACGTGCCCGCCGAGCTGCCCGCGTGGCAGTTGGTCAAGGAGCGCCGCGCCACCTTTGCCGCGACGCCCGAGCAGGACGCGCTGCGCCCGGCGCCGCGTACCGCGTGGCCCAATCTCGTGCTCGCCGGCGACTGGACCCGGACCGGCCTGCCGGCGACGATCGAGGGCGCGCTGCGGTCGGGCGCGGCGGCGGCGCTGGTGGTGACAGCGGCGTGATCGGGCGCTAGCACCGGGCCATGCTTGCAGACGCGACCACCGACAGCCTCGACACCTCGGTCCACCGCGCCGCCGACGCGCTCGCCGCCCTGCAAAAGCCCGACGGGCATTTCGTCTTCGAGCTCGAGGCCGACGTCACCATCCCCGCGGAATACATCCTGCTCCGTCACTATCTCGGCGAGCCCGACGATCTCGACCTCGAGGCGCGCATCGGTCGCTACATCCGCCGCGTCCAGGGCGACCATGGCGGCTGGCCGCTGTACCACGACGGCCCGTTCGACATCAGCGCGACCGTAAAGGGCTATTACGCCCTCAAGATGATCGGTGACGACATCGCCGCGCCGCACATGGTCCGCGCCCGCGAGGCGGTGCTGAGTGCCGGCGGGGCGGCGGCGACCAACGTCTTCACCCGCATCCAGCTGGCGCTGTTCGGTGCCGGGCCGTGGCGCACCGTGCCGACGATGCCGCCGGAGATCATCCTGCTGCCGCGCTGGTTCCCGGTGCATCTGTCCAAGATGGCCTATTGGGCGCGGACGGTGATCGTGCCGCTGCTGGTGCTGCAGAACCTGCGCCCGCTGGCCCGGAACCCGCGCGGCATCAAGGTCGACGAGCTGTTCCTGCCGCGCTCGACCGTCCGCCCCAAGTCGAATGTCGCGGAGGCGAAGTTCGTCTGGAAGGTTGGGTTCGGTGCGCTCGACTGGCTGCTCAAGCATTGCAACGGGCTATGGCCAAAGCGGCAGCGGGCCCGCGCCATCGAGGCGTGCCGCAGCTTCGTCGTCGAGCGGCTCAACGGCGACGACGGGCTCGGCGCGATCTATCCCGCCATCGCCAACAGCGTGATGATGTTCGACGCGCTCGGGTACGGCCCCGAGCACCCCGACCGTGCCATCGCGCGCGCCGCGGTCGAGAAGCTCATCGTCCGCCGCGACGATGGCGAAATCTATTGCCAGCCGTGCCTGTCGCCGGTCTGGGACACTGCCCTCGCCGCCCACGCCCTGCTGGAGGTGCGCAGCGCCGAGGCCGAGACCCAGGCACTCGCCGCGCTCGACTGGCTGGTGCCGCGGCAGGTGCTCGACGTCGCCGGCGACTGGGCGGAGGAGCGGCCCGGCGTGCGCCCCGGCGGCTGGGCGTTCCAGTACAACAACGCGCACTATCCGGACCTCGACGACACCGCCGTCGTCGTGCTGGCGATGGAGCGGGCGCGCGGGGCTGTCGGCGACCGCTACGACGAGGCGATCGCGCGGGGGCGGGAATGGACGCTGGGGCTGCAGAGCCGCGACGGCGGCTGGGGCGCGTTCGATGCCGACAACAGCTACCACTATCTAAACAACATCCCGTTCGCCGACCATGGCGCGCTGCTCGATCCGCCGACCGCGGACGTCACGGCGCGCTGCGTGTCGATGCTGGCGCAGCTCGGCGAAGGCGGCGCGGAGCCGGCGATGGACGCGCTCACCTACCTCGGACGCGACCAGCAGGCGGACGGCAGCTGGTTCGGGCGCTGGGGGGTCAATTACATCTACGGGACGTGGTCCGTGCTGTGCGCGCTCAATGCAGCGGGTATTGCGCCCTCGACGCCGGCGGTGAGCAGTGCGGTTGACTGGCTGACGCGCATCCAGAATGCCGACGGCGGTTGGGGCGAGGATTGCGACAGCTACGCGCTCGACTATGCCGGCTACAAGCCCGCCGCCAGCCGCGCTTCGCAGACCGGCTGGGCGCTGCTCGGGCTGATGGCGGCGGGCGAGGTCGACTCGGATGCAGTGGCGCGCGGCGTCGCGTGGCTGCAGGCGACGCAGGCGGAGGACGGGCTATGGCCCGAGGAGCAGCACACCGGCGGCGGCTTCCCGCGCGTGTTTTACCTGCGCTACCACGGCTATGCGAAGATCTTCCCGCTGTGGGCGCTGGCCCGCTACCGCAACCTGCGCCGCTCCAACGAGCGCCGCGTGGCGTTCGGGATGTGATCCTCGCCGCGACGGGACTGCGGAGCGAGGCGCGGATCGTGGCCCGGCCGGGCGTGCGGGTGATCGCGTGCGGCGGGCATGGCGACGTGCTGGAGCGGGCGCTGGTGGCGGCGATATCGGAGCAGAGGCCGCGGGCGTTGCTGAGCGTCGGGATTGCGGGGGCGCTCGATCCGGGGCTGCGGGTCGGGGATGTGGTGGTGGATGGGGACGAGGCGTGGTGCTTGAGCCTCAGCGCCGGAGGAAGACCCACCCCCGGGCCGGCTTCGCCGTCTCTCGCCCCTCCCCGGAGGGGAGGGGTAAGGGGAGTGGACCGACCAGCCGCGACGATCGAAGAGAAGGCTACCCTTCACGCCACGGGCGCCGCAGCGGTCGACATGGAAACCCACATCGTCGCCCGCGTCGCCGCTGCGCACAGTCTGCCCTACGCCGTGTTCAGGATCATCTCAGACACCGCGGCCCAAACCCTGCCGCCCGCCGCGCGAGTCCCGCTCAACAGCGACGGCAGCGTAAACCTGCCCGCCGTCCTGCTCGCCCTCGCGAAAAACCCCGCCCAGCTCCCCGCCCTGATCCGCACCGCGCGCGATGCGGACCGGGCGTTGAAGACCTTACTCCGCCGGCTCGACGACCTCGGGCCGCTTCTTGGCTGCCCGTATCTCGGCTAGCTTGGTGTCGACGTGCTTGGCGAAGAAGAATTCCGCCGGGCGAGCATTCTCGAGCGGCACGTCTGGAGCCATCGCGCCGGTCGTCCGCACACCCTTCAGCGCGACCATCATCGCCTTGATCGGGTGCTTGACCATGTCGGTCACGGCGGTCGCCTCGAAGCCAGAGTGGACCATGCAGTTGGCGCACTTTTCGTAGTTGCCGACGCCGTAATCGTCCCAGGCGGTGTTCGACATCAGCTCGGCATAGGTCTTCTCATAGCCCTCGCCGACCAGGTAGCACGGCTTCTGCCAGCCGAAGACGGTGCGCGTCGGGTTGCCCCACGGCGTGCACTTGTAGGTCTGGTTGCCCGCCAGGAAGTCGAGGAACATGATCGACTGGGTGAACGGCCACGCCTTGGCGCCCTTGCCCTTGGCAAAGATCTTGCGGAACAGCTCACGGGTCTTGTTGCGGTTGAGGAAATGCTCCTGGTCGGGAGCGCGCTCATAGGCATAGCCCGGCGACACGGTGATGCCGTCGATGCCGAGCGCCTTCATCTCGTCGAAGAAGGCGGCGGTGCGGTCGGGATCGGCGTCGTTGTACAGGGTGCAGTTGATGCTGACCTGGAAGCCCTTGGCCTTGGCCATGCGGATCGCGTCGACGGCCTTGTCGTAGACGCCGTCCTGGCACACCGACTTGTCGTGCATGCCACGGTCGCCGTCGAGATGGATCTGCCAGTTGAAGCCCTGGTGCGGCTTGAAATTGTCGATGTGCTTGGGCAGCAGCAGCGCGTTGGTGCAGCAGATCACGTACTTGCCGCGGTCGAGATAGCCCTGGACGATTCGCGGCAGGTCGCGGTGGATCAGCGGCTCGCCGCCGGCGATGGCGACCACGGGAGCGCCACACTCGTCGATCGCCTCCATGCACTGCTCGTAGCTCAACCTCTGGTTCAGGATGTCGCCCGGATAATCGATCTTGCCGCAGCCTGAGCACGCCAGGTTGCAGCGAAACAGCGGTTCGAGCATCAGGACGAGCGGGTAGCGCTTGCGACCCTTCAGATGCTGCTTGAAGATATAGGCGCCGATGCGCGCCGCCTGCATGATCGGGATACCCATGACACGAGCCCTTACAGCGTTACCGTCGCCGGTGCATGGCGTATTTCGCCGCGCCGGGTCAATTGTTAGCTTGCTGTTGCTGGCGATCGTCGCCACCCCCGCCGTCGCCGCGAGCGACCCGGCGGCGCAGATCGGCGCCCTCGACGATGCGCTGGTCGCCGCGATGAAGACGGGCAAGACGCAATTGTCGGCGCGGGTGGCCAAGCTGCAGCCGGTGGTCAAGGCGACGCACGACATGGCGGCGATGGCCGGCCTGGTCGTCGGCCCGGCCTGGGCCGCAGCGCCCGTCACGGACCGCACGGCATTGGTCGAGGCGTTCGCGCGGCACAGCGCCGTGGCCTATGCCGAGAACTTCAACAACTACGGCGGCGAGCGCTTCACCGTCGATCCCAAGGTCGAGACGCGCGGCCCGGACCGGCTGGTGCGCACGACGATCATCGGCAAGGACAGCAAGACCGCGCTCAACTACCGGATGCGCGACGCCGGCAGCGGGTGGAAGATCGTCGACATCTACGCCGACGGCATCAGCCAGGTCGCGACGCAGCGAGCGGAGTTCGCTTCGACGGTGAAAGCGAGCGGCGTCGCCGGCCTGGCGAAGCGGCTCAACGCACTGGATGAGGCGAAGTTGAAGAAGTAGCCCCTGCTTACCCTCCCCCATCGGGGGAGGGCGAGAGACGCGCCCTTGCACGGCCCGGGGAGGGGATGATCCCGAACGCGGAGAGAAGCCCCCGCGCCGCGCCGCCGTAACAGCTGTCCTTCCTTCCCCCTCCCCCCACGGTAAGCGCTTGCGAACCGAGAGTGGGGAGGGCTGGGGTGGGGGCGCCACTTGGCGACCTCTTAAGCAGCGCGAAAGAACCCCCACCCCGGCCCTCCCCACTCTACGCTGCGCGTGGGGGGAGGGAGCAGAGGAGCAGGTCAGCTTTTCCGCTTCTGCGACCCCAGCAACGCCGGCTCGAACACCAACGCACACACCAGCGTCCACGCCAGCGAGATCATCAATATCTTGCCCATGCTCGCGGTCCCCGGATGATTCGATAGCCACAGGCTGCCGAACGCCGCCCCCGTCGCCAGCGCGCTGAACAGCACCGCGCGTGCCAGGCTGGAGTGCAACAACCCCGTTGCGCCACCCCGCCACGCCATGACGAAATAGATGTGGAACGCCACCCCGACCCCGAACAGCAGCGGAAAGGCGATGATGTTGGCGAAGTTGATGGGCTGCCCGATGACGACGCAGGTCGCCAGCGTCAGGAAGCCCGACAGCACCACCGGCGCCAGCGTGAACGCCACCTCGCGCACCGACCGCAGTACCAGGAACAGCAAGCCACCGATCGCGATCAGGGCATAGACACCGGCCTCGACGAAGGCCCGCCCGATGGTGCCCGCCGCCGCCTGGATCGACACCGGCGGACCGGAGGCGTGCGGCGCAACGGCCTGTACGGCGGCGGTGAAGCGCGCCAGCGTGGCATTGTCGTTGCTGTCGCCGCTAGGAAAGACCTGTACCCGCGCCGCGCCGCTGGGGGTGATCCAGTCGCGGACCAGATCGGCCGGCAGCGTCGCGCGACTGACCGGTGCGGCGAGCAACAGTTCACGCGTCTGGCCGAGCAACACTTCGAGCGGCGGCACCAGCAACGCTGTCGCGGCGGTACGGCGTTCGACCGGACCGCGAGCCAGCGCCTCGAGGGTCCCGGCCAGCCGGATCGCCGGCGCGTCGTTGCTCGCGACGCTGCGGAGCTGCGCCGCGGTGCGGGTCAAGGCCGCGATCGTCTCCGCGTCGGTCGGCGCCGGCGCGACGTCGAAGGGGTTGAGCGTCAGGTCGAGCAAGTCGCGCGCGTCGGCGATCGCGGCAAGCTTGCCCGGCTGCTCGGCGGGCACGAAGTCGGCGACCGTCACCGCCTGTGCGACTTGCGGCAGGCGGGCCAGCCGCGTCGCCAGCCTGCCCGCCTCCGCCTCGTTCGCCGCCAATATGTTGAGGGTATTCGGCGTCCGGTCGGGATCGCGCATCAAATCGGCCAGCGTCCGCATCGCCTCGCCGTTCGGATTGCGCAGATGGTACGGATTGAAGTCGAACTGCACCCAGGGCAGCAGCGCGATACTAACCGCCATCCACGCGGCGAATGCCCACAACACCGCCTTGCGGTGTCGCGTCAGCCAGCCGTCGGCAGCAGTCAGCCCGGTGAGCCCGGTGTCGCCCGCCTGCCCGGGCCGCAGCACCGCCAGCAGCGCCGGCATCAGGGTGACGCTCAGCCCGAGCGCGACGATCATGCCGACCGAGGCGATGATCCCCAGCTCCGACACGCCGATATAATCGGTCGGCAGGAACGCGACGAAGCCGAGCGCCACCGCGCTCGCCGCGACCAGCAGCGACCCGCCGAGGCCGTGCCCGGCTCGCCGCAGCGCCTCGCCGACATCGGCCGCCGCGCCCTGCTCGGCCCGGAACCGCACGCTGAGCTGGATGCCGAAATCGATGCCCAGCCCGACGAACAGCGGAATGAACGCCACCGAGATCAGGTTGAAGCGCCCGACCAGCGCCAGCCCCAGCGCCGCCGTCACCACCAGCCCGGCCACCGTCGTCAGCGTGATCGCCGCGACGATCCGCGCCGAGCGCGTCGCCAGCCACAGGATCAACAACATCGAGCCGATCATGACCAGCCCGACGATCCAGGCGCCGTCCGCCAGCGAGGCGAACTCCTCGTCGGCCAGCGGCACCTCGCCAGTCAGGCGGATGGTGGCGCCGAGGCCGGTCGCGGCGTGGCGGATGGCGTCGCTCGCCGCCTCGCCGGGCATCAGCGCGCTATAGTCGAGCACCGGCTGGACCAGCACGATCCGGCGCTTCGGGGCGGCGAGCGCGCCCTTGCCGGTGCCGAACAGCGCGATCCACGAAAATTGCGCGGGTTTGCCGGCTGCCACCTTGCCGAGGCCGTCGTCGAGGGCGGCGATCGGCTTGGCGATGTCGCCCAGCTTCGCGCTGCCGTTATCGACGCCGGTCAGCACCGTCGACAGGCTGGTCATCACGCCCCGCACGCTGGGATCGGCGGCGAGCGGGCCGAGGAATGGCTGGGCGGCGATCAGCTGGGCGGTGGTGTCGGCGACCTCGGCGGGCGTGCCGAACAACAGGCCGTTGCGGGCGAAGAACTCGCCTGCATCCGGGCGGCGGACGCTGCGGAAATGCGCCTTGTCGCGAACCAGACGCGCCGACAGTGTGGCGGCGGCACGCTCGGCAGCTTCGGGGGTGGCGCCGTCGATAACGACCACGGTCAGGTCGCGGTTCTGCGGGAAGGCGGCGTCGATCCGCGCCTCGTCGCGCCGCCAGTCGACGCCGGGCGCGATCAACTCGGCGGTGTCGGTAGTCATGTCGAAATGGCTGGCGGCGAACCAGCCGGCGCCAAGGCACAGCAGCAATGCGGCGATTATCACCGCGACCGGGCGCCGGACGCTGGCGGCGACGGCCGAGGGAACCAGCCCCTGGAACACGCTCAGAAGCGCCGCGCCACTCGCCGCTGCCACAGGCCCATCAGCGGCGTGATGACCAGCTCGACGAACACCGCGTAATAATGCGCCCCGTGCGGCGCGTCCTCGACGAAGAAGCCCAGCAGCCGCGCCAGCCCGCCGATGACGACGAACAGCACCACCCAGGCGAAGCGCGCCGTCTGCCGCTCGATCCGCGGGATGCAGCTCACCGCCATGATGCCGATGCCGAAGAAGATGCCCGACAGATAGCGGAAATGGCTGTCGACGCCGGCCACCGACGGCCCGCCAAAGGCCTCGGTGCCACGGACCATGCCGAGTAGGCCGAAGCCGAGCGGCGACAGGCACAGGATGGCGATGACGGCCTGCAACAGCCCGCGCTCGAAATTGCGGCTCATGGCCGGGTCTCCTCGACGATACGCAACAGGAACGCGTCGATCGCTGCGACCACGGGGGCCTCGTCCAGCGTCGGGGCATGGCCGACGCGCGGCACGGTCACCGCCACCAGCCCCGGGCAGCGCTCCACCATCCGCGCCTGGGTCGCCGCGGTCAGTACGTCGGACAGCGCGCCGCGCAGGCTCAGCACCGGCTTGCGGCACAGCGCCTCCAGCCCGGGCCACAGGTCGAAGCCCTGGCTCGGCAGCTTGAACGCGTCGGCGATGCGCGGATCATAGTCGAAGCAGATCCGCCCCGAGGTGGTCAGCCGGCACAGCCGCTTGGCGAAGACCAGCCAGTCGGTCAGGCTCCAGTCCGGATAGATGCCGGTATTGCGCGCCGCCAAATCGCGCGCCGCGTGCAGCCAGGTCGGCCAGCTGACGCTGCGCCCGACGTTGCCGCGGATGCGCTCCAGCCCCGCCATCTCGATTTCCGGCCCGATGTCGTTGAGCACCGCGCCCGCCAGCCGCTCGCCCATCGGCCCGGCCAGCATCATCGCCACGACCCCGCCCAGCGACGTCCCGACCACGGCGAAGCGCTCGACATCGGCGGCGGTCAGCAGCGCCTGCACGTCCTGCACATAGGTCGGCGGCACATAGCTCAGCGGGTCCTTGGCGTGCGCCGATTCGCCCCGGCCGCGCAGGTCGGCGCAGATCACCCGCCACTCGCCCGCATGACGCTCCGCCAGCCCCTCGAAATCGCGGGCCGAGCGGGTCAGCCCCGGCAGGCACAGCAGCACCGGCCGCGCCGCGTCGCCGGCATAGTCGCGGTAGTGCAGGCGCAGCCCGTCGGCGGACCAGTACCAGCCGTCCTCGTAGGTGGAACCAGTCGCCATCGTCCCCGTTCAAATCCCCAGCGGATTTTGACTCGGACTCAGTTGGAGCCTAAGCCTTTGCTGGGGATAGGCGAGAAGGACTAGAGTGGCAACGCGTGCGCTGGACCAGGCGACTGGCCCGCGGGGGGATACCCGCAGCCGTCGATACGACCCGGCGGAAACCCGCCTGCGGGTGCTTGCGGCCGCCAACATGCTGTTCTCCACCAAGGGGTTCGCCGCCACCGGCACTGCCGACATCGCGCGCGAGGCCGACGTGTCGGAAGGCTCGATCTTCTATCACTTCGGCTCCAAGCAGAACCTGCTGGTCGAGCTCGGCCGCCGCTATGGCGAGCAGATGATCGAGGCCATTCAGCAGGGCGACGCGCTGGAGGACCTGGAGCCCGGCATCATCATCCCGCGCGTCTTCGAATTCTGCCGCACCAACAGCATGTGGGAGGCGGTCGCCGTCGTGGCGCCGCAGTCCGGCTGCGACATAGCCCGCGCCAAGCACGACAAGAGCGGCGATGCCGAGCCCTTCTACCACGCCGCCAAGACCACCACGACGGCATGGATCATCAAGCAGATGACCGTCGCCTTCGCCCGCCGCGGCATCACCGACATCAACATCCCTCTCGCCGGCTCCTTCACCCACCACGTCGTCGGCGACGCGATCGAGGCGATCATGAACGCCGACAACGACGCCGACCGCGCCGCGATCGAGGCGGAGACTGTGCGCTTCGTCCGCGCCGCCTGCGGCTATATCGGCCCCGTCAAGGCGGCTGGCGGCGCGTGACCGATGCCTTCCGGCCGTCGCGCGCCATCCTCGAACTCGGCCCCGGCTTCTACGACGAGGTCGCCCCCGCCGACTTCCCGCTGACCATCCCGCGCTTCAGGAACGACCGCGCCGCCGCGAGCATCGGTCTCGACGACCTCGACCCCGCCGCCTGGCTTCGCCACTTCGGTCGCTTCGAGGCCCTGCCCGGCAGCCTCGAGCACCCGCTGGCGCTGCGCTACCACGGGCACCAGTTCCGCAGCTACAACCCCGAGATCGGCGACGGCCGCGGCTTCCTGTTCGCCCAGATGACCGACACCGCCGGCCGCCTGATGGACCTCGGCACCAAGGGCTCCGGCCAGACCCCGTACAGCCGCTTCGGCGACGGCCGCCTGACCTTGAAGGGCGGCGTCCGCGAGATCCTCGCGACCGAGATGCTCGAGGCACTTGGCGCCACCACCTCGCGCACACTGTCGCTGATCGAGACCGGCGAGGCCCTGCAGCGCGGCGACGAGCCCTCCCCGACCCGCTCGGCCGTCATGGTCCGCCTCAACCACAGCCACATCCGCTATGGCAGCTTCCAGCGCCTCGCCGCGCTGCAGGACGCCGGCGGCATGGCGACGCTGACCGACTATGTCCTGCGCCACTATTTCGAGCCCTCGGACACGCCCGCCCCATCACCTTATGCGACGCTGATCGACCACGCCGTGACCAATTCCGCCACCCAGGCGGCGCAGTTGATGGCAGCCGGCTTCGTCCACGGCGTCCTCAACACCGACAACATCAACATCACCGGCGAGATCTTCGACTTCGGACCCTACCGCTTCGCCCCCGCCTGGGACCCCGACTTCACCGCCGCCTATTTCGACCACAACGGCCTCTACAGCCTCGGCCGCCAGCCCGAGGCGATGCAGTGGAACGTCTACCAGCTCGCCCTCGCCCTCCGCCTCGTCGCCCCGACCGAGGACCTCGCCCCGGCGCTCAAGACCTGGCCCGACCGCTTCGACGCTGCGTTCGCCACTGCGATGCTCGCCCGCCTCGGCGTCGTCCCCCGGGACCCCGCCACCGACCTTGCGCTGGCCCGGAGCATCGAGGCCGCGCTGACCGAGACAACCATGCCCCTTGCCCGCTTCTGGTTCGACTGGCGCGGCGGAACGTTGCGCGGCACGTCACCCGCAGCCGCGACCTACGCCCTCCCCGCCTTCGCCCCGTTCCTCGCCGCCGTCGCCGACTACGCCCCCGCCGCGCCGCTCGACCATGCCTATTGGTCCGACCCCGAGCCCTGCGCCCTGCTCATCGACGAGATCGAGGCGATCTGGTCCCGCATCGCCACCGATGACGACTGGTCGACGCTGGAGGGCGAGGTCGTCGCCATCCGCCGCATGGGCGAGGCGATGCGCTAGGAGGACATTTCGCTCGGTCCTCAAGGTCGGAGGATTTCATCTCCTAGTTCCAGCATCGCAAGCCGGTGGCTAATTGCTGGTCTGCTTCGAGGCTTGGTCGACCAAAAGCTGGCGCGCGCAAAGTCCGTTCGGCTGCCACACCTGGGTCAGGGTTGTCGGAGCCTGATGAGCATCGTGGAGAATAAGAGCGAAGCCGCGGCGCGGGGTCTTTCCGACAGCCATTAGGAGCATAGGCGGCCCTGCGTTGATCATCAGGCTGTTGCCGGGGCCGCGTGCGACCTGGACGCCGTCCGGCGTTTCGAGACAGGTGTCACCGCTTAGTGCGTAAAATGCCTCCGGTCCTGAGTGAACATGGAGGGGTGCTGTCGTGCCCGGATTGAAGATGGAGCGAAGATACTCAGCCGCGAAAGGAGAGCCTTCGGAAACCGGAAGCGGACCGATCCTGGCAGCGTGCTCGCCGCCAGTGGAACGCCAACCTGACCTCGCGAGTGTGAAAAGCCAGATCGATCCGAACGACTCCACTATCGCGCTGGTCGGAGTGCTCGCCTGCTTCGCTGCGGCCCTCGATGGAAAACGGTCGAGATGCCAGAATATCTCACCAGCGGGCAATGACGGAAGTTCCAAGTGCGCGAGGAGGCAGGCCGGCCCCGGTTCTTCAACCGCGCTGCATTGACGTGTCGTAGCTTGGGCGAAGGTGGCGTTAGGAAATGTAAGTGCTGCCACCGCGGCACAACCGAGAATAATTCCCCGCATGTCGTATCCTTCGATGGAACGCGCGTGAGCATGTCTAGCTATAGCAAGCGTGACAACCCACCCTGATCTCTGCAATTTGGCGGTACCGGTCGTTAAAACCTCATCTGGATCGTAATGGTTGACCGCACCACAGTCGATGTCACCCCTGCGCAAGCCGGGACCTGGTTGCAGTACCAGCTTGGGCTACAATTTGGAATGCAGCTGGGTCCCTGCGTTCGCCAGACGGTAGTTGGAGGACGGAGCTAACTATGTCAGCTGCGGCCATCTGTCGGCGTCCCTTTCCATCCCGCCTACCACATGCCACTCCACCCGCAGGGGAGACCACGCCATGACCCACCTGATCCAGACCATCTTCGCCGACGGCATCGCGGAAATCCGCTTCAACCGGCCGGACAAGAAGAACGCCATCCTCGTCGAGATGTACGCCGCGCTGCGCGACGCCATCCGCGTCGCCGAGATCGATCCGTCGATCCGCGTCATCCTGTTCACCGCGGCGGGCGACAGCTTCACGGCGGGCAATGACCTCAAGGACTTCCTGGCGCCGCGCGGCTCGGAGGCCGAACCGCCGGTCACCGGCTTCCTCAACGCCATCGCCACCGCCGAGAAGCCGATGATCGCCGCGGTGCGCGGCAATGCGGTCGGCGTCGGCACCACCATGCTGCTGCACTGCGACCTGGTGCTGGCCAGCCCGGAGGCGCAGCTGCAGGTGCCGTTCGTCAACCTCGGACTGGTGCCGGAGGCGGCGAGTTCGCTGCTGCTGCCGCGCCTGCTCGGCCACCAGCGCGCTGCGGCCCTGGTGCTGCTCGGCGAGCGGCTGGGTGCCGCCGAAGCGCTGGCCGCCGGGCTGGTCTATCGGGTCGTGCCGCTCGCCGACCTCGATACCGAGGCGCGCGCCGTCGCCGCTCGGCTGGCAGCGCAAGCGCCGACCGCGGTGCGCCTGTCGAAGCGACTGCTCAAGCGTGCGCCCGAGAGTGTCGCCGACCGCATGGCCGAGGAGGGCAAGCACTTTGCCGCGCAGCTCCAGTCCGCCGAGGTCAAGGAAGCCATCGGCGCGTTCTTCGAGAAGCGCCCGGCAGATTTTTCGCGAATTTAGTCGAACATCTGCATCCAACGCGCAGGTCCACCCGTACTTTCGATCACTCCATGCCGGCAGCCTGCAACCCTGTGCAGGGCACCCGGAGCGAGGCCGGACCGGGCGTATTTGCAGCGTTTCGCAGCGCCCGGTCCGCACTGTTCCCTAGCGAACTGCGAGTGGCGAGGGAGCCGGGGTGCAGCCCGACCCGAGTTCGGGATTGTCCCCTCCCCGGGCCGCGCAAATGCGCGTCTCTCGCCCTCCCCCGGTGGGGTTAAGGGCTCGGGTCACTTGCCCGCAGCAGCGCCGCACCGGGTGGCAGCGTTCCACGCCATGTTGTAGAGCCACGCCATGCCGTCGCTTTCCCCCCAAGAAGCTGCCGTGCTCGACGCGGTGGCCGTGTCCCGGCCGCTGATGCTGGAGCGCATCCTGCGCTGGGCGGCGATCAATTCGGGCAGCCGCAACCTCGCGGGACTGGCGCAGATGGCGGACGAGCTGACCGCCGCGTTCGCGCCGCTCGGCACGGTCCGACTGCTCGCCCCGACCGCCGTCGAAGCCGTTGCCGCCGATGGCAGCCGCCAGCCGCTCGCGCATGGGCGCAACCTTCATGTCGTGCTGCGCCCCGACGCCCCGGTGCGCGTCCTGCTGACCGGGCACATGGACACGGTGTTCGCCGTCGACCATCCGTTCCACGCCTGTCGCTGGCTCGACGACGACACACTTAACGGTCCGGGCACCGCCGACATGAAGGGCGGCATCGCGGTCATGCTGGCGGCGCTGACCGCCGTCGAGGCCTCGCCGGTCGCCGACCGCATCGGCTGGGAAATCGTCATCAACAGCGACGAGGAAGTGTCGTCGCTCGGCTCCGGCGCGTTGCTGGCGGAGGCGGCGCGGCGCTGTCACCTCGGCCTGACCTATGAACCCGCCCTGCCCGACGGCACGCTGGCCGGCGGGCGCAAGGGCAGCGGCAATTTCTCGGCCACCGTGCGCGGCCGCGCCGCCCATGCGGGTCGCGAGATCGAGCTGGGGCGCAACGCCGTGCTGGCCGCCGGCGACCTGGCGCTGCGGCTGGCGGCGCTGATGCGCGCTCATCCCGGGGTTTCGGTGAACCCGGCGAAGATCGACGGAGGCGGGCCCAACAACATCGTCCCAGACCTGGCGGTGCTGCGCTTCAACGTGCGCCCGACGACGCCAGCCGAACAGGTCGCGGTAGCGGCGGCGATCGACGCGCTGGTCGCGGCCGTCGCGACGGAACACGACGTCGCCATCGAGCTCGACGGCAGCTTTGCGCGGCCGCCCAAGCCGATGGACGCCAACCAGTTGCGGCTGTTCGAGCTGGTCCGCGACTGTGGCAGCGACCTCGGGCTGGCGATCGGCTGGCGCGACACCGGCGGGGTCTGCGACGGCAACAATCTTGCCGCTACGGGGTTGGCAGTGGTCGACACCCTGGGGCCGCGGGGCGGGTCCATCCACTCGTCGGAGGAGTATCTGTGCACCGACAGCCTGGTCGAACGCGCGCAACTGTCGGCGCTGCTGCTGATGCGCGTCGCCGCCTCGGGCTGGGTTCGCTGATGTGCCTGAAGGTCCGGATCCGATGAGCTGGCACGTCCGCCCCGCCTGCCTGGGCGACCTCGACGCGTTCGAGGCGCTGGCGATGATGACCGGCGGCGGCTTCACCAGCCTGCCGCAGGACCGCGGTGCGCTGACCGCCCGGCTGGCGCGCTCCGACGCGGCGTTCGCGACCGCGGTGACGACGCCGCTCGACGAATTGTACATCCTGGTGCTGGAGCAGGCCGCGACCGGGCGGATCGGCGGGACGGCGGTGGTGTTCAGCCGGATCGGGGCCAACTGCCCCTTCTATTCGTACAAATTGGGCAATCTGCAGCAGGTATCGCGCGAGTTGGGCCGGGTATTCTCGATCCAGACGCTCAACCTGACCAGCGATCACGACGGCGCCAGCGAGGTCGGCGGGCTGTTCCTGCACCCCGACCTGCGCACCGGCGGGCTGGGGCGGTTGCTGGCGCGCAGCCGCTACCTGTTCATCGCGCAGAACCGCGCGCATTTCGGCGACAAGCTGCTGGCGGAGCTGCGCGGCGTGCTCGACGATGATGGCGGGTCACCGTTCTGGGACGGGCTGGGCGCCAAGTTCTTCGGCATGAGCTTCCAGGAAGCGGACAAGTTCAATGGCTTGCAGGGCAACCAGTTCATCGCCGACCTGATGCCCAAGCACCCGGTCTACACCGCCCTGCTCAGCGACGAGGCCCGCGCCGTCATCGGCCACTGCCACCCGCGCGGCCGCCCTGCCCTGGCGATGCTGGAAGCCGAGGGATTTCAATATGATGGCTATGTCGATATCTTCGACGGCGGGCCGACCGTGACGGCCCGCACCGACGCCGTGAAGACGATCCGCAACAGCCGCGTCGATCCGGTCGCCAGCCTGGTCGACGACGCCGCGGGGCTCGATCGCGGCCTGCTGGCGGCGGGCAAGCTCCACGATTTCCGCAGCTGGATCGGCCATTCCAGAGTCACCGGCGGGGCGCTGTCGCTGCCGGCCGGGGAGGCGGAATTGATGAATGTTTCCATCGGAGACGAGGTACGCCATGTCGCCTTCTGACCTGATCTCGACCGATCCCTGCACCGGCGAAATCGTCTGGGCCGGCAGCACCGGCGACCCTGCCGCCGCGGTGGGCGCCGCCCGCGCCGCCTTCCCCGGCTGGGCCCGCACCCCGCTCGCCGACCGCATCGCCATCGCCCACGCCTTCCAGGCCGTCGTCCGCGACCGCGCCGAGGACTTCGCCCGCCTCATCTCGCGCGAAACCGGAAAACCGCTGTGGGAAACCCGCACCGAAGTCGCCAGCGTCATCGCCAAAGTCGACATCTCGATCCTCGCCCAAGCCGAACGCGCCGGCACCCGAACCGGCGAAGTCGCTGGAATCAAACAGGTTTTACGCCACAAACCGCACGGCGTCCTGGCTGTCCTAGGTCCTTATAATTTTCCAGCCCACCTCCCAAATGGCCATATTCTTCCGGCCCTCCTCGCCGGCAACACCATCGTTTTCAAACCCTCCGAACACACTCCCGCCGTCGCCGCCTTCATGGCCGACTGCTGGACCGCCGCCGGCCTCCCACAAAATGTCCTGACCGTCGTCCAAGGCGCCGGCGAAACCGGCCGCGCCCTCGCCGGCAACCCCGACATCGACGGCCTGCTGTTCACCGGCTCCCCATCCACCGGCGCCGCCCTCGCCCGCCAGTTCGCCGAAACCCCATGGAAAATCCTCGCCTTGGAGATGGGCGGCAACAATCCCCTGATCGTCTGGGACATTCCACCTGGCCAACTAGACGCTGCCGCGGCGTTGATCGTCCAGTCAGCCTATCTTTCCGCTGGTCAACGCTGCACCTGCGCCCGACGGCTCATCGTCGGCCCGAACTCACGATCGTTAATCGAGCGCTTATCCGCATTGATCGACAAGATGATAGTCGGCGCACCATTTGACGACCCTCAGCCTTTCATGGGGCCGGTGATCGATGTAACTGCAGCTCTTCGACTACAGGACAGCTTCGCATCGCTGATCGGTCGTGGCGCCGAGGTGCTCAGACCCCTTGCACGTCGTGACGATCGACCGTTGCTGACGCCCGGACTTATCGATGTGACCAACGTCCAAGATCGTGCGGACACAGAGTTCTTTGGCCCTCTACTGCAGTTGATCAAGGTGAACGATTTCGATGCCGCTCTGACAGAAGCGAATGATACGCGTTTTGGCTTGGCAGCTAGTCTGATTGGTGGAGATGCAGCGCTTTACGATTACTTCTGGACGAACAGCCGGGCAGGCGTGGTCAATTGGAATCGTCCGACGAACGGCGCCGCATCCAATGCGCCATTCGGAGGCGTAGGGTTGAGTGGAAACCATCGGCCGAGCGCCTACTACGCTGCTGACTACGTCGCTTGGCCCGTCGCCAGTCTGGAGGCTGACAGTTTGGAGGGATCGATATTCACGGGTTTAAAGAAATGATCCGGGAGATCAATTTCGACGGGCTGATTGGGCCGACGCATAATTACGCGGGTCTGAGCCTTGGCAATCTGGCGAGCGCTAGTAATGCGGGCGGTGTCTCTGGCCCAAGGTCGGCGGCGCTGCAAGGTCTTGGCAAGATGCGAGCCTGTCTTGATCTGGGACTGACGCAGGGTTTGCTGGTGCCTCCCGAGCGGCCTGCTGGCAGATGGCTGAACAGCCTCGGATTGAGTGAGGTGGCGGCCTCGAAGGAAGATCCGAAGCTGTTCGGCCAAGCGATGTCGGCCTCGAGCATGTGGGCGGCGAACGCCGCGACGGTGGCGCCTGCGTCGGATGCCGAAGACGGCAAGTGTCACCTGACGGTCGCGAACTTGTCGACGATGGTACATCGGAGCTTGGAACACTGGGAGACGGAGGCGCAACTCAGGGTGGCGTTCGCCGATCCCAGCTTTGTTGTTCATGGGCCGGTGCCGGGCGGTTTCGGGGATGAGGGAGCGGCCAATCATATGCGGTTGGCGGGGCGGCACGATGAGGCTGGGGTCGAGATTTTTGTTTTTGGGGAGGATGGGGGAAAGTATCCGGCGCGACAAAATCGAAGGGCGTCGGAGGCGGTGGCGAGATTGTCGGGGCTGGACCTGGAGCGGACGATGTTCGTGAGGCAGTCGAGCAGGGCGATCGAGGCCGGGGCGTTTCATAACGATGTAGTGGCGGTGGCGAATGAGAATGTCTTGTTTGCTCATGAGTTGGCGTTTGAAAATTCGCGTGATGAATATGAGAAGTTGGAGCGAATTTTTCCGGAATTGGTGATTGTCGAGGTTCCTGAGGAAGTTGTTAGTTTAAGTGAGGCAATTCAGACGTATCTGTTCAATTCGCAACTGGTTACTT
The DNA here is from genome assembly GCF_965200405.1 of Glacieibacterium sp. Classification (GTDB taxonomy): domain Bacteria; phylum Pseudomonadota; class Alphaproteobacteria; order Sphingomonadales; family Sphingomonadaceae; genus Glacieibacterium. The sequence goes on from NZ_OZ241356.1 coordinate 3,322,341, forward strand.
TAGCGGATGGTTCGATGTGCTTGATATTGCCCGAGGAGTGTCGGGAGAGTGCGGCGGTTTCGGGGTATCTGAGGGGGTTGCTGGCGGGCAATACGCCGATCCGGCGGGTCGAGTACGTCGAGGTGCGGGAGTCGATGCGGAACGGCGGCGGGCCGGCGTGCCTGAGGCTGCGGGTGGTGGCTGATCCGGCGAAGGTGGACCAGCGGTTCATGCTGGATCATGGCAAGATCGACCGGTTGAGCGAGGTCGTTTCCAGGTCTTGGCCGGAGAGCATCGCGCCAGACCAGCTGGGAGATCCAGGGCTTTGGGCGCAGGCGCGGACGGCGCGGGCGGCGCTGCTGGCGGAGCTTGGGCTGACCGGCGCGCTATAGGTCGGCGGCCGGATCGAAGCGCCCTTCGACGCGAGGCGAACCGCTCGTCACCAGCGGTGCGCGTTCCCCGAGCTGAGTAGCGCTAGTCCGTGGACGGCGGCCCGGTGGACGCCGAGACATCGTCGTCGCGACCGCTGCGTTCGCTGTAAAAACCCAGCGCCATCAGGCCGGCACCGAGGACGACGGAGACGAACACGCCGCCGATCACCGCGACGAGCATCGAGGTGGTGATGATCCCGGCATTCGCCAGGTAGAACACCGCCGACGCGACCATCAGGATGCCGACGATCGACACCCCGACCAGCATCTTGATCAGCTTGCCCTTGGCCGTCGCTCGCTCAGCTTGGGAAATCGGTTCCATGCTTGGCTCCTCTGGGTCGTTGCCTAGGCGCAATATGGGGCCGATGTAACCATATTACCGAAACGATCTCTCAGACCGGGATCAGAGTAGCGCCTTCCATGCGGCAAGGGCTGCCCGGTATTTGCGTTCGGTGCGGTCGAGCTTGTCCTGCAAGGCTGCTGCTGCCTTGGCCTGAGCTTGTTCGAACTGCCGGCGCTCGAGCTGCAGGGCCTGTTCGCGCGCGTCGAGGTCGCGGCGTTTGGAGGCCGCCGCCTTGGTCGCCGCATCGAGCGCCTGGCGGGCGGCGACCACATGGTCGTCGCCGGGCTTGGGTGGGCGCGGCTTGGGTGCCGGCTTCGGCTTCGGCTTGGGCTTCAGGGCCGGTTTGGGCTTCGGTTCCGGCTCCGGCTTCTGACGCGGCGCCGCACTGGCCTCGGGCGGTTCAGGCGGCGGCTCCTCGACCTTGTCGGGCAGGCTGGCGATCTGCTCCGCCGCGGTGGCGCGCAGGCGTCGGATCACCTCACCGGGCCGGGCCAGCGGTTCCTTGGTCAACGCGCTGTCGGTGACGACCTCTGCCTCGCCGGTGCCGAACAGGTCGTGGCCGCTGCCCCAGGCCTTCAGCGCCGCCTTCTGGCTCGACGCCGCGACATAGGCATCGTGAAATCCGATCGGGGTCCGATAGACCTTCAGCGGTGCGGATCGCGCCATTTCCCCATCATCCACGCAGCCGGGGCCGCGGTCCAGCATGCACTCGCCCGGCGACTTGCGAACGCCGTTGCGGAACCGTGTCGGGCAGCCCGGTGTTTGTCCGAAAGAGGACGCTTCTGCATTGCAGCAAATGTGACGTCCAGAGCTGGCGGAGCGGGCTGCCGGAACCACTTAGACGGCGGAGCCCATGACCGATGACGACGGCCTGATGACCATCACCACCCAGACACCCGCCGTACGCGAGGCCGAAAAGCGCGTGCTCGCCGCCGAGCTGTCCGCCGAAAAGCGCGTCACCGTCATCGTCAATACCCGCTCGCGCAAGGGCCGCAAGCTGTTCGACCATGCCTGCAAGCTGTTCTCCGAAGCCGGCTTCACCCTCGACGCGACCTATGCGGTGCCCGACCCCAAGGAACTCGACACGACGGTCTGCAGGGCGATCGAGGCGGGCGCTCAGCTGGTCGCGGTCGGCGGCGGCGACGGGACGCTAAGCTCGGTATCGCGGCACTTCGTCGGCAAGCCCGTGGTGTTCGGCGTGCTGCCGCTCGGCACGGCCAACAGCTTTGCCCGGACGTTGGGTATCCCGCAGGACCTGAAGGGCGCGATCGACGTGCTGGCGACCGGACGCGTCGCCGACATCGACCTGGGCAAGGTCGGCGACCGCTATTTCACCAATGCCGCCGCGATCGGCCTGCCCGCGATGATCGGCGAGACGGTGCCACACGGGCTGAAGGCAGTCCTCGGCCGGATCGGCTATTTCGGCTGGGCGCTGTACAGCCTGGCGCGGTTCAAGCCGTTCCACTGCACGCTGATCGAGAACGGCACGGAAAAGCATTTCGAGGCGCTGGAGGTGCGGATCAGCAACGGCACGCATCTGGGCGGGCTGGAGGTCGCGGCGGAAGCCAGCCTCGAGAGTCTCGACCTGACCATCCAGGTCGTCACCGGTCGCAACGGCTGGACGCTGGCGAAAAGCTGGGCGCTGAGCGCCGCCGGGCGCCAGGGCGGCGAAGCGCTGGTCTCGTTGCGCACCAAGGGCCTGCGCATCGTCACCGATCCACCGATGAGCGTGTCGATCGACGGCGAGGTCATGGCCAAGACGCCGATCGAAGTGTCCGTGGCGCGGCAGGTGCTCAAGCTGATGGTCCCGCACGAAGCGGACATCCATTAGGACCGGACGCTAAGGCCGGGGTTCCGCCGCCCAGACGCCGTCGACAAGCCGGTGGCGCTCGACACGAACGGTCTCGAATGCCTCGGTCGTCCGTGCCCTGACTTCGATCTCGGCGCTGCCCGGGCTGGTGCGGATGAGATTGTAGCTGTTCGCCTCGCCGCGCACCCGGGTCGAGGTGGCGGTGCCGGCCTGCACCACCAGTACCGCGCCGTTGGCCGCGCGGAAGGTCGCTGCCGAGCCGGTGAAGCTGCGGTGATGATGCCCCGCGAGCAGCATCTCGACCCCCGCGACACTCGCCGCGTCCAACGCGCGGCGGGCGCGGCCCGCCGCCTTGAGGCTGGCGCCGTCCTCGCCCCAGGGCAGTTCGACCAGCGGGTGATGGGTGACCAGCACGCGCGCCGCCTCGGGATCGGCATCGCCGAACGCCGCGGCGATAGCCTCGATCTGGTCGCGCGAGACGCGGCCGTCGCTCCAGGTCAGCGAGCGCGCCGTGTTGATGCCGACCACCGCCAGCCCGGGCGCGACGAAGCGCGGCGCCAGGTCGGGCGTGATGTAGCGCCGGTAGCGCCGCAGCGGGCTGAGGAAGCGCCGAGCCACGTCGTACAGCGGCACGTCGTGGTTGCCCGGCACCGCCAGCCACGGCAGGCCCAGCGCCTCGATCTCCACCAGGAATGCGTGCGCCAGCCGGAACTGCGAGCGCTTGGCGCGCTGGGTGAAGTCACCACTGATCACCACCAGCGTCGGTTGCAGTTCCTTCAGGTCGGCGAGGATCGCGTCTACCGCGCCCGGGTCGTGACGGCCGAAATGGACATCGGAGAGGTGCGCGATTGAGGGCAAGACGGCTCCTTACTTCGGCGCCGGCGGTTCGATCTCCCGGCGGCGTTCGAGGCTCAACGCAAGAGTCCAGATCAGCGTTGCAAACGCCGCGCCCGCCAGCCAGCCGGCCAGTACGTCGGACGGATAATGCACGCCGAGGTAGATGCGCGAGATGCCCAGCCCGGTGGTCATGAAGATCGCGACGCCGTGAATGTACCGCTGAACCCGCCGGTCGGTGGCGGAGCGCGCCAGGATCAGCCCGATGGTCAGGTAGATCACCGCGGAGTTCAGCGCATGGCCGCTGGGAAAGCTGAGGTTCGTGACCTGGACCAGGTGCGGCACGACGTCGGGGCGTGGCCGCGCGAAGAACGCCTTGAGCACGCCGCCGATGACCGAGCCGGAGATTGCCGCGCCGCTGAGGAACAGGGCGGTCCGATAGCGCCGCGCGGCGATCAAATAGCCCGCGGCGGCGATGGTCACCAGCGTCAGTCCGGTAACGTCGCCGAAGCCGGTGAAGTCGATCATCGCGCGCTTCAGCCACGCAGGGCCGATCGGCACCGACAGGTCATCGGCGTGGCGCAGCGCCAGCAACAGCCAGCGGTCGTAGAAAAAGCTTTCGCCCTCCCTCACTTCCGATCCGAGCCGGACGAAGACCAACAGGGCGCAGGCGATCGCGACGAAGACTTGGAAGGGACGCAGCTCCTGCCAGGCGGCGGCGATCCGTGAGCGGGGCGGTGCGGTCATCCGACTGCCCTAAACGCCTGCGCCCTGCCCCGCAATCAACGGTCAAATCGCTTCCCCCGGCGGGCGTTGTTGCCAGGTTGCAGGGTTCGAGCGTTAGCCTTACTGAGCGCGTAATCGACGCGAGTATGTGATGGCTTTCAGTAACGACACGGTCGGCACCGCCGGCCTGCCCAAGACGCCGACCGGCATATCAGGCTTCGACGAGGTGCTGCTCGGCGGCCTGCCTACCGGGCGCCCGACCCTGCTGTGCGGCAGCGCGGGTTGCGGCAAGACGCTGTTCGCAATGACCTTCCTGATCAACGGTGCGCTGGCCGGCGAGCCGGGCGTGTTCCTGAGCTTCGAGGAGCGCGCCGAGGATCTGGCGATCAACGTCGCCTCGCTCGGGGTCGACGTCGACAGCCTGATCGCCAGCCGCCTGCTCGCCATCGACCATGTCCATGTCGAGCGCGCCGAGATCGAGGAGAGCGGCGAGTACGACCTCGAGGGGCTGTTCGTCCGTCTCGGCTATGCGATCGACAGCATCGGCGCCAAGCGCGTCGTGCTGGACACGATCGAGGCGCTGTTCAGCGGCTTCACCGACGAGGCGGTGCTGCGTTCCGAGCTGCGCCGGCTGTTCGCCTGGCTGAAGGATCGCAAGGTCACCGCGATCATCACCGGCGAGCGCGGTGACGGCCAGCTGACGCGCTACGGCATCGAGGAATATGTCTCCGACTGCGTCGTCCTGCTCGACAACCGCGTCGTCGACCAGGTCACGACGCGCCGCCTGCGCGTGGTCAAGTATCGGGGCTCGGCACATGGCACCAACGAATATCCGTTCCTGATCGACGGGCGCGGCATCAGCGTGTTGCCGATCACCTCGGCCGGGTTGAGCCACAAGGTCTCGTCGGAGACCGTGCCGACCGGGGTGCCGGGGCTGGACGCGATGCTCGGCGTCGGCGGCTTCTTCAAGGGCGCCAGCGTCCTCGTCTCGGGCCTGGCCGGTACCGGCAAGTCGACATTCGGCGCTTCGTTCGTCAACGCCGCCTGTGCCCGCGGCGAACGCGCGCTGTATTTCGCTTTCGAAGAGTCGCCCGAGCAGGTGGTTCGCAACATGCTGTCGGTCGGCATCGACCTGCAGCCGCATCTCGACAAGGACCTGCTGCGCTTCGAAAGCGCGCGGCCTAGCCTGTTCGGGCTGGAGATGCACCTGGCGCGGATGAACCGCGACATCCACGAGTTCGCGCCGTCCGCCATCGTCGTCGATCCGATCTCGGCGTTCCGCGGCCCGGAGAGCGAGATCCACGCGACGCTGCTGCGGCTGGTCGACATCTGCAAGGTCGCGGGCATCACGACGATGTTCACCAGCCTGTCGTCGGCTGGCGATAACATGTCCGAGACCGACCGGGGCATCTCGTCGCTGATGGACAGTTGGCTGTCGCTGATCGACCTGGAGGCCAATGGCGAGCGCAACCGCGTGCTGTACGTGCTGAAGTCGCGCGGCATGGATCACAGCAAGCAGCTTCGCGAGTACCGGCTGACCGGCGATGGCATCCAGTTGATCGAAGCCTATGCCGGGCCGGACGGCGTCCTGACCGGGGCGGCGCGGATGGCGCAGGAAGCACGCGAGCGCGACGCCAGCCTGAGCCGCGAACAGGACCACGAACGCCGCCGCCGCCTCGGCGCCCGCCACCGTGCCGCCGTCGAGCGCCAGATCGCCGACCTTCGTGCCCAGTTGGAGGACGATGATTTCGAAGGCGAGCTGGTCGAGGGCGAGGCGAACACGCGCGAAGGTGGCTACGCCGCCGACCGGACCGCGATGGCGGTCAGCCGCGACATGCGTTCGAGCGGAGACCGATGATGATCGAGCCGATCTCGAACGAGCCGGTACCCCCGGAGGAGCTGCTGCCCGCCGGCGATCCCGCCAAGCATTACAATTTGCGCCTCTACATCGCCGGGCAGACGCCCAAGTCGCTGACTGCGATCGCCAATCTCAGGAAGTTGGCGGAGGATAACATCGCCGGGCACTACACGATCGAGGTCATCGACCTGCTGGTCAATCCGCAGCTCGCGGCCGGCGACCAGATCCTGGCCGTGCCGACGCTGGTCCGCCACCTGCCGCCGCCGCTGAAAAGAATTATCGGAACACTTTCGGATACGGAACGTGTTCTCGTGGGTTTAGATATCGTGCCGATCAACCCAGCTCGATAATGACCGCCGATGTGGACGACTCTCTCGTCGACCTGCCGCGATATCACCTGCGGCTGTTCGTGACCGGCGCGACGATGCGGTCGCAACACGCCATCGCCAACATGAAGCGGATCTGCGAGGACCGGCTCAAGGACCGCTACGAACTCGAAGTGATCGACGTCTACGAGAACCCCGAGGCGACCCGCGATTACCAGATCGTCGCGACGCCGACGCTGGTCAAGGTGCTGCCCGAGCCGCTGCGGCGGATCATCGGGGACCTGTCCGACACCGAGCGCGTTCTCGCCGGCCTCGCCCTGGATCCGATCCGGATTTAAGCCTTTGACCGACTCCCAGATCCGCGACCTCGAGGATCAACTCTCCGAAGCGCTGGCGACCATCGATGCGATCCGCAACGGTGAAGTCGATGCCGTGGTCGTCGGCGGGCCCGAGGGGCAGCGGGTGTTCACGCTCGACAATGTCGATCGCCCGTACCGCGTCATCATCGAGCAGATGCAGGAAGGCGCCGTCACCCTCGGCTCGGACGGGCTGATCCTGTATTGCAACCGGCGGTTTGCCGAGCTGGTGGAGCTTCAGCCCCAGCAGCTGATCGGCACGATGATCGGGACGCTGATCGCCGACACCGGGCTGCTGCTGGCGGCGCTGGAGCGCGGCGGCACGGTCGAGACCGAACTCATGGCGCCGCGGCGGCGGGTGCCGATCAACCTGTCGATCGTCCAGCTGGCGGGCGAGGCCGATGCATCCTTGCGCTGCGCGGTGGTCACCGACCTGACGCAGGTCAAGGCGCGCCAGGCCGAAGCGCTGGCCGCCCGCGACCGGCTGGCGACCGAGATCGTCGAGCGCCGCGCCGCCGAAGACGGCCTGGAGTTCGCGCTCGGCGCCGCCGACATGGGCAGCTTCGATATCGACCTGGCGACGCACGCCACCCGCCGGTCCGAGCGGCATGACATGATCTTCGGCTATCCCGACGGCATCGCCGACTGGACGCTGGAGTGCAAGCTGGCGCGCATCGTCGATGAGGAGCGCGAGGCCGTGGCGGCGCAGTTTGCCAGGGCCGAGATCACCGGGGTGCTGGAAACCGAGAACCGCATCCGCCGCGCCGATGGCGAGATCCGCTGGGTTCACATGAAGGGCCGGACGGTGAAGTCCGGTGGCAAGGCGGTGCGGATCGCCGGGGTCATCACCGACATCACCGAGCGCCGTGCCTTCGACGAGCAGGTCCGCCAGATCCAGAAGATGGACGCCGTCGGCCAGCTGACCGGCGGCATCGCGCATGATTTCAACAATTTGCTGACGATCATCGTCGGCAACATGGACATGGCCGGACGCGCGCTCGACAACGCCGATACCGCGCGGGCGCAGCGTGCCGTCGGCAACGCGCTGAAGGGCGCCGAGCGCGCCGCCGTCCTGACCCAGCGCCTGCTCGCCTTTTCACGCCGCACGCCGCTGGAGCCGCGGACCGTCGATGTCAGCCGGCTGGTGACGGGCATGGCGGATTTGCTCGGCCGCTCGCTCGGCGAGACGATCCAGCTGGAGACGGTAAACGGGGCCGGCCTGTGGCGCGTCGAGGCCGACCCGAACCAGCTGGAAAACGCGCTGCTCAACCTGGCGGTCAATGCCCGCGACGCGATGCCGGGCGGCGGCAAGCTGACCATCGAGACGCAGAACACGCGGATCGACGAGGATTATTCGGCGACCCATGCCGAGGTCTCGCCCGGGCAATATGTCTCGATCGCGGTGTCGGACACCGGCAGCGGCATGCCGCCGGAGGTCATCGCCCGCGCCTTCGATCCGTTCTTCACGACCAAGGAAGTCGGCAAGGGCACCGGCCTCGGGCTCAGCCAGGTCTATGGCTACGTCAAGCAGACCGGCGGCCACGTCCAGATCTACTCGGAGCCCGGCCAGGGTACGACGATCCGCATCTACCTGCCGCGCACCGCGAGCGAGGACGTCGCGGCGCCCGAGACGCGGCGCGCCGACGCCGAGCGTGGCGAAGCGACCGAGACGATCCTGGTGGTCGAGGACGACGACGAGGTCCGCACCTATACCGTCGAAAGCCTGCGCGAGCTCGGCTACCGCGTGCTGGAGGCGCATGACGGGCCATCGGCGCTGAGCCTGCTCGACCGGCAGGAGCATCCGATCAGCCTGTTGTTCACCGACGTCGTCATGCCCGGCGTGTCGGGGCGCGAGTTGCAGGAAGCCGCGCTGCTGCGCCAGTCGCAGTTGAAAGTGCTGTTCACCACCGGCTATGCGCGAAGTGCGATCGTCCACGGCGGCCGCCTCGATGCCGGCGTCGAACTGCTGCCCAAGCCGTTCACCTATGCCGAGCTCGCCGCCAAGATCCGTAACGTCCTCGACAAGGGCAACCGCAAGCGCGTGCTGGTCGTCGATGGCGACGCCTCGGCACGGGCCGCCGCCGTTGCCGTAGCCGCCGAACTCGGCCTGAGCTGCGACGTCGCCAGCACGGTCCGCGAAGGTCTCAGCCGCCTGCGCGCCGCGGGCGGGGACTATGACGCGACGCTGCTCGATATCCGCCTGCTGGCCCGGCGCATCGAGGACCTGATCGAGGAGTTCCGCACGTTCCGCCGCGACCTGCCGATCGTCGTCGCGGCACCGGACGACGTCGCCGGTCTCGAAGCCCGCTTCCGCGACGATCCGTGCGTTACGATCCTGGCGGCACCCTTCACCTCGACGGACCTGCACGCGGCACTGTCGTACCTCAAGCTCAACTGCCTGGCGATCGATACGCGCAAGGACTGACCGTTCAGTGGCCGAAATATCGACTGGGCTGATCCAAGTTTTTCCCAGAGTTAACTCGCCGATCCCGATTGCGGCGTGACGAAGCAGAAATCTTCCTTGCCCGGCGATCTTGCCCAACCCAATAGTCGGATTACCATTTTACTATAGTGGCCGCTCCCGACAGCCTCCGTTGTAGCCCTTGTCGACAGCCCGTTTCGCGTGTGACGATGACGGAATTGGATCGTTGCTGTATCGTTTAACGCTGTAAACCTGCCCTCTTCTGTGTGAAAGTGCCGCCAGGTACGGGTGGGGGAATCATGCCAGTCAGCTACACGCAGGATAACCGCATCGGTCGGCTGAAGACCGACCTCGGCAAGGACAAGCTGTGCCTGCTCCGGATGTCCTGCGTCGACCGGCTCAGCGAAGGCTTCACGATCATCGTCGATGCCGTCAGCGAGACCGTGCAGGACATGCACGCGATCCTGGGCACCAACGTAACCATCGAGTTCGAGACCCCGGCCAAGCTTCACGTCGACCGCTTCTTCAACGGCAACCTCTGGGAATATACCGAGCTGGAGGCCGACGAGCAGGGTTATCACTACCGGCTGGTGCTGCGTCCCGAGACGCAATTTATGACGCTCAACCGGCGCAGTCGCATCGTCAAGCCGACGCTGACCGTCATGGAGGTCATCACCGGCCTGATCATCGGCTCGCACAGCTCGAAGTGCAGCGGCGTCTACACCGCGAGCGAGCATTGCGTCCAATATCTGGAGAGCGACTTCGACTTCATGTCGCGCCTGATGGAATATGAAGGCAGCCGCTGGGTGCAGTCGGCAGCACCGTGCCGCCGGCGCGCCAGCCCGTGACCCGAATGGCGCCGTCTTCGCCGGGCGTGCCGGCAACGCGGAGGTCGCTGCACGGCACGGCCGCGAGAGCCGCCAGCAATTGCGGCCGGGCGCTCGACCAGTCGGCCTTGGCCACCGGGGTCGGCACTCTCGATCCGGCATCGGGCGCGTTGGCGGTTTGGGGTGGCGCGGCGGTCGCGTCGATGTCTGCGGTAGACTTGGGGCCGCCGCTCAGTGCGAAATAGCCACCGGCGCTGCCGAGCAGCAGCACCACTGCCGCGATGCCGCCGAACAACGGCGCCTTGCTCTTCGCTTTTGCGGGCGGCGCGATCGACGGTGCGTCGGCCCGGACGAACGCGGGCGATGCGGGAGGCGGCATCGTCGGCGCGCCGGTCGTCATGCCGAACTGGTCGCCGGCCATCCCCGCCGCGGGTGCATCGAGCGCCTCGATCACCGCTTCCATCGAGCGGAAGCGAACCTCCGGATCGGGCTGCAGCATGCCGGTGAAGACGCGCACCAGATCGGGCTCGAGAAAGCTCAGGTCGGGCACGGTATCGCGTGCCTCCAGCGCGTCGACGATGGTGATGCCCATGTCGAGCGGCCTGCCCTTGGCCAGTGCCAGGACCGTTAGCGCGAGGCTGTAGACGTCGGTCCATGGTCCGACCGAGCGCTTGTACTTGCCGAATATCTCGGGCGCGGCATAGCCGAGTTCGCGGTTGTAATGGCGCAACAAGCGCGGATCGATCGCGCTCATGCGTCGATCTCGACATGACCGTCGTCGAGATCGACAGTCGTCTTGAGCTCGATCCAGCTCTCCTCCACCGCGTTACGGATCTCGCCACTGATGGCAAAGCGCAGCTTGTTCTGGGTTTCAACCAAGTCCTTGTCGAACAGGACCTTGATCGATTCAGGCCGCAACCGCTGCTCGAACGACCGGATCGCCGTCGTGACCTCCAGCGTCCGCCGCGCCATCGAGGGCTGGTCGAGGGAGCGGCCAGTCAACTCGGGCAGGCCCTGGTTGAGTACCGAGGTCTTGATTTCGGGATAGTCTTCCAGCGAGACCGCGGCTTCGAAATTGATGTCGTTGAGGACCCAGGCGATATCGCGCTGGATCGTCGCGCGCAGCTCTGCTTCCCCGAAGCGATCCACTGGCGGGACGTAGAAGGGCATCCTTTCCCGTCGCGACGCAGTCCGCTCGCCGCCGATATCACCGATCAACTTATCGAGTATCGACGGTTTGAGAGGAACCTGCGTCGCCATTTATCGGCGATCATCCGAGCCGGAGATCGCGCAATCCGAGAACGCCGTTTTCCGGACCGTCCGATGTGAGCAAACGCTGTCCGAGGCCATAATCCTGACCGTCGTTATCGACCCACTCCGTCCGACGGCCGAGCATCAAATCGGCATCTCCGCTCGCCTGGGTGCCAGGATACAGGACGGGAATGAAGGCCATCGACGTCTGGCCCGACTTCGTCTCCAGCTCGGCGGGCAGCCAGACCTTGTCGCGCAGGTCGACGGGCTCCGAGAATTTGATGCGCTTCAACGCCGCAAAGGGGACAAAGCCATAGTGATCACCCACGATCGCCTCGAGCATCGGCCCGAACCTCGCGTCAGCGTCGGCGATCCACTCAAAAGGCTCACCGTCCATCGATCCAGGTGTTGCCGGGGCTGTGCGGCCCGCATCGAGCCGGCGATCGATTGCTTCAGGCCGGTTTTGAAGAACGTCTCGATCAATTGGGTCGAGGCCGCGACCTGACGGCCGTCGCGGGTCTTGAAGCCATCGGGAATGGCCCAGTAAGTCGTCACCACCGTCCTGGATCCCGCCACGAGGAAGGCGCGGACCAGTCCGTTGAGCGTAGCGCCCTGCCCGGCCCGGCCAGCGCGGAACCCCGTCGTTCCACTGGCGCGCGAGGCGCGGGTCTCGGCGGCGGTGTTGCACGCCGAAAGAACCACCAGATTGGCATCGAACTGGAGGTTGGCGATCTCTTCGAAGCTCAGCAGCCCATCGGATTGCGGGTCATCGCCAATCGAGGTGATCAGCGCCGGGGGACTATCGCAATCGAGCTCGCCCTGCTTCAGTCCGTGGGTGGCGAAGTGGACATGGCTGACGACGCGATCAGGACAGTCACGATGCCGCCGAAAGCCGAGCGCGCAAATCCAAATGTCATGAAGACTTCCCCAGCGCCGGCGCCGTAACACCAATATAGGCCCGTAACGTCTTTCCTCGTTACGGGTCAAGATATTTACGCGGCATGACAAGGCGAGCTTGATACTGGAGAAATCTCCCTATTTCCCAACGCCATGATTACGTTACACGAATCGTCGTTTCGTGGCCGTTAGAATGATATTCAGCTTAATGCTGTCGGCCGGAGCGCCCGCCGGAAATCTCTATTTCGTAAAGCCGTGGCCAGAGTTTACCGGTGACGAACAGCCTGCCGCTTTCGGCGTCAAAGGCAATGCCGTTGAGCACGTCCGGCTCACCCGGCACGCCGCGACCGTGCGGTCCTCCGGACAAACCGGTCAGGTCGATCCAACCCACGACCTTGCCTGTCGACGGATCGATGCGCGCGATATAATCGGTCTGGAAGACGTTCGCGAGAATTTCGCCCCGCACGTATTCAAGCTCGTTCAACGAGGCGACCGGCTGGCCACCGTCGGTCACCTGGAGGCGCTTGACCTCCTTCATGGTGACAGGATCGAGCAGCCTCAACTCGGCCGTGCCGTCGCTCATGACGACGTATTTGTCGGCGCGGGTCAGGCCCCAGCCTTCGCCTCTGTAATTGAACTCGCCGATCCTGGCGAAACTCGACAAGCCATAGATGAAGCCGACCTGGCCTTTCCAGGTGAGCTGGATCAGCTTGTCACCAGCGGCGACGATGCCTTCACCAAAATAGCGCGCGTCGAGGCTGCGCTGCTGGATCACCTTGCCGGTGGCGAGTTCAACCCGCCGAATGGAAGAACGCCCCTCCAAACCGGTGCTCTCGTAGATACTGCCCTTGCGGTAAAACAGGCCCTCGGTGAAGGCTTGCGGGTCGTGCGGGTAGCTGCGCACCACCTTGAAAGTCGAGATCGGAGCACGTGATTGGGCAATCGGCGGGGCTGCGAAACTCGCTGCCGCCAGCACGGACCAGATCAGCGCTGACAGGTAACCGACGCCCAGTCTCGAATTCAAGAAACCGTCCTCCAAACGCTTCGCTACCGTAACGTTCTAGTATGTGCTCGTCCAGCGCATCCGCTCTAGCCGAGTGCTCGAGGCAGGCAAAGATGCTGAACAGCTTGGGCAAATCGCGGCAAGTTACGCTCGACGATGCGCGGGGGTAAGGCTAAGCGAAGCAAGTAACAGGCTGGGAGCCCAGAAATGGCGGAACGTTTCGAGCGGCATCGCCAGGCGTGGACCAGCGATGAAATCCAGAAACTGCATGTACTCGCCAAGAAGGGCATGGCGCTGAAGGCGATCGCCCGTGCGCTGACGCGGAGTGAGGAGTCCACACGCGACCGGGCCAAGCTCGACGGCCTGAATATTTCCAAGCTGCACTAGCGCCGGACTGTTTTAGCCCAGACTTCCGGGCACGAAAAAGGGCGCATCCGAAGATGCGCCCTGATCGACCAAGCTGCCGGCTTGTCGCCCGCAGCAGATACTTAGACGGCGTAGACGGTCTTGCGAGCGCGGCGACGAGCCTGCACGCCGACCATGCCGAAGCCGAGGATCATCAGACCCCAGACGGCGGGCTCAGGCACTGCGGTGACTTCCGGAGCAGGATCGGACGAGAAGCTGCCGCTGCTCACAGCCTTAAAGGTACGCAAGGCATTCGTCGGAGTCGACGACGATGTCGGGGTAGCCTGCAGCACCGAAGTGATCGACGTCAGCGCAAGGCCGAAATCGCGATCGTTGGTCGGAATGAAGCTGAGGAAATCCGACGTGTAGGTAACGGTCGATGCTGCAGTCGTCGAAGCGCTGAACGAGCCAGCCGCGCCGCTACGCTGGCCGCCGATGCTGGCGAGTGAGAAGGAACCCGAAAGCAGATTGGAGCCGATAGCGAAAACGTTGGTGCCGACGGTGATTTCCGTTGTCGACAGGAACGAGAACGTGCCCTGGATATTCTGCTGCACGATGAAGCCGCCCACTACGACCGCAGGGGTCGTCGTCGCCGTTGCGAACAACGTGAAGTTCGCCGTGACGCTGTTAACATAAGGCGAAATGCTGGGCTGCAGGAACGAGAACGCTACGGCCCGCGAGCCAGCCACACTCGAGCCCGGCGTAGCGATCGTGTTGATGGAGCCGCTCTTGCCCGACGCACCGTTCGAGCCGCTGTTCTTCCACTCGATGTTCGCACCAGGCGTAATCGCGGAATATTGAGCGAACGTATAGCTTTCGGCTTTTGCAATACCTGCAAACGAGATCGCCCCTAGCGCCAATGAAGTGGCAGCGAATTTCACGATCATGCTCATCTCGTTACTCCGGTATTACTACCTCACCGCGCTAACGATCTGGTAATACTTCGCCTCCTCTATTGCAGAGCAAGCTTCTTGTAATTCGTTACGCAAGCATCATGCCAGTTATTTGAGACTGTTAAGTCGTTGAGTTAACCGGTTTTTTCCAATTAACTAATCAGAAATCTGTAAAGCCCACCGACATGTGGACCGCTCAAACCCTGGTCTTGGCCTTCAGGGCTGGCTGCTCGATGAAATGCCACGACAGCGCCGCGAACGGCAGGGTCATCGCGAAGCCGATCGCTATGTTCGACAATGGGTTTATGCTCCATCCCATCGAAATCGCGATCTGCTGTGCCGGGAACGCGTAGATGTAGATGCCGTAGCTATAGTCCGGCAGCCCGGCGCTCGTCCGCTTCAGTGCTGCAGGCACCCGAAATGCCGCGACCAGGGTCAGATACGCCGCGGCCACCTGGATCACCGTCGTCGCGATAACGGTGTCGATCGCGAGATGAGCGAAAATCACTGCGCCTAGTGCACCGACGATGGCAAACGGCCACGACAATGGAATACGGTCGCGCCACTGGTACGCCGTCACACCGATGAAGAATGCCACGGCCAGCCGGCGAGGGTTCGCGAGCAGCGGAACCGCCTGGATCGGCACAAGCACATGGACGACGACGGCAACCAGGAACGCCACCAGAAGCCAGCGACGCGGTGCCAGCAGGCCGACTGCCCCAAGCAATGCGAGCGTGATGTAGCACCGCACTTCCTGCGGGATCGTCCACAGGGATCCGTTCACTGCGGTATTACGATGACCGTCGAACACCCCCGGCAGGCCGTAATCACCGCCAAGCAACAGTGCGTTGCGCCACAGATAGGTGGCTGTCTTCGGCGAGACGAGGAAGTCCCAGGCCGGCAGGGTCGTGAACGCCAGCCCTACCCCGATCGTCGTGACCAGCAGCATCGTCCATAAACCCGGGATCATGCGCAGGGCGCGGGCGATCGCAAAATCCCGGATACCTCGTTTCAACAAGCTGCCGGTGACCAGGAAGCCGCTGAGTGAGAAGAACAAATAGACCGCCAGCCGACTGACCGGGAAGGTCAGTATTCCGACACTGGGATCGAGCCCGTTCCGCCACTGGGTCAGGTCCCAGGCGTGCGAAAACATCACCGTCGAGGCAAGTATCCACCGCAGGGCCGTGAAGATATTTCCGTCGTGCTTCAGATCGGCAGCGCTGATCGGGCGTTGCAGCCAGGCCGCCATGATCAGAAGGCGTTCCGCGGTGTAACCAGGGCAACGGCGGTTCTCATCAGGATGTACAGGTCGAACCAGATCGACCAGTTCTCGATGTAATAAAGATCGTGCTCGAACCGCTTGACGAGCTTGTCCTCGGTATCGGTCTCGCCGCGCCAGCCGCAGACCTGGGCCCAGCCGGTGATCCCTGGCTTGACCTTGTGCCGTGCGGCATAGGACGAGACGACGTCGGAGAACAGTCGGCCCCCTGCCCGCGTCGAGGCGGCGTGAGGCCTTGGTCCGACCAGCGACATGTCGCCCTGCAGAACGTTGAAAAGCTGAGGCAACTCGTCGAGGCTCAGCACCCGCAGGAAGCGTCCGAGCCGGGTGACCCGAGGATCGTGCCGGCTCGCCTGCTGGATATTGTCGGTCTCCAGCCGATCGACGTACATCGAGCGGAATTTGAAGACGCGGAACGGCTTGTTGTTGAAGCCTTCGCGAGGCTGCCTGAACAGGATCGGGCCCGGTGAATCCAACCGGATGGCGATGGCGATCAACAGCATCAATGGCGACACGATAAGCAACGCCAGGCCGCCGAGGACCCGGTCTTCGATCGCCTTGAGTCCGGCGTCGACACCCGAGATCGGCCGCTCGAACAAGGTCATCACCGGCATTTCGCCGAGCAGGACGACCGGCCGGCGCGCGAAGACGAAGCTCGCAAGGTCCGGGGCAAGGCGGATGCGGACCGGCGTCAGGGCCAGCGTCGAGACGACCTGCTGGAGCCGCATCTCGGCGGACCACGGCAGAGCCACGATGACCTGGTCGATGTTGCCTTCGCGGATCCGGTCGACAAGCGCCACCAGGTTCCCCAGCACCGGCAGGTCCGCAGCCCGGTCGGGAACGCGCCCGTCGCGACGATCGTCGAAGAAGCCGATGAGCGTGATCGTCAACCGGTCATGCGTCTGGATGTAGCTGGCGAGGCGGGCACCCTGCGGCCCCGCTCCGAAGATCGCGACGCGCTGGTTGAAAATACCGCGCTTTTTCAGGCGTCGCACCCATACGGTCATTGCTACACGGGCCGCGAGCAGCAGCAACCCGCCGCTGACGAACCAGCCGATGGACCATGCCCGCGACACTTGATCGGACGTCTTCAGCAAAAAGCCGAGCGTCACCATGAACAGCGCCGAGGCGAACCAGCTGGTTGCTACACGTTGCCACGCCTGGCGCAGCGAAAACTGCGCGTCGATGTCGTAACAGCCGATCGTCTCGGCCAGCACCGCGAACGCGACCGCGGCCAGCATGACGATGCGGTGATAGGAAGCGACGTCGAGCGGCCCGATGACGTCGATGAAATAGCCCGTGGTCACCAGTCCCGAGATCAGGACGACGCCGAATTCCACTGCACGAACCGTCCAGACGACGACGTCGAGCGGCAAGCCGGGCTTGTCGGCCCCGGGTACCAACGGCACCGCTGGAGTCGTATCAAGCTTGCGCATCTCGTTCACTGGACGCGGCTCTGGCGGCAGATCGCCGATTTGGCAAGCATCGTGCACCGGGACGGTGAAGCGATACGGATGATAGTAGCCACGTGTGCAGAAGCTGATATACGCGACCGAACACGTTTAGAACCGGGGGAGCGGGCACTTTGCAGACGGTGTATGACTGGAGCGCGATGGTCGTCTTTGCCGGCCTGGTGGTGCTTTTCCTCCAGCGGTCGCAAGGCGAAGCCC
The DNA here is from genome assembly GCF_965200405.1 of Glacieibacterium sp. Taxonomy (GTDB): domain Bacteria; phylum Pseudomonadota; class Alphaproteobacteria; order Sphingomonadales; family Sphingomonadaceae; genus Glacieibacterium. The sequence continues at coordinate 3,339,651 of NZ_OZ241356.1, forward strand.
GGGATCACCTGTGGCAGTATCTGGTCGCCGCAGTCGGTTGCGCCGTGACCAATTACATCGGCAACGAAGCAATCAAGCAGGACCTCACCGCCTACCATCTGGGAGCGGTCGCCCTGGGCGTTGCGACGCTGGCGTTCATTGTCATCGTGTTGAAACCATTTGAAGGACTGGGCGACCGATAGGTCTTCACCCGCTCAGATGCGGCCGGCCAGGGTCTTGCCGATCAGCACCGGGCGGTCGGCCGGCAAGGTCGCCGTCACCATCTCGACCGCGAATTCGCGCAACCGACTGAATACCTCTGGCGTGGACTCTCCGACAGTCGACATACGGATGAGGATGCCGTCGGGAATGATCCCGGCGAATTGCTGGTTGAGCTTCATCCAGCGCTGCTCCCGCCCATCGAGGGGCAAGTCGTCGCCGATGCGCGTCCAATAGGCGATCGGCTCGATCCGGGTGTCGTTCGTCGCGGTAAGCTCCCGAACCGGCAGCTGCGCGGTTCCGCCCAGGGGCAGGCGAACGGACTGCGACCCGGAAATCTGGAAACCCACCGCCGAGTAGCACGTCTCGGGGCGGTGCAACTGCAGCAAGTCGTTCTGCACGCTGCCATATGCCATGACCAGCATGACCGGGATGTTGTTGGGCGACTGGTACAGCCGGGTGACCGTCTGGCTATACAGGCGATCCGCCAGGCTGCCCGGCGTCTTGGGCAGGACGAACGCATCCGACGGCACGACCGACCAGGTGCCGATCTTCGAGGGCACGATGCTCTCGAGCTTCCGGTTCTCGGGCAGCAGCACGACGTGACGCCGTGGCGTCAGCGCCGTCGCCGCTGCAGCCGAGGCAGCAAGCATGCCGCCGAACAGGACGTCCCGACGAGCGATCATGCTGTCACCCCGTCGCCCGGTCGCGCCAACCAGTTTCGCAACGGCGTCAGCAGCGCATCGATCAGGAAGATGAACAGCAAGGCCGAGGTGAAGGTCACCATTCCCGCGAAATTATGCAGATAGCCCTGGGCCACCGCGTCACCGAAGTAATAGGTCAACAGCACCAGTGCTGCGACGCGGACGCAGTTCGCCAGGATGGCGATCGGCACGACGAGGAACAGCAGCAGCAGCGAGTAGCGCCAATTGGTGTTGCGCAGGATGTAGACGTAGAACAGGCCGATGGCCGCGAGGCTGATCAGCGAGTTCAGGCCAGCGCAGGCGTCCTCGACCAGGAGCTGGTACTGCGCGACATAGATCGTCACGCCGACCCGGGCGACCGGATAGCCGGCGAGGCTTAGCGCGCCAGTGACGACCTCTGAAACCAGCAATTTCAACGGCGAGGTGATCTGGTCGAGCAGCCAGCCCGGAAGCGGGATGACGAAGCCCATGTAGAAGATCGGGAACCACATCAGTCGCAGAACCGCAGGCCCGACATAGGCATAGGCCACGGCGAGCAGGGCCAGCAGCAGCGCCGCCACCTCGACGCTGATGAAATCGTACGAGCGGCCGAAGACGTAAAGCATCACCGCGGGTACGAACACGGCGAGCGCCAGGGGGAAGCTACCGGGCCGCGAAAGTTCGCGGATCTGCGGCAGGCGGCGGATGACCAGCCAGATCCCGGTGGCGACGACCAGCGGCCCATGGACGCCGGCTTCGGTCGACCACGGACCCGAGCCGAGTGCCCCGAGCGTCGGAATGACGACCGCGAGCAGCCCGATCAACAGCGGCCAATGCGCCGTCAGCGCCGCGTAATTCGGTCGTGCGACCGGAGTGGCAAGGGTCGCCATGTCAGAATTCGTTCAGGACTGCGCCGACGACGGCGCAGCGCGCGGACTTCAACTGTTCGGACAAGGTCGCGACGTCACTGACGAAGGTCTGGTCGCGTCGGGCGATGATGATCGAGTGTCCGACTGCGGCGGCGACCGTGAGGGCGTCGGCGCTGCTGTTGGCGGGCGGCGTGTCGAACAGCGCAATGTCATACTCGCGCAGCAGCATGTTCATGCCGTCGCGGAAACGCGTGCTCGACAGCAGTTCCTGCGGACGCGCCACCGGCGGGCCAGCGGAAATGACCGACAGGTTCGGCAACACGTTGGCGTTGACGACACGCTCCGGCCGGGCGGCCTGCAGCGACAGATAGCTCGAAAGGCCGGGACCACCGACGTCGAGGCCGAAGATCTGGTCGACGCGCGGGCTTCGCATGTTGGCATCGACGATCAGCGTCTTCATGCCGACCTGCGAGAGCGCCGCGGCGAGGTTGGCGGTCAGGAAGCTGCAACCGGCACCTTCGATCGGCGCGATCATCGCCAGCGCCCGGCGACCGGGCTTGATGTGCTGGGCAATGATCTGCGTCCGCAGCAGCCGGATCGCCTCCGCCTTGGCGCCGAGCGGATCGGTCAGCACGACCAGTTCGTCCGAGACGCTGCGGCGGTAGTCCGACTGCAGCGCAAGGCTGTTGATCAGCTGCTCGCGCGCCCGGTCGAGCTCGTCCGGACCGATGAAGCCGAGCTCCAGCGCCGCCTGATCGAAGTCGAGGTTGCGCTCGGCCTGATGCGCGGAGACCCGAGCAACTTCGTCGTCGGTCAGCAGGCCGAGCCGCTGCAACGCATCGCGCATCGGGGCGTCGACAGCCGCACGGCCGTCGTCGACGAAGGTCTGGGTATCCAACGGATTCTCGCTCATTCTGCAGGCTGCAATGCGTCTGCGTTCGATTGGCGACGCTGTAGCATGCGTCGCACCCAGGCCCTGAATGGCGCCCGCTCGCCGGTGCCGATGACCGCCAGCACGGGGACATGCGCCGCAGCGATCAAGTCTTCCGTACCCCGCACCCGACGCCCGAGCATCTCGACGACGATCGCCGAGACAATGCCGACAATCAGGCCGCCGAGGATCGCAAGCACACTAATCAGCGGCATGTTCGGGAACGACGGCGTACCGCTGCCGACCGGATCGCCGAGCGTCACCAGTCCGGTTTCGGAGACATCCGACTGCAGCTTCAGGTCGGCCGTGCGAACGGCAGCGCGCTCATATTGCGAGCGGCGCAGGTCGACCTCGCGCTGGAAGGCGCCAAGCTTGTCGAGCGTGTCCTTCATGCCGAGCACCCGGTTCTTCTGGGCGTTATATTCTGACTCGAGCTGAGCGATCGACTTGCGGGTCGAGGCTGCCGCACTGCCGCCGATCGCCCGTGCCGCCGCCGTTTCGGTGGCGAGCTGACGCTGCAACAGGGTCCGCCGCTGCATCAGCGCCTGATAGGCGGGATGCGACGTCCCGAGGCGCTCGCCAGCCTGCTGAAGCTGATCGTCGGCGGTAGCGAGCTGCATCTTCAGCTGGTCGACGATGCCGGAGCTTTGACCACGCTGTTCCGCCGCATATTCCTGCGTCGTCGAGGAGCTGCGTGCCGCCAGCAATGCGGACTGCAGGCCCTGGAGCTTGGCACTTTCGGCCTCGACGCCGCCGGCCATGACGATGCCGTTCGCACGCTCGAAGTTAGACTTCGCGCTTTCTGCGGTGGTCAGCGCGGCCTGGGCCTTGTCGGCCTGGGCCCGGTACCAGTCCGCAGTGCGTCCGGCCGAGTCCGTACGGTAACGCAGTGCAGCGTCGATGTAAGCGTCGCGGATCAGGCCGACGATGTTGCGAGCGACATCCGGGTTGGGCGCGTCATAGGTGATTTCGAGGATGTTGCTGCCCTCGACCATGCCGGCGTCGGTGTGATCGATGATCTTTTGCGCGAGGTAGCGGCGCAGGTCGCCGGTCCCGCCGGTATCCTTCTGCCATTCCGCGACCAGCGTCGGCTTCTTGGCAAGCTCGGCCCGGTCGACGACGTCGCCGGCGACTCGGTAGTCCTTGATCAGCTCGGTCTGGGTGCGGGTGTAGCCACGCACGAACTGGTTCGCGAGCACCTGGCCGGTCACCGGATCCGGCTTGATCACGTCCAGGATGATGCGGGCCTTGGCAGGATAACGCTCGGGCAGCCGCGACGCGATGCCGATGGCAAGCACCGAGATCGTCAGCATGCAGCCGAGGATAATCCATCGGCGCGCGAACAGGATGCGCAGAAACTGAAGAATGCTCATACGCCGTTACTTGCTCCATGCCCCCACCGGGCGGACATCGCCGGCGGGGTCGCTTGCACGTTCCCGCCGGGCAGATCGTTCGTCTGATCTAGACCGATCAGAACAAGCGTTCCTTAATGACCAGCACATCATTCTTCTGAATTTGCTGGTCGAGGTCGATTTCGTCTTTTTCCTTCGAGCCGACGCGGTACAGGCCGACCTTCTTGTCCGATCCGGCGGCGGTGACGCCGCCCGCCAGCGCGATCGCCTGGCGGACCGTCATGCCACGTAGCAACGGCAATGCGCCGGGCTTGTTGATCGCGCCGGTGACATAGAAGGTGTCGGCATCGGGCACGTACAGGGTATCGTTAGGCTCGAGCAACGGATCCTTGTCGGCGGTGCCGCGGACCAGTGCCTCGGTGTCGAGGCGTGTTTCCTTGTAGTCGCTGCCACGGCGCAGATAGATATAGTTGGCGCCGTTCTCGCGGACCCAACCCGCCTTGAGCAGGACTTCGAGGACGCGGTAGGCGCGGTCCAGCGGGTAGATCCCGGGGGCGCCGACCTTGCCGGCGACGTTGACGGTCCGGCTGGCGAAACCGCCGACCTCGACGTTGACGACCGGCGCCTTGAAGAAGCCGCCGGAGACCAGCTTCTTGGTGATCAGGTCGGCGAGCGACAGCGTCGTCTGGCCGGTGGCCTTGATCGAACCGATCAGCGGCATGACGATCGTGCCGTCGGACTTGATGCGGGTGGTGATGCTGGCATCGGTCTGGCCGTAGACCTGGATCTGCACGGTATCGTCAGGGCCGAGGATATAGCCACCACCGGTCTGGGCCATCGCCGCAGTCGCGCTGCCAAGGATCATGATGGCGACCAGCAGTCGCCAGAGTGTCACAAAAACACGCATCAGCCTCTCCCAAATCTAACGTGCAGTGTCAGCCGCGCTGTAGTGCTGCTATAGCTGTAGATCACCGGATCCGATTTCCGTCGTTCGTGGCCGACCTCGAAATCGACGTCGTACAACGCGGTCGGCGAGTAACTCAGTCGTCCATATACGCGCTCGTTCCGGTCAGAGTTGCGCGCGATCGGCTCCGTCCCCGACGAGAAACTGCCGCGATACTTCCGATTTATGTAGCTGCCGCCGAAGCCCGCCGTGAGCGAGGGACGCAAGGCGTAGCTGACCTCGGCACCGATCAGGTCGGTGACCGAGTACAGGGCGCCGACATTCGACGAATTGTTGACGCTGCGCGACGCCGAGATGTCGGTCGTCAGGCGCGTGCTGGGCCGATACGTGATGACCGCCGAATAGCCGCCGCCCGAATAGCCCTTGCGGTCGATCGGAATGGTACCGATCGGCACGTCGAAGATCGTGATGACCTGCTGGATCGTCTTGGGCTTGGGATTGGCGCGGTTGTACGAGCCCTGCAGCGACAGCGACAGGCGCGTGCCGATCGGCCGCGAATAGCCGATGAAGCCCGAATAGATGTCGAGCCCGTCGCTGTCGGTGCCGCCGGCCACCGTCACCAGCCGTAAAGGATAGTCGATCGTCGAATAGCTGCCGCCGATGCTGAACTGGCCGATCCGTCCGGCACCGAGATTCGCATGCGCGTCGAAGCTGTTCTGCCGCAGATCGAACAGGCTCCGCCGGACGTCGGCATTATCGACGATCCGGCGGGTTGCCCCGCCGCCGAAGCCGATACCGACCGGCGGCGCGCATTCGATCGCGGCGGCATAGACCTGCGTCTGCTGGACGTTGCTGCCGCTGAAGTCCGACAGTTCCGACAACAGGCTCTGACGGCGCTGATATTCGCCGTTGAGAGAGCCGCTGCAGGAGCGTCCGGCGCGAAGATTGGCGCCACCGCCGATGACGTAGCGGTTACGGTTCAGGCGGGTGTCCTGCGCATAGAAATCGCGACCGACCAGGCCACCGATGAAAATCTGCTGGCGACCGATGGGCATGCCATAGGCTGCCGAGACCGACGGGCTGAACCGCACGTCGCCCTTCTTCTCGCCGGGTCGGGTCACGAGGCGCGAGCCACCGAGGCGGAGGATGTTGGTGTCGTACAGCGTGCTCAGCGTTCCATCGATCCGGAAGCCGCGTCCCTGGACTGGCGCGACCGTCGTCGCGCTGCGGGCAAAGCTGTTGTCATCGCCGGACGAGCGCTGTGCGACCGCTGGCGTCAGCGCGATTCCCGCCACGCCGAGGGCAAGGCAGCACCTGATTCCGAACCTATGCCGGAGCATGACTTCGCTCAACTTGTACCCCCACCTCGAAACCCTGAGACCGCGCGGGCCACGGCATCGCGATAGCATGGGTCCGCGCGAGGCGGCAACTGGTGGATGTTGCGGCGCGATATATTGCGTCCGTTAACCCAATTACTGTGGCGCGCACGACGCATTCCGGCCTATCAGGGTCGGAACGAGTGTTTTTTGCGATTGGGAACGGCATGATCTGGAAACGCTGGTCCAAGGGCCGCAGTGAAGATGGTGCAACAGAGGCTCGGGTCGAGCCTTTCACGGCGATCGATCCGCGGCTGCGTCAGCGTCCGGCGTTCCTGGACGCATTATGGCGTGACGAGAAGCCGGTCAGCACCGGGATCGAGCTGCCGCGTTTTGCAGCGACCGCGTCCGACGATGTAGAAAGTGGCGAGGAGCCCGCCCTGGCGCGCCGCCGCCTGGCGCTGCGCGATGCCCTGGGCGCGTCGCAGCCTGTCGTGGCGCGCGAGCGTTTCGCCGGCCGGCACGATGCGCTGGCTCAGCTGATCGCCGCGGTCGAGCAGCAGCGTGTCCATGTCGTCATCTACGGCGAGCGCGGTATCGGCAAGACCAGCCTGGTCCATGTCTTTGCCGACACCGCCCGCGAAGCACGCTATCTGGTGATCTACGGCAGCTGCGGCACCGAGGCGAAGTTCGACGCGATGTTCCGCGCCTTCGCCACCAAGATCCCGATGCTCTACCACCGCAACGTCCTGCCGACCTCGAACGACAGCGAGCTCAGCGCGACCTTCGACAGCCTGTTGCCCGAGGGTGCTTTCGGACCGCGCGAGGTCAGCGACCTGTTCGCCGATGTCGTCGGAACGCGCATCATCCTGATCCTCGACGAGTATGACCGCGTCATCGACCGCGCCTTCCGGCGCGATGTCGCCGAGCTGATCAAGAACCTGTCCGACCGTGCGGCGCGCGTGCAGCTGGTGCTGACCGGCGTCGCGCAGAACCTCGACGAGCTGGTCGGCTACGCGCCGTCGATTCGACGCAACATCGTCGGCCTGCCGATGCGGCCGCTGTCGAATGCCGAAGTGCGCTCGGTGCTGGCGCTCGGGGAGCAGGCGGCGGGCCTAACCTATTCCGACGAAGCCGCGAGCATGATCGCGACGATGGCCGGCGGCTCGCCTTACCTGGTGCGGTTGCTCGGCCACCGGGCCGGAATGGCGGCGCTCGACCAGCACCGCAACACGGTCGACGCGGGGCATGGCCATGCGGCCGTGGAGCGCGTGCTGACCGACTGGAACGCGTCGCTGCCCCGTCGTGTACAGGCCATTCTCGGCCGCGACTCCGCCCAGGCGCAATGGCCGTTGCTGGTCGCCGCGGCCCGCGCCGGCAGCAGCGCCGACGGCTGGTTCGGCATCGACGACGTTAATACCGAGCTTGCCGGCGCGATCCCGGTGGCGGCGATCGAGCGCGACCTGCGCGGCTTTGCGCACAGCAACGACCTGCTCGAAGTCGATGACGAGGCCGGCGAGATCCGCTTCCGCTATCGTTATCCGGGCGTCTCGTCGCTGCTGCTGATGTCGGCGGCAATGGCCAAGCTCGCGGCCTGAGCCCGGTATGTTCAAGGCGTTGCGCGACAAGCTGCGCATTCGCTGGTTGCTGCGCGACGAATATGAAAGCACCGAGCTGCGGCGCTGGTTCGCGGCACGCTGGGGCGTCGAGGCGGGCCTGTACAGTTACGGCTGCTTCGACCCGTGGCGCGTCCCGGCGCGGACCCGCATCGGGCGCTATTGCTCGTTCGCCAAGACCGCGCGGGTCCTCGATGCCAATCACCCGATCGAGGCGCTGACCACCCATCCGTTCCTCTACGAGGCGCGCTTCGGCGTCGTGCCCGCCGACCGCATCGACCCGGCCTGGCTGGAGATCGGTGACGATGTCTGGATTAGCCACAACGCCACCATTGCGCCTGGCTGCAAGTCGATCGGGCGCGGCGCGATCATCGGTGCCGGTGCCGTCGTGACCCACGATGTCGCCCCCTACACCATCGTCGCCGGCCTGCCCGCCCGCCCCTTGCGCGCCCGCTTCGACGCCGAGACCATCGCCGCGATCGAACAGTCCCGCTGGTGGGAACTGGACAAGGCCGCCCTGCGCCGCATGATCGCCAACGACGCCGCGACGGCGTTCGCGCCGGCCGCGGGCGGTATCGCCGCCGCGGTCGCCCGGGCACGCGGCATCGCGCCGTGACGCCGCCGCGCGCCTCGGTCATCATCCCGCACCTCAACACGCCGGACCTGCTGGCGCGGTGCCTTGCCTCGGTCGTCGCGCAGCAACTCGACCAGGGCGACTTCGAGGTCATCGTCGTCGACAACGGCTCGACCGTCTCTCTCGATGACGTCCGCACCGCATATCCCGCAGTCGCCTTCCTCGACGAGTCCGAACCCGGGCCGGGGCTGGCGCGCAATCTCGGCGCCGCCCATGCCAAGGCGCCGGTGCTCGCCTTCATCGATGCCGATTGCCGCGCCGCGCCGGGCTGGCTGCAGGCCGCGGTCGACGCCGTGGAGATCGATCCCGAGCACGTCGTCGCCGGCGGCGCGATTGACATCGACACGGTCGACCCCCGGCACATGACCGGGATGGAGGCCTATGAGTCGGTCTTCGGCTTTCGCCAGAAATGGTACATCGCCAAGCGCCGCTTTTCGGTGACCGCGAACCTGGCGATGGGCGCTGCCATCCACCGTGCCGTCGGGCCCTTCGCCGGCATCGACACCGCCGAGGATCTCGACTGGGGCCAGCGCGCGACCGCCAGGGGCTATCCCCCGCGTTATGTCGAGGCGATGCTGGTCTATCACCCGGCACGGCCCGATTTCGACAGCATGGCGCGTAAGTGGCGGCGGCTGATCCATCACACCGCGACCGCCGACCGGCTGGCGCACCGGACGCGCTGGCCGTGGCGGCTGAAAGCGGCGGCGCTGGTGCTCGCGGTTCCGGTGCAGGCGGCGCGGCTGCTAACTTCGCCACGCCTCGCGGGCCTGGGCAATCGCTGTCGCGGCGTGCTGGCGCTGGCTCGCATCAACCTGTTCCGCAGCGCCGAGATGCTCCGCGCCGCGCGACCCTCCCAGGCTGGCGGCGCGACCTCATGGAATCGCTGATCCCGGCCCGGCTGGGCGTCGTGCTGGTCAACTGGCGCGGCGCAGCGGACACCGTCGAATGCCTCGAAGCGCTGTTGCGCAGCGATTGTCCGCTTCGCGTCGTCGTCGTCGACAATGCATCGGGAGACGGCTCGGCGGAGGCCATCGAGGCTTGGGCGAGCGGCGACCGCCCTGCCCCGCCCGTTGCAGGCTCGCTGGCACGACTGACCGATCCGCCGTTGCCAAAGCCGCTGGCGTTGACCCGCCTGACTGCTGCGCAGAGCCTGATCGACGACGCCCGGGCGGCACTGACCCTGATCGATTCGGGCGGAAATCTCGGTTTTGCCGGGGGAAACAACGTCGGTGTCCGGCACCTGCTCCGCGACCCCGGCATCGACTATATCTGGCTGCTCAACAACGACACGGTGGTCGAACCCGATGCCGCGGCGGCGCTGGTGGCGCGGATGGATGCGACGCCGAACGTCGGCATGTGCGGCACGGTCGTGCGCTTTTATCACCGGCCCGACACCATCCAGGCGCTCGGCGGCAGCAGCTTCGACATGCGGACCGGCCAGTCGCGTCATATCGGCAACGGACAGCCGGCCAGCGCCCCGATCGATTCGGCGCGGGTCATCGGCGAGACGGCGATGGTGCTGGGCGCTTCGCTCGCCGTGTCGCGGCCGTTCCTCGACGTCGTTGGATTGATGGAGGAACGCTATTTCCTCTACTTCGAGGAGATCGACTGGGCGGTCCGTAACGATGGGCGCTTTCGCACCGCATTCGCCGACAAGGCGGTGGTCTATCACAAGGAAGGCGGCTCGATCGGTTCGAGCGGCACTGCCGGCACGCGCAGCACCACGTCCGAATATTACCTGCTGCGGTCGCGCCTGCAATTCGTCCGCCGCCACCGGCCAAAGCTGCTGCCTGTCCACTATGCGCTCGCCGTGACGCAGATCGCGCGGCGGCTGCTGCGCGGGCAGCCGAAGAAGGCGTTGGTGATGACAAGAGCCCTTTTGGGGCTTGCGTATTGACGCAAGCCCGCGCGCGGGGTTTACGCGGTTCGGGAAGTTTTTTTCGGGAGTATGGGCATGGGCAAGATCAACCGGTCAGTATTTGCGGTCAGCGTCGCTGCACTCGCACTGACATCGGCGTGCGACAAGAACAAGGCGCCGAGCGGGCAGGTCGTTGCCACCGTCAATGGCCAGGACATCACTGTCCATGAGCTGAACTCCGAGCTGCAGTTGATCCGCGCCCCCGCCAACGCACCCAAGAAGGAAGTTTCCCAGGTCGCCCTCGCTCGCGTCGTCGAGCGCCGCATGCTGGCCGACGTCGCCCGCAAGCGCGGCCTCGACAAGAACCCGCAGTTCCTGCTGGCCCAGCGCCGCGTCGACGACGGCCTGCTCGTCCAGGCTCTGCAGGCCGATGTCGCCCGCCAAGTCCCCGCGACGACGCGCGAGGCTGCGCAGAAGTTCATCGACCAGAACCCCAATTTGTTCGCCGAGCGCAAGATCTTCCAGATCGACCAGATCCAGTTCCTGCGCCCCAACAACATCGGCGAGCTCGGCCTCGGCCCCGCCAAGACCATGAGCGATGTCGCCCAGGTCCTGACCAACGCCAAGATCGAATTCCGCCGCGCGCCGACGCAGCTCGACGCGCTCGCGACCAACCCGGTGCTGACCGCCGAGATCATGCGCATCACGGCGCGCAATCCGGAGGAGGTCTTCATGTTCGCCGACCAGCCGCAGGGCGCCCCGGCCCCGGTGATGTTCGTCAATCACGTCACCGGCGTCCGCGTCGACCCGTTCATCGGCGAGAAGGCGATCGCCTTCGCGCAGCAGCTGCTGCAGCGTCTCGAGGTGCAGAAGCGCCTGCAGACCGACCTGGCGAAATTCACTGCCGACGCCAAGCCGAACATCAAATACGCCGCCGGCTACAGCGCTCCGCCGGCAGCCAAGCCCGCCGCCGCTCCCGGCACCGCGATCCCCGGAGCAACGACGCCACCGGCCGCAACCTCGACACCGGCTGCAACGACGCCGGCCACACCGAAGACTTGATCGACGCCGGCGGATAATCCGCTGGTGTTCATCCGATCGAAACACCGGGTCCGCATGAGCATGTCGGCTGGCGGAGGGGCGACGCGATGACGAAACCATTCCGCATCGGACTGGCATGGCACTCGACACGGTCGAGCAACCTCGGCGTCGGGGCCCTGACCGTCGGCAACATGGCGCTCGCCAGTGCTGCCGCCATGCGTGTCGGCCTTGACGCCCAGTTCGTCGTGTTCAGCCCACGCGAAACCGGGCCGCCCTATGTCGAGGATGTCGAAACCCGCGTCATCGACGGCCGCTACATGACCTCGCGCAAGGGCTTCCTCGCCGACGTCGGCAACCTCGACATCATGCTCGATATCGGCGCCGGCGACAGCTTCACCGATATCTACCCCCGCAAGCGCTTTCTCTATCTATGGGGTACCAAGGCGCTTACCGTGGCGCGCAGCGTGCCGCTGATCTTCTCGCCGCAGACCATCGGGCCGTTCACCAAGGTCTTCGAGACGCGCCTCGCCGCCTGGGCGCTGAACCGGGCCGCTGCGGTATTCGCCCGCGATCCCCTGTCGTTCGCCGCGCTGAAGGACCTTGCGCCGCGCGCCCCGGGCTTCCAGGTCATCGACGTCGCCTTCGCCCTGCCCTTCACCGCCCAACCCAAGGCCGAGGAGAAGGTCCGCGTCGGCCTCAACATCTCGGGCCTGTTGTACAATCGCGGCTACAGCGGCGGTAACGAGTTCGGCATCGAGGTCGACTACCGGGCGCTCAACCACCTGCTGATCGAGCGCTTCGCCGCGATGCCCGGCGTCGAGGTCCACCTCGTCGGCCATGTCTTCGCGCCCAACCAGCCACGCGACGACGACGGCGCCACCGCCGACGCCCTCGCTGCGCAATATCCCGGTCTCGTGCGCGCCCCCCATTTCACGACGCCGGGCGAAGCCAAGTCGTATATCTCGGGCCTCGACTTCCTGGTCGGCGGTCGCATGCACGCGACGATCGCGGCCTATTCGAGCGGCGTGCCGGTGGTGCCGATCTCCTACAGCCGCAAATTCGAGGGGCTGTTCGGCGGGCTCGGCTACAAGTGGCTGGTGCCGGTCCGCGGCCTCAGCACCGAGGCTGCCGCCGACTATGTCATCGACGCCTTCGAGCGCCGCGCCGAACTCGCCACCGACATCGGCAAGGGCCTGAAGGTCGTCGAACAGGGCCTGGAAACCTATATCGCGGAGCTGGCGATGCACTTCGCCGCTGCTGCCGCGCGCCGGCCCTGAGCCCCGCGTGATCCCGTCGCCGACCCTTGCCCTGGTGGCACGCGGCCAGCTGTGCACCGGCTGCGGGCTGTGTGCCGGCATCGGCGGCGGCGCGGTGACCATGGCGATGACAGAGCCGGGCTACCTACGCCCCGTCCAGTCCGCCACGCTCGATGCGGCGCGGGAGCAGGGCATCGCCGCCGCCTGCCCCGCCGTCACCATCGACGAGCGCCCCGTCGCGCCCAACGACGATGCGCTTTGGGGACCTTGGCACAGCGTCGGCACCGGCTATGCGACCGACGCGGCGTTGCGCCACCAAGCATCGTCGGGGGGCATGATCTCGGCCCTGCTGACACATGCGCTGGCGACCGGGCTGGTCGATTTCGTCGTCCAGACCGGGGCCGACCCCGTGCTGCCGCTGGCCAATGCGACGGGCGTGTCCCGCGATGCCGCGGCGGTCATGGCGGCGGCCGGGTCACGCTACACCGCCTCCGCACCACTCGCCGAGCTCGACCGCTGGCTCGCCATGCCGGGCAAATTCGCCTTCGTCGGCAAGCCGTGCGACGTCTCCGCCCTTCGCGCCCGCGCCCGTCTCGACCCGCGCGTCGACGCCAAGGTGCCGCTGATGCTGGCATTCTTCTGCGCCGGCATCCCCAGCGCCGCCGGGACGCGCCGCATCCTCGACCGGCTCGGCGTCGCCGAAAGCGACGTCGCGACCTTCCGCTACCGCGGCGACGGCTGGCCCGGCTATGCCACCGCGACGCGCCACGACGGCAGCAGCGAGCGCATGTCCTACGCCGACAGCTGGGGCGATATCCTGTCCAAGCAGGTCCAGTTCCGCTGCAAGATCTGCCCCGACGCGGTCGGCGGCGATGCCGATGTCGCTGCCGCCGATGCCTGGTACGGCGACGAGCGCGGTTATCCCAGCTTCGAGGAGCAGGATGGCCGCAGCCTCGTCATGGCGCGAACCGCTGCCGGACAAGCCATCCTCGACGCCGCGGTCGCCGCCGGCGCGGTGCGGGTCGAGCCGCTCGCTATCGCCGAAATCGTCCGGATGCAGCCTGCCCAGGCGCGTCGCAAGCGCCAGATCCTGTCCCGGCTGGCGGCCTTGGCGGTTGCCCAGCGGCCGGTGCCCCGCTATCGCGGCGTCGGCGTCGTTGCTGCGGCGCGACAGGAGAGCCTGGTCGCACAGGCGAAGAGCTTTGCCGGGTTGCTCAGGCGACTGGTCAAAGGTCGGGCGTAAGGGATTGCAATGGCACGACGCGGTATCATCCTGGCAGGCGGCTCCGGCACCCGGCTATACCCGCTGACCAAGCCGGTCTCCAAGCAGCTGATGCCGGTCTACGACAAGCCGATGATCTATTACCCGCTGTCGGTGCTGATGCTCGCGGGCATCCGCGAGGTGCTGATCATCACCACGCCGAACGACAGCGCCGCCTTTCGTCACCTGCTCGAAGACGGCTCGCAATGGGGCATGAAGATCGAATACGCCGTTCAGCCCGAGCCCAAGGGGCTGGCGCAGGCCTATCACATCGGCGCCGACTTCATCGGTGACCAGCCCTCGGTGCTGATCCTGGGCGACAACATCTTCTACGGCCATGGCCTGCCCGAGCTGCTGACGCGCGCCGATGCTCGCACCGAGGGCGCCACCGTGTTCGGCTATTACGTCAAGGACCCGCAGGCGTACGGCGTGGTGTCGTTCGACGCCACCGGCCGCGCCGCGACGATCGAGGAAAAGCCCGTCGCGCCGAAGTCGAACTACGCGGTGACCGGCCTCTACTTCTACGACGGCGACGCGGTCCGGCTGGCGCGCGACATCGTTCCCAGCCCACGCGGCGAACTGGAGATCACCGACCTCAACCGCGCCTACCTGACCGCCGGCAAGCTCGAGGTCGAGCAGATGGGCCGCGGCTTCGCCTGGCTCGACACCGGCACGCACGGCTCGCTGCTCGACGCGGCACTGTATGTCCGCATCGTCGAGGAGCGGCAGGGCCTGAAGATCTGCTGCCCCGAGGAGATCGCCTGGCGCCAGGGCTTTATCGACGCCGCGCAACTGGAGCGCATCGCCGAACCGCTGCGCAAGAGTGGCTACGGCGAATATCTGCTCGACCAGCTGAGGATGAACGGGTGATCGTCACCGACACCGCCCTGCCCGGCGTCAAGCTGATCGAACCGAAGGTGTTCGGCGACGACCGCGGCTTCTTCCTCGAAAGCTGGAACGCGCGGGCCTTTGCCGAGGCCGGCATCGACGAGCGCTTCGTCCAGGACAATCACAGCCGCTCGGCGCGCAATGTGCTGCGCGGGCTGCATTACCAGATCGTCGAGCCGCAGGGTAAGCTGGTCCGCGTCGTCGATGGCGCGGTGTTCGACGTCGCCGTCGACGTCCGCCGCTCGTCGCCGCACTTCGGCAAATGGGTCGGCTATGAACTCAGCGCCGCCAACAAGCGCATGCTGTGGGTGCCGCCGGGCTTTGCGCACGGCTTCGTCGTGCTGAGCGATACCGCCGACTTCCTGTATAAATGCACCACTTTGTACGCTCCGGCGCACGAGCGCAGCATCGCCTGGAACGACCCGGCGATCGGCATCGACTGGCCGCTCGACGGCGCAACGCCGCTGCTGTCGGGCAAGGATGCGGCGGCGGTGACGCTGGCCGAGGCGGAGGTTTTCGCATGAGGGTCCTGATCGCCGGCAGCGGCGGCCAGCTCGGCCGGGCACTCCAGGCGAGCGCGCCCGAGGGCGTCACCGTCATCGCACCGCCCGAAGCCGACTTCGACATCACCGGCGCCGACACCGTGGCGCGCGTCGTCGCCGAGGCCCGGCCCGACCTGGTGTTCAACGCCGCCGCCTATACCGCCGTCGACAAGGCCGAGGCCGACGAGACGCTGGCACGACTGGTCAACGTCAACGCCGTCGGGCTGCTCGCGGCCGCCGCGCGCAATGCCGGTGCGAAATTCGCGCATGTCTCCACCGACTTCGTCTTCGACGGCTCGGCGCACAGCCCGTATCTGCCCGACGCCACGCCGAACCCGCTCGGCGCCTATGGCCGGACCAAGGCCGACGGCGAAGTCGCGGCGCGCGAGTTCCATCCGTCGCCGCTGATCGTCCGCACCGCCTGGGTCTATGCGGCACAGGGCAATAATTTCGTCCGCACCATGCTCCGCCTGATGGGCGAGCGCGACGAGTTGAAGGTCGTCGCCGACCAGATCGGCTCCCCGACCCATGTGCCGACGCTGGCGCGGACCCTATGGGCGCTGGCCGATCACGGCGGCACCTTCCACGCCACCGACGCCGGTGTCGCCAGCTGGTACGACTTCGCCGTCGCGATCCGCGAGGAGGCACTCGCCGCCGGCCTGCCGATCCGCGCCGAACGCGTGTTGCCGATCCGCACCGCCGACTATCCGACCCCGGCGCAGCGCCCGTCGTACGGCGTCCTCGACAAGACCGCGACCTGGGCGATCACCGGCCCGGCCCGTCACTGGCGCGAGGAATTGCGCGACTGCATCAAGGACATCGCTCGTGGCTAATTTGCTCGTCACCGGCGGCGCCGGCTTCATCGGTGCGAACTTCGTGCACTACTGGCGCGAGCAGCACCCCGGCGACCAGATCGTCGTCCTCGATTCGCTGACCTACGCCGGCAACCGCGCCAATCTCGCGGGTGTGAACGCCGTCGAACTGGTCGAAGCCGATATCCGCGACGAAGACACCGCCACGACCCTGCTCCGCGACCGCGCCATCGATACGCTCGTCCACTTCGCCGCGGAGAGCCACGTCGACCGTTCGATCCACGGTCCCGACGCCTTCATTGACACCAATATCCTCGGCACCCACAGCCTGTTGAAGGCGGCGCGCACCGTCTGGCTGTCGGGGGACGGAAAGCCGCACCGCTTCCATCACGTCTCGACCGACGAGGTCTATGGCTCGCTCGGTCCGGACGACGCGGCGTTCAGCGAGACGACGCCCTATTCGCCGAATTCGCCCTATTCCGCCTCGAAAGCCGCTTCCGACCATCTGGTTCGCGCCTATCACCATACCTACGGCCTGCAGGTCACGACCTCGAACTGCTCCAACAACTACGGCCCGTATCAATTCCCCGAAAAGTTGATCCCGCTGTTCCTGATCAACGCGCTGCACGGCCGCGCCCTGCCTATCTACGGCGACGGCATGAACGTCCGCGACTGGCTGCATGTCGAGGATCATTGCCGCGGCATCGAGGCGGTGCTCCAGCGCGGCCGCGTCGGCGAGACCTATTGCATCGGCGGCGGCGAGGAGTTGGCAAACCTGACGGTGATCGACACGCTGTGCGCTGCGGTCGACGCAGCCTTTGCCGGCGATCCCGGACTGGCCCAGCGCTATCCCGACGCGCCGGCCGCAAGGGGCCTGCCGACCGACAGCCTCAAGACCTGGGTCAAGGACCGTCCCGGCCACGACCGCCGCTACGCTATCGACGAGACCAAGGCCCGCGACGAGCTCGGCTACCGGCCGGCACGCGATTTCAAGGCCGGCTTCGCCGCGACCCTCGCCTGGTATATCGCCAACGAGCCGTGGTGGCGCAGCATCCTCGACGGCAGCTACCGCGACTGGGTCGAAGCCAACTACGCCGGCCGCGGTTGACATTTTGAACCTAATGGGATAATGGCTTTGAGTTGAGCCAGTGGCGCCCGGCCCGATCGACTCGCCTCTCTGAAACGGCGGCGCCGGTTACAGCGTTTTCCGCGTTATCATCTGAACTTTCATTCCACTTCCGAGCAAGAGGCGACGATTATCTCGAAGCAAGCGCCTACGTTCGACAGCCTCGCGGCGATAAAGCGCTTCCTCGGTAACGAGGCTTCCGGCGGCTATGTCCTGATGGCTGCAGCGGCATTGGCGATCGTCCTCGCCAACTCTCCGGCCTCGGCCGGCTATTTCGCGGCGCTCGCAACGCCCGTCGGGGAACACAGCCTGCTGCACTGGATCAACGACGGGCTGATGACGCTGTTCTTCCTGCTCATCGGGCTGGAAGTGAAGCGCGAGATCGTCACCGGTGAACTGTCGACCTGGGGCAGCCGCATCCTGCCCGGCGCCGCGGCTATCGCGGGCATGGTCGTCCCCGCGCTGATCTACATCGCGATCAACCACGACGTTCCCGCCAACCACCGCGGCTGGGCGATCCCCGCTGCCACCGACATCGCCTTCGCGCTCGGGGTGTTGGCGCTGCTCGGCGGTCGTGTCCCGGCGTCGCTCAAGCTGCTGGTCACCGCGATCGCGATCATCGACGATCTCGGCGCCATCGCCGTCATCGCCGTCGCCTACACCGACCACCTCGACTTCACGATGCTTGCCATCGCCGGTGCCGGGCTGGCCGTGCTGGTGCTGCTCAACCGGCTGCGCGTCGATGCCCTGTGGCCATATCTGCTGATCGGCACCGGGATCTGGTACGCGGTCCTGCAATCGGGCGTCCATGCGACGCTGGCCGGGGTGGCGGTAGCGATGACCATACCGTTGACCGGCCGCGGCACCGGCTCGCCGTTGCTCAATCTGGAGCACCGGCTGTCGCCGGTAACCGCATTGTTCGTCGTCCCGCTATTCGGTTTTGCCAACGCCGGCATCGACTTGCGGGGCCTGAGCCTCGGCGCGATCGCCGCGCCGCTGCCACTCGGCATCGCCCTCGGCCTGCTCATCGGAAAGCAGATCGGCATCCTCGGCGTGATCTTCGCGCTTGTCCGCACCGGCATCGCAGTACGGCCCGAAGGCGCAAGCTGGCGGCAGCTGTGGGGCATCGCGCTGCTCTGCGGAATCGGCTTCACCATGAGCCTGTTCATCGCCGGGCTGGCGTTCGGCGAAGGCTCCACCGGGAACGAGGCGGCCAAGCTCGGCATTCTAGGCGGGTCACTGGCCGCAGCACTG
This sequence comes from Glacieibacterium sp., assembly GCF_965200405.1. GTDB lineage: Bacteria > Pseudomonadota > Alphaproteobacteria > Sphingomonadales > Sphingomonadaceae > Glacieibacterium. The sequence goes on from NZ_OZ241356.1 coordinate 3,358,192, forward strand.
TGCGGCTATCTGGTCCTGGCATCGGGCCAACGTGGGAGCCGCGCATGAGCTTCATCGGGCGTTACCGGCGGTTTGTGCTGTTCTTCGTCGTGCTGATCGTCGCGACGCCGCTGCTATGCCTGAAATTCAAGTTCGTGCCGTCGTTGCTGACCGGCTTCGACATCGCTGCACTCAGCTTCATCGCCGCGCTGATCCGCAGCTTCGGCGACGACAAGGCCGCCGAGATGCGCCAGCGGGCCTCGGATAACGAGCCCGACCAGCACATCCTGATCTTCATCGCGATGATCGTGCTCGGCATCATCATGGTCGCGGTCTGGCTCGAGCTGACCGATTCGCACGGCCGCGATCTCGCCCTGAGCGGCGGTACGCTGCTGCTCGCCTGGGCCTTCGGCAACACCATGTTCGCGCTGCACTATGCCCATGCCTATTACGTCAGGGACGGGGGCAAGGACTCCAAGCGCCTGGAATTCCCGGGCGACGAGCCGCCGGTCTATTGGGACTTCGCCTATTTCGCCTTCGTGCTCGGCATGACCTTCCAGGTTTCCGACGTGCAGATTGCCGACCGCGCGTTACGAAAGGTCGCGTTGGTCCACAGCATCCTGGCCTTCCTGTTCAACATCGGCGTGATCGCCTTGACCGTCAGCCTGATCGGCAACGCCCTGCACTGACCGCTCGGCCGCGATCAGGAACTCTATATTGCCTTCCGGCCCGGTGATCGGGCTCGGCACGATCCCGGCGACGGTCCAGCCCTTGGCCTCGACCCAGGCACGAACTTCGGCACAGACCCGGGCATGAACGGCAGGATCGCGGACCACCCCGCCCTTGCCGACCTCGCCCCGACCGGCTTCGAACTGCGGCTTGATCAACGCGAGCAATCGGGCTCGCGGCTTTGCGAAAGTAAGTGGCGTTTCCAGCACCTTGGGGAGGGATATGAAGCTCGCGTCGCAAACCACGATATCGACTGCCTCGCCGATCTCCCGATCCGTCAGGTGCCGCGCATTGGTCTGTTCCAGCACCACGACACGCGGGTCCTCGCGCAGCTTCCAAGCCAGTTGGTTGGTGCCCGAATCGACGGCGAAGACCTTGCTCGCGCCCTTGCTCAACAGCACGTCGGTAAAACCGCCGGTCGAGGACCCGACGTCGATCGCCACCGACTCGCCGACATCCCAGCCGAAGTGGTCGAGCCCATGCGCCAGCTTGACCCCGCCGCGCGACACCCAGGGATGATCGCGGCCGCGCACCTCCAGCGCCGTATCGTCGGCAAGCTGCTCGCCCGCCTTGGCGACCTTGCGTTCGCCCGCAAACACCAGCCCTGCCAGGATCAGGGCCTGCCCCCGCGCCCGGCTCTCGACCAGCCCGCGCTCGACCAGGAGTTGATCGACGCGCTGCTTGCCGGCCACCTACGCCCGGGCGCCCTCGGTCATGCCGACCGAATTGTGCCGCAGTGCCTCGAGCACAGTCTCCACGATCGCCGGCGCATCGAGCCTGGCCGTGGTATACTGGGCTGCCGGACCGTCATGCTCCTGGAAGATGTCGGGCAGTCGCAGCGTGCGGACCCGCAGGCCATTGTCGGTCAGCCCCTCGTCGCTGAGCCAGGTCAGCACATGCGCGCCAAACCCGCCGATGGCCCCTTCCTCGATCGTGACCAGCACCTCATGGTTCTGCGCAAGTCGCCGGATCAGGTCGTGATCGAGTGGCTTGGCGAACCGCAGGTCGGCCACCGTCGTCGACAGGCCACGTGCTTCCAGGTCGTCGGCCGCCAGCAATGCGTCGCCGAGTCGGGTACCGAGCGACAGGATCGCCACGGTCTTGCCTTCACGCAGGGTCCGCCCTTTGCCGATCTCCAGCTGCAGCGGCACCTCGGGCAGCGCCACGCCGGTGCCCTCGCCACGCGGATAGCGGACCGCGCTGGGACCGCTGTCGTGCAATGCCATGGTGTGGACCATATGGCACAACTCGGCTTCGTCGGACGCCGCCATGACCACGAAATTAGGCAACGTCGCCAGGTAGGTTACGTCGAACGACCCGGCATGAGTGGCACCGTCGGCGCCGACCAGACCGGCCCGGTCGATGGCGAAACGCACCGGCAGGTTCTGGATAGCGACGTCATGGACGACCTGGTCATAGGCGCGCTGGAGGAACGTCGAGTAGATCGCCGCAAACGGCCGCATCCCCTGCGCCGCGAGACCGGCCGCGAAGGTCACGGCATGCTGCTCGGCGATGCCGACGTCGAACAACCGGTCCGGGAAAGCTGCCTGGAACTTGTCGAGGCCGGTACCGGACGGCATTGCCGCAGTGATCGCGACGACGCGGTCATCCCGGGTCGCCTCGTCGACCAGCGCCTTGGCAAAGACGTTGGTATAGCTCGGCGGCCCAGCCTTGGACTTGACCTGCGCCCCGGTGATGACGTCGAACTTCTGGACGCCGTGGTATTTGTCGGCGGCAGCCTCGGCCGGGCCATAGCCCTTGCCCTTCTGCGTGACGATGTGGACCAAGATCGGGCCTTCGGCGGCGTCGCGGACATTCTCCAGCACCGGCACCAGATGGTCGAGGTTGTGCCCGTCGATCGGTCCGACGTAGTAAAAGCCGAGTTCCTCGAACAACGTTCCGCCGGTCGCGAAGGTGCGGAAATACTCCTCGGCGCGCTTCGCCGTGCGCTGCATGCTGGGACCCAGCGCACGCTTGGCCAGCTGCTTGATCGCGTCGCGCAGCTCCAGGAACGGCCGCGACGAGTAGATCCGCGCCAGATAGGCCGACAGCGCTCCAACCGGAGGGGCGATCGACATGTCGTTGTCGTTGAGGATGACGACCAGCCGATTACCTGCAGCCTGGGCGTTGTTCATCGCCTCATAGGCCATGCCAGCCGACATCGCGCCGTCGCCGATCACCGCAATCGCCTTACCGGGCCGGTCCTGCAGCCTGTTCGCTACGGCAAAACCCAGCGCGGCCGAGATCGACGTCGAGCTGTGCGCAGCACCGAACGGGTCGTACTCGCTCTCGCTTCGACGCGTGAAGCCGGACAAGCCACCACTCATGCGCAGGGTCCGGATGCGGTCGCGACGCCCGGTCAGGATCTTGTGAGGATAGGCCTGATGACCGACGTCCCAGATCAACTTGTCGTCGGGCGTGTTGAAGACATGATGCAAGGCGACGGTCAGTTCGACGACGCCGAGACCGGCACCGAGGTGCCCACCGGTAACGCTGACCGCGTCGATCAGTTCGAGTCTCAGTTCATCCGCGACCTGCCTGAGCTGCGCGGCATCGAACGATTTCAGATCGGAAGGCAGCGACACCGTATCGAGGAGTGGCGTTGCGGGACGTTGATTCACAAGGCACTCGCCATCAACCATGGACAAGCGAGACGATTAGCGCCGTCGGCCGAGCTTGTCGATTGCCTCTAAGCTGTTCCTTGGTCGCAGGGGCCGCAACGGCCCCGAACTTCCAAGATCGGGCGCACCGGCTTGAATCCGGTCGCACTTGCAGTCGCACGGACGCGCTTGGCGATCGAATCGTCATCGATATGCGTCGTTCGCCCACAATTGTCGCACACCAGGAAAATACAGTCATGCAGACACTCGGGATGGGCGTTCGCAAGGTACCCGTTACGACTCTCGACCCGCATCGCGACGTTGTTGACGACGAAGAGATCGAGGATTCGGTACACGCTGTTCGCGGCGATGCGACGCCCGAGCAGCTTTGAAACCAGCTCGGTCACGTCATAGGCGCTCGCCGGCTGGTCAAAGGTCGCGAGTGCTTCGAAGACCTTGGCGCGCATGTCGGTCCACTGGTCACCGGCCCGCACGACAACGTCACGCGCCGCTTCTGCCAGGGCTACGCCGGCGTGATGATGATGATCGTGTGTTTGCGCCGACATCAGCCAAATATGGGCCGCCACAGCGCTCGTCGCAAGTTAGTGACGAGACCAGCGCATATTCAGGAGATGGGCCGCGCCAAGCCCGACCACTCCGAGGACCGACATTCCGATCTCGGTTGCCGTCCCGTGACCAACCAGCAAAGACAGCGCCATAAGTGCAAGGCCGATCCCGCCGAGCACGATCACGCTGACCCGGCCATGCTGGCGAACCCCGCGAACCAGCGCATAGGCGGCAAGCGGCAAGGCCAGCATCAGCCCGAAGAAGTGAAAGCTATGGTTCAGCAACCCGCCGCTGATCGAAATAGTCGACAGCAGGACGCTGCCGGCAAGGCAATGAACGAGGCACAAGCCCGACAGGCTCATTGCCGAGCGATCGATCCAACCGTAGCGTTGCGGTGCCATGATGACGTGTTATATTATCTCATACGTCGGCGCAAGCGCTGGGTCGATCTTGCTGCGGCGCTGCAGCCCTTGATCCGGGCAGTGTCGACACGCATAGGCGCACCTCATGGCTAGCATCGCTGCATCTTCTGTCTCAGCCGACCGTGCTTCTGCGCGGCCACGTGCGATCGCCAACTGGCTGTTCGCGGTCGCTATGCTGGTTTTCGCAATGGTGGTTGTTGGCGGCATTACCCGGCTGACGGAATCGGGGCTGTCCATGGTCCGTTGGGATCCAGTGACGGGCATCGTGCCGCCGCTGAACGACGCCGAATGGCAGGCTGAGTTTGCGGCCTATCGTGCCAGTCCTCAATACCAGTTGGTCAATGCCGGGATGAGCCTCGCAGCGTTCAAAGGCATCTTCTTCTGGGAGTATTTGCACCGGCTGCTCGGACGTCTGATCGGCTTTGCGTTCGCCCTTCCCCTTATGTGGTTCGCCGTGACCCGCGCTATCCCGCGTGGCTATGGCTGGCGATTGACGGGCTTGTTCGTGCTTGGCGGACTGCAGGGCGCGGTTGGCTGGTGGATGGTTGCTTCGGGGCTGATAAACCGCCCGTCGGTAGCGCATGAACGGCTTGCGGTTCACCTCGTCCTGGCTCTGATCCTCATGTCGGCCTGCGTCTGGACTGCGCTCGATCTGGTCGAGCCGCGGCGTCGCAAGCTGGCGGCGTGGGTCGCACCGTTCCTGCTGCTGCTGGCCTTGCAGATCGTCTGGGGGGCATTCACCGCGGGCCTTCGCGCGGGACACGCCGCCGACACGTGGCCACTGGTGGTCGGTCGACTGGTACCGCCGCTCGCCAGCCTCATCGACGATCCGCTCAGCGTGCAGTGGTTGCACCGCAGCCTTGCCTGGCTTGTCGCTGGCGCGGCGCTGCTGGTCGCTTGGAGTTCTTCGAAGGTTGGCGCAGGTCGTCGGGCCGGGACCGTCGCTGCGCTGGTTATCCTGCAGTTCGTGCTTGGAGTGCTGACGGTGCTGCACCATGTGCCGATACCGTTGGCCGCCGCGCATCAGGCTGGGGCAGCGCTTCTTCTCGCTGCCACTATTCGCCTTGCCCATTGGACCACAAGCGAGGCTGCGGTACGATAATACCGTCTCCAAATAGCACGATATTCCTTGCGTTGCGTGGCAGGTTCGACGATAGCAGCAGCGTTCGACCGGTCCTCGCGGGCCGGTTTCGTTATTTGAAGAGGGCGCTATGCCAACGACATTGTCACGCACCACGGCGGCCGCCAAGCCTGCCGAGATCGAGAAGAAGTGGCTAATCATCGATGCCGACGGCCTGGTTGTCGGTCGCCTCGCGTCGATCATCGCCAACCGCCTGCGCGGCAAGCACAAGGCGAACTACACGCCGCACGTCGATTGCGGTGACAACGTCATCGTCATCAATGCCGAGAAGGTCCGCTTCACCGGTCGCAAGCTCGGGCAGAAGATCTATTACCGTCACACCGGCTATCCAGGCGGCATCAAGGAAGTCACAGCCGAGAAGATCCTCGAAGGTCGTTTCCCCGAGCGCGTCCTCGAGAAGGCCGTCGAGCGCATGGTTCCCCGCGGTCCGCTCGGTCGCGATCAGATGCGCAACCTGCGCGTCTTTGCCGGTTCCGAGCATCCGCATGAAGCGCAGGCGCCCGAGGTTCTCGATGTCGCTGCGATGAATTCCAAGAACAGCGTTGCCAACGCCAGCAACAAGGTTTCCGCATAATGGCCGATAATCTTCAGTCCCAGCTGTCATCGCTGTCCGATCTCGGTGCGGCGATGGACGCGACGCCTATCCATGATGGCGTTTCGCCTGCCCCGCTGCGTGAGCAGCAGATCGATGCTCAGGGCCGTGCCTATGCTACCGGCAAGCGCAAGGACGCGATCGCGCGCGTCTGGCTCAAGCCCGGCAACGGCAAGATCACGGTCAACGGCCGCGACCAGACGGTCTACTTTGCTCGCCCGACCCTGCGCCTGGTGATCAACCAGCCGTTCGATGTCGCGGAGCGTCGCGAGCAGTATGACGTCGTCTGCACCGTCGCCGGCGGTGGTCTCTCCGGCCAGGCCGGCGCGGTCAAGCATGGCATCGCCCAGGCGCTGACCCGCTACGAGCCGACCCTGCGGACCGCCGTCAAGCACGCCGGTTTCCTGACCCGCGACCCGCGCGTCGTCGAGCGCAAGAAGTACGGCAAGGCCAAGGCTCGCCGCAGCTTCCAGTTCAGCAAGCGCTAAACACCGTCGCAGACTATTTAAGGCAGGGAGGAGCATCGTGCGCCTCCCTGTTTTGATTCGGAGCTGCTTCAAATCGTGCGATGGGGACGTTCCGTTCCTGCACCCTGCTCGACGAAGGCCTAGCTTTACCAGCCGCCGGTCAATCCTTCTAAGTCTTAGCCCCGCATCGGCATCCCGGCCTGTGCCGGCACGGTGTTCTCGTCGGCGATCCCTGCCCCGAATGACGCCGACGCATCGCTGCCGTCCGACTGGTGTGCGCGCTTGGTGAACAAGCCTTCGCCGCCGTCGCGCTTCGACAGCCGCTGCGCTGCATAAAGCCCTAGCGCACCGACCACTACGCCGCCGACCGCGGCCGTGCCGATCGCCAGCGATGCCAGCATCATCCCCGACCCGACCCGCGTCATCGTCCCGATCATGCTCGTCTCCCTGATATGTGCGCGGCAACAACGGCCCATGGACCGCCGGGGATCCGCCCGGCATAAGCGCTCGATGATCCGTGTCCTGCTGGCCTTGCTCGCGCTCCTGTCCCTGACGCCGGCGGCCGCGCAGCTGCCGAGGCACGTTGCCGTGATCCTGGCTGCCGAGAGCGCCAAACCTGCGGCAGGCAAGCCGCTGACGCTGGCGCTGACCTTCACCCCGCAGCCCGGCTGGCATACGTATTGGAAGAACCCCGGGGACGCCGGTGTCGAGACCAAGGCGACCTGGACCCTGCCACCGGGCAGCACGGCAAGCGACCTGCGCTATCCGGTCCCGGGAACATTGCTCGTCTCGGGCCTGATGAACTACGTCTATGAACGCCCGGCGACGTTGCTGGTCGACATTGCCGTGCCGGCAGGTGCCAGCGGCAGCTTTCCGATCGCGGTCAAGCTCGACTATCTGGTTTGTACCAGCGAGCTGTGTGTGCCTGAGTCGGCGACAGCGACTGCACAGCTGCAGATCGGCGACGGCGCACCGGACCCCGGGGCGGCTACGGTCCTGGCCGCTGCCCGCCAGGCGATGCCGGTGCCGCTGGATGCTGCCGGAACCTACCGGATCAGCGGTGGCCGACTGGCCGTGGCGGTGCCGATCGCCGACGCCGGGCGGGTGCGCAGTGCCTACTTCTTCCCGGCTGTCGATGGCTTTGCCGACTACGCCGCGCCGCAGGTGCTGAGCGTTTCCGGCGATAGCCTGCGCCTCGAGACCAAGGCCAGCGGCACTCCGTCCGGGCCGTTGACCGGCATCCTTAGGATCCAGCGCGAGGGCGAGAGCCAGCCCCGCGGCTTCGCCATCACTGCCAACCCCGGAGCGGTTCCCGCCGCGGGCGTGATTAAAGCCGGCGACACGAACGACTCCGCCGGCTGGCGCGGCTTCATTCCTGCCTTCCTGCTCGCAGTGGTCGGTGGGGTCATCCTCAACGTCATGCCATGCGTCTTTCCGATCCTCAGCCTCAAGGCGCTGAGCCTCGCCAAGGGCGGCACCTCGGCCAGCGACGCGCGGCGCGATGCGGTGGCCTATGCCGGCGGGGTCATGCTGGTCTGCGTCGCGCTGGGTGCAGCGATCCTCGGGCTGCGCGCGGCGGGCACGCAGATCGGCTGGGCTTTCCAGTTGCAGAACCCTCATGTCATCCTGGCGCTGTTGCTGCTGGTGACGGCGATCGCGCTCAACCTGGCAGGCCTGTTCGAGATCAGCCTGTCGAGCGGCGGTGCCGGCCAGTCGCTGACCATGAAGCGCGGGGCGGCGGGCAGTTTCTGGACCGGTGCGCTGGCGGCGTTCGTCGCGACACCGTGCACCGGGCCGTTCATGGCCGGCGCGCTGGGTGCGGCGCTGGTCCTGCCGCCGCTTGCCGGACTGCTGGTCTTTGCCGGGCTTGGGCTGGGTCTGGCGCTGCCGTTCATCGCCATCGGCTTCGTGCCGGCGCTGCGTCGGCGGCTGCCCAAGCCGGGGGCATGGATGGCGACGCTGCGGCACATCCTGAGCGTGCCGATGTTCCTGACCGCGCTGGCCCTGGCGTGGGTGCTGGGGCGGCAGACCGGGGTTGGCGGCATGACGCTCGGGCTGGGCGGGGCACTCCTGGTGGCGTTGGCCTTGTGGTGGTTCGGGGCGCGCCAGCAGGGGCAGCGTCCGGGCTGGCTGCCACTGGGTGGAGCAGTGGTGGCGGCGGTGTTGGCGCTCATCGTGCTTCCTCCCGTTGCTGGTGCGACGCCCGTGATCGATGCGCCGTCGACGTTGGCGGCCGAGCCGTTCACCGAGGCCCGGCTGGCGGCGTTGCAGGCGGCCAAGACCCCGACCCTGGTCTATTTCACCGCCGACTGGTGCCTGACCTGCAAGGTCAACGAGCGCGGCGCGCTGGCGAATGCCGAGGTCGGGCGGACGTTTGCGGCGAAGGGCGTCAAGACTTTGGTCGGTGACTGGACCAACGGCGATCCGGTGCTCGGGCGTTTCATCGAGGCGCACAATCGTGCCGGCGTGCCGTTGTACCTGTTCTATCACGCCGACGGACGGGTCGAGACGTTGCCGCAAGTGCTGACGCCCAGCCGGTTGATCGGGCTGGTCTGATCCTTTCGGTTCAGGGGAATACCCGCCTGCCGCCGACCCAGGTCTGCTCGACCTTGATCTTCCACAGGTCGCCCGGCGCGATCTTGAACGGGTCGCGATCGACGATGATGAAGTCCGCCCATTTGCCCGGCGTCAGCGTCCCGGTGTGCGTCTCGGAGTGGCTGGCATAGGCGGCGCCGGTGGTGAATGCGGCGAGCGCCTGGGTCAGCGTCAGTGCCTCGCCGACCCGCCAGCCGCCGAGCGGTTGCCCGCTGCGATCCTGCCGCGTCACGGCGGCGTGGAGCCCGTAGAACGGGTTCGGCGGCTCGACCGGAAAGTCGCTGCCGCCGGCAAAACGCGCCCCGCTACGGATCAGCGTCTCCCAGGCATAGGCTCCGCCGAGCCGTGCTTCGCCCAGCCGTGCTTCGGCCATACCCTTGTCGGAGGTCGCGTGGGTCGGCTGCATCGAGGCGATGATGCCGAGCGAGGCAAAGCGCGGCAGGTCGGCGACGTCGACGATCTGGGCATGCTCGATGCGCAGCCGGAGGCGCGCGCGGGTCGCCGCCGGTACGGTCGCATAGGCGTCGAGCACCTGCGCATTCGCGGCGTCGCCGATGGCGTGCACGGCAATCTGGAAGCCCTGCCCCGCCGCCTTGTCGACGGCGGTACGCAGCGCCGCATTGGTGTTGAAACTCAGGCCGCGATTGCCCGGCGCATCGCTGTAATCGGCCTTCAGAAAGGCACCGCGCGACCCCAGTGCGCCGTCGTCGTAGAGCTTGACGCCGTGCAGCGACAGGCGCTCGTCGCCGGTCCAGTCGATCGGCCCCTTGGGTGCGATCGTCGCCAGCGCGTCCATGCCGCCGGCGAGCGCCGCGATCCGCACGGTGAGGCGGTGCCCTGCATCATAGGCACGGTACAGGCGCCAGGTGTCGGGATCGATGCCCATGTCGCCGACCTGGGTCAGGCCGACCGACGCCATGATCTGCAGGGCCTTGTCGAAGGCGCGCCGGGCCTCGGCCTCGGTCGGCTTGGGCAGCACCGCCTCGATCAGGCCCTTGGCGGCATCGACGAAGACTCCGGCGGGCGCACCACCGGGACCGCGCTCGATGCGTCCGCCGGCGGGATCGGGCGTTGCGGCGACGACCTTGGCGAGCGCGATGGCGCGGTTGTTGGCCCAGCCGGCATGGCCGTCGATGCGGGTCAGATAGGCCGGGCGGTCGGGCACGGCGCGGTCGAGTTCGGCGGCGGTCGGAAACCGCCGCTCCGGCCAGCGCTCCTGGTTCCAGCCGCTGCCGACGATCCAGCGCGCCTGCGGATTGGCCTTGGCATAGGCGGTGACGCGGGCCAGCGCCTGCGCCAGCGAGGTCGTGCCCGACAGGTCGACCGCGAGGGCGTTGTAGCCGAGCTCCATGACATGGCCGTGCGCGTCGATCAGCCCGGGCATCACCGTGCGGCCGCCCGCGTCGACCTGCTTCATGTCCGGCGTCACCGCGATCTTGGCGCCGCGCGGGTAAGTCCGGACGACCTTGCCGTCGTCGCCGACCAGCAGCGCACCGAAATGGACGATCTGGTTCGAGGCATCGAGCGTGATGCCGTCGGCGTTGGTGAGCAGCGTGCTTGCCGCGCCAAGGGCCGGCGTGCCGAGCAATGTCAATGCGATGAGCCGCGGAAGTTCACGTCGCAACATGCCATGAACGCCTTCTTCGTTGCTCCTGGCTGGCGTGGAGCGAGGTGCTCCGAGCCGGCCGTCGGTGCCGCCGCATCGTGCAACGAAGAAGTCCGTCATAGTCATTGAACCTATATGGCACAGCGAATGGTGTGTAGGACAGCGCTCGTCCGGACTAGCGATAGCGGGTGATCAGGCTCGACGTGTCGAGGCGGCCGCCGCCCTTGCCCTGCACCTCGGCATAGAACTGATCGACCAGCGCCGTCACCGGCAGCCCGATGCCGAGCCGTGTCGCCTCGCCCAGCACCAGCCCCAGGTCCTTGCGCATCCAGTCGACCGCGAAGCCGAAGTCGAACTTGCCGTCGATCATCGTCGTGGCGCGGTTGTCCATCTGCCAGCTTTGCGCGGCGCCCTTGGAGATCACGTCGATCACCGCGCCGGCGTCGAGCCCGGCGGCCAGCGCGAAGTTGAGCGCCTCGGCCAGCCCTTCGACCAGTCCGGCGATGCAGATCTGGTTGACCATCTTGGCAAGCTGGCCGCTGCCCGCCGGCCCGAGGTGCCCGGTGCGTCTGGCATAGGCCGCGAACACTGGCTCGGCAGCGGCGAACGCATCGGGGGTGCCGCCGCACATGATCGTCAGGACGCCGTTGATGGCGCCGGCCTCGCCGCCCGACACCGGTGCGTCGAGCACCATCACGCCGCGCTCCGCACCCGCCGCCGCCAGTTCGCGCGCCACCTGTGCCGAGGCCGTGGTATGGTCGGCGAACAAGGTTCCGGGCCGCATCGCCGCCAGCACGCCGTCCGTACCGAGCAGCAGCCCGCGGAGATCGTCGTCGTTGCCGACGCAGGTCAGCACGACGTCCGCCGCCGCTGCGCCCGCCGCCGGGCTGGCAAAGCTTTGCCCGCCATGTTCCGCGACCCAGGCCGCGGCCTTCGCAGCGGTGCGATTATAGACGCTGACCTCGTGGCCGGCCTTGGCCAGATGCCCCGCCATGGGCGCACCCATGACGCCAAGCCCGATGTAGAAAATCTTCAAGTTGGTCATCCCATGCCTGCCGGGACACATGTGATCCCGGCCGCGGGCGGCGCGCACCGCCAGCTGCCTCGTTCAAGCGCGAGTGATGGCGAGCCGGTTGATGCTTGGCAAGCCGATGGTTCGCGGTTCGCCTCGGGTGGCCAACCGGCAACCTTGGCGCTAAAGCCGCAACGATGAACGCTCTTGCCTCCACCGACGCCGCTGCCATCTTGCCGGCGCTGCCGATCTCGATCGCCGACGTAATCGCGGCTCGCGATGCGATTGCGGGCGCGGTCATCCGCACACCCTGCCTGGTCAGCAAGACGCTGAGCGAGCTGACCGGCGCCGAGGTCTGGATCAAGTTCGAGAATTTGCAGTTCACCGCCGCCTACAAGGAGCGCGGCGCCCTCAACAAGCTGTTGTCGCTGACGCCCGAGCAGCGGGCGTGCGGCGTCATCGCGGCGTCGGCGGGCAATCACGCGCAGGGCCTCGCCTATCACGCCCGACGCCTCGGCATCCCGGCGACCATCGTCATGCCGCGCTTCACGCCGATGGTGAAGATCCAGCAGACCGAGGGCCACGGCGCCCATGTCGTCCTGCACGGCGAGAAGTTCGAGGAAGCCAGCGCCGAGGCATATCGCCTCGCCGACCAGCGCGGCTATGTCTTCGTCCATCCGTTCGACGATCCGGTAGTCATGGCCGGCCAGGGCACCGTCGCATTGGAAATGCTGGAGGATGCGCCGCATCTCGACACGCTGATCGTGCCGATCGGCGGCGGCGGGCTGATCTCCGGGATGTCGACCGTCGCCAAGGCACATGCCACGCCGATCGAGGTCGTCGGCGTGCAGGCCGAACTTTATCCGTCGATGTGGGGTAAGCTGCGCCACGAGAGCGTCAGTTGCGACGGCGACACGCTGGCCGAGGGCATCGCGGTCAAGACGCCCGGCGTGCTGACGTTCCAGGTCGTCGAGCGGCTGGTCGACGACATCGTGCTGGTCGGCGAGCGTGAACTGGAACACGCCGTCGCCATGCTGCTGACCATCGAGAAGACGGTGGCGGAGGGGGCCGGAGCGGCTGGACTGGCGGCGCTGCTGGCGCATCCGCGGCGATTCCGCGGGCGCAAGGTCGGGCTGGTGCTGTGCGGCGGCAACATCGACACGCGGCTGCTGGCCAACGTGCTGCTGCGCGATCTCGCCCGGTCGGGCCGGCTGGCGCGGCTGCGCATCCGCCTGAAGGACCGCCCCGGCCAGTTGTTCGAGGTCGCCCGCATCTTCGAGCAGCAGCAGGTCAACATCCTCGAAGTCTATCACCAGCGGGTCTTCACCAACCTGCCGGCCAAGGGCCTGATCACCGACATCGAGTGCGAGACCCGCGACCGCGACCACCTCGACCGGTTGGTCGAGACGCTGCGCGCCGCGGGCTATGACGTGCGGATGGTCGAGGCCGACTGACCGCCGTTCAGCAGCGGCGCAGGTGAAGACACGACTGCTTCTTGCGCGTGGGGGTTGCGGGCTGAGATCCGTCGACCGGGCGAATTTCCAACAGCAGCGCATCGCCGCGCCCGTCGCGCGGCACCTCGGGCGGCCGCAGCCGGGACGCGTCCGACGAGCAGCCGGCGATGAGCATCAGGCCGGCAGCGGCAATCGTGCGCATCAGAACCGCAGCGCCATCTGGACGCCGCCGCCACCGGTATCGCCATAGGCGGAGATGCGGGTGTTCTCGTTGAGGCGGCGGGTGAACAGGAACGCCGAGCCTTCGCCGATCGCGGCGCCGGCCACGACATCGTACCAATAGTGATTGTGCGACTTGACCCGCGCGAAGCCGACCGTCGCGGCGAGCAGTTCGAACGGCAGCCCGACCTTCCAGCCATAGCGGGCCTGCAGGTAACCGGCACCGGCAAACGACAGCGAGGTGTGGCCCGACGGGAAACTGTGGTTGCCGCCATTCGGACGGCGCTCGTTGACCGCGTATTTCAGCCCCTCGGTGCTGGCGACGGTCAGCAGCCCGGTCTCGCCGAGCATCAGCAAGCCGTTGCGGTCGCTTTCGCAAAGGCTGTAGCCGCCGGCCGCGAGCGGGATGCCGATCGCGCCGATGTCGGCGTAGGTCTGCCAGAACTTGTCGCTGGCTGCCGCCGGCGCCGCCAACATCACCGCGCCACTGGCCAGCGCAATCGTAAAGCCCTTCACGTCGGTCTCCCTTGGCGCCATCGTTGAAGCGGGCGCTGTGTGTTTGACGTCGCTGACTGGGCGATCCCGCAGCCGGCGACGATGACTAAGTTTGCCGCAGGTGGTCCGGCGACGTAGGAGATGGTCGATGAAGAACCGCCCGCTGCGTGAACGGATCGGCTTCGCCCTGGCTGGACTGGGCGAAGGCTGGCGGCGCGAGCGCAGCCTGCGGACGCACACCGCCTTCGCCGTGCTGGCGGTCGTCGCGCTGCTGATCCTGCGGCCCGCGCCGATCTGGTGGGCGGTCTTCGGCCTGGTCATCGCGCTGGTCATCGCGTTCGAGCTGGTCAACTCCGCGCTGGAGGGCCTGATCGACCTGCTCCACCCCGCCATCCACCCGGAGATCAAGGTCATCAAGGACATGGCCGCAGGCGCCGTGCTTGCCCTGAGCCTAGCCGCGCTGGTCGTCGCCGCTGCGATGGTCGTCGACAGCCTGCAGCAGCGCGGCGTCATCGCGCACATTAGTCACCTGGTCGGTGCCGATTAACCCTGTTCCCGACGCAAAAACCCGCGCATCATGCCGCTTTAATGGCCGAGGCCTGAAGGGGTTGCCGCCACCGTGACCGACCAGAGTTTCAAGTTCCCGCGCTTTTTCGTGACTGCGCCGTCACCCTGCCCCTATGTGCCGGGCCGGTTCGAACGAAAGGTGTTCACCGAGCTCAAGCGCAACGACGCGCTGGAGATGAACGAGGCGCTCGCCCGCATCGGTTTCAGGCGCTCGCAGAACATCGTCTACCGGCCGAGCTGCGACGATTGCTCCGCCTGCGTCTCGGTGCGGGTCGCGGCGCGCGAGTTCAAGGCATCCGACTCGCAAAAACGCCTGCTGCGGCGCCACGCCGACCTCGAAGTCTCCGCCTGCGAACCGTGGAGCACCGAGGAGCAGTTCGAGCTGCTGCAGCGCTATGTCGGCTCGCGCCACCCCAGCGGCGGCATGGCGATGATGGACGCCTATGACTTCGCCGACATGATCGAGCAGACCCCGGTCGACACCGTCGTCGTCGAGTACCGCGAACCGTCCACCGACGACCGCCCCGGCCGCCTGGTCGGCGCTTGCCTGACCGACAAGCAATCCGATGGCCTGTCGATGGTCTACAGCTTCTACGACCCGGCGCTGGCGACGCGCCCCGGTCTTGGCACCTTCATCATCCTCGACCACATCGTCCGTGCCGCGCGCGCCGAATTGCCGTTCGTCTATCTCGGCTACTGGATCGAAGGGGTGGACCGGATGACCTACAAGACGCGGTTCAAGCCGGTCGAGAAACTGACTGCGCGGGGTTGGGTTCGCGCCGCCTGAGCTGGAGGCCGGGGCCGTGTTCCTAAGAGCCCGGTTCACCAACCGCCCTCTTTGGTAACCTCGATCCCGACGTTTCAAGCCGCGGAGGTTCGCTGGACTATCGCTGCTCCGAAGCCCTGCCCTGCCCGCGGCGGCCAAGCAGTTTTGCCATATGCTTGAACGACATGCGCCAAATTGTGTGCATACGCAGGTCTGCAGCAGACAGTTGCAACTGGCCTGAAATTTAACCGTTTTGGCAGTACCTAAGTACAGAGACGTACAAATTCGTCTGTCTACAGTCGAGCACAAGTAAATCTTGATCCAAATTGGCAGCAAATTGTAAAACTTTCTGACAGTAGGGGTTTTCTAGCAACCAGGTAGGTTGTGATAAACCATAGACTTAGCGTGCATACGGATTGTGGCCCCAAAATTGCAGAGGTCGTCTTGTTGGGCTGACGCGTCTGTCCAGTGGACACTTCTCGTCGCCGGATCATCAAACGGGGAATTTTCGTGCATTGCAGTTCTAAATTTACCGGCCTTGGCGCCGTAGGGTGGCTTATTGCTTTCGGCGCACCGGCGCTGTCCGCGCCGCTCCTCGGGCCCGAATTCCAGCGCCAGACGATTATCTCGAAAACCTACACGACGACCGGCGATAGCTCGGTCGTCCACGGCAACGTCTTTGCCGGCGGCGTCTCCACGACCGGGGCGAATGCCGATGTGCTGGGCAACCTCGTGTCGGGCGGGGCGGCGACGACCGGCGGGACAGGTTCGACCGTCACGGGTAACATCGTCTCGGGCGGCGTCGCCACGACGGGCGACGGATCGCTGATCGGCGGCAGCGTCACCTCGAGCGGCGCCTCGACGATCGGCGCAAACTCGCGCGTCACCGGCGATGTCACCTCGGTCGGTGCCGCGACGACGGGCGACACGTCGTGGGTCGGCGGCACGATCCAGACCGGCGGAGCGGCAAGCACCGGAGCCAATTCGGTGGTCGTCGGCGCGGTCGGCGCGGTCGGCGCGATCAGCGTCGGCGCCAACAGCCTGGTCGGCTCGCAATATGCGCTGGCGGCGTCGCCATTCGTGGCGACCGAGCTCACCGCATCGCTCGACGCGGAGGCAGCGACACATACCAGCCTGATCCGCTATGCGCAGACCGCGCTAAAAAGCCTGGGCATCGGTACCGTCCTCGCAGCGACGATGACGACCGACACGACGCTTTATTCGGGCGTCTACAGCGCCGCCAGCCTGTCGACGACTGCGGGCACGACGCTGACGCTCGACGGCCAGGGCAAGCTCGACCAGGTCTGGGTCTTCAACATCGCCGATATCCTGGCGACCGGAGCTTCGACGAAGATCGTCATGATCAACGCCGGTGCCGGCAGCGGCATCATCTGGAACACCGGTGGCTATGCCAGCCTGGGCGCAAGCTCGGTCTTCCTCGGGACCATCCTCGCCGAAACCTACATCAGTGTCGGCGCCGATGCCGAGACGCTTGGCGTCACCAAGACCTGCGGCGGCCTTTTCTCGGCATCATCCTACGTCTCGACCGGCGCCGGCGCCAAGGTCGGTGGCTATGGCTGCTACGGCATCGGCAGCGTCTTCAACGTCGACAACGACGGCAAGGTGTACCGCCCGGTCACCATTCCGCCACCCGAGCCCAGCGACAACACCGTTCCGGAGCCACAAGCCTGGATCATGATGCTGGCAGGCTTCTTCATCATCGGCTCGGCGAGCCGCCGTCGGGCTCGCCGCCAGGCCGTCGCCAGCTAGACCGGGAACCAGCGGGTCCGGATCGCCGGGCAACATTCGCTGATAAGCGTCCGCTTCCAGGTCTTGGCGCCCGGAAGCGGATAGTCGTTTCATTGCGTCGGCTTCGGTCGAGCCGGGCGTCAGGCGTCCGGTTCGAGTCCGTTCGGGAACTCGCCGCGCCGCGGTCGGAAGGGCGGGTCGTCACCCTCGCCGATCCAGTTGCCGCCTCGGCAGGTCACCGCGCGGCCTTCGATCATCTCGATCGATCCCGGCGGATAGAAGCGCCCGTCGAAGAAGCACGCGTCCTGGTCCTCCGTGACGATCGGACCGCCGGTGCCGCGGTCGATGCGCGGGTGATGCGGATCGAACGGGAGCAAATCGGGATCGTCCGGCACGTCCGGCATGGATCTAGCTCACCACGATCGGATTGTGGTTGGGATAGTCGACCAGATGACCTGCAAGATCCGCGTCGGCATCTTCGCGCGTCGACCTGGTCGGACCGATCCACTGGCCGCTGGGATGGTCTTCGCAGACAACGTAATAGCTTGTCTTCGCGACAGTCTCCACACCGCCACCAGCGGCGTCCGGATCCTTGAACCTGTCGCTGATCGAGTGCGCACCGTCCGGGATGGCCGGGTCGACGAACGCTTCCGATACCCTGAGAGTCACCATTACAGCATCCTCCGATAGTTTAGGTTCGACCCTAATCTATCACGAACTGAAGGTCTCGACGAGCGGCTGCGGCGGCCTAGCCGTCCAGATTCGGCCGCAGCCACTGCTCCGCCTGCTGGATCTCCACGCCGCGCCGCGCCGCATAATCCGCGACCTGATCCGCACCGATGCGCGCCACGCCGAAATAGCTGGCTTGCGGGTGTCCGAAATAGAAGCCGCTGACGCTGGCGGTGGGGAGCATGGCGAAGCTCTCGGTCAGGGTGATGCCGGTAGCTTCAGTGGCGCTGAGCAGCTCGAACAGCAGCGGCTTGACGCTGTGGTCGGGGCACGCGGGATAGCCGGGCGCGGGACGGATGCCGGTGTATTTCTCGCGGATAAGGTCCTCGTTGGACAAATCCTCGTTCGGCGAATGGCCCCACAGGTCGCGGCGGACGCGGGCATGCAGGGCTTCGGCGAAGGCCTCGGCCAAGCGGTCGGCGAGCGCCTTTAGCAGGATGTCGTTATAGTCGTCGTGCTCGGCCTTGAAGCGCGCCAGATGCTCGTCGATCCCGGCGCCGCCGGTGACGGCGAAGCCGCCGAGCCAGTCGGCCTCGTCGGAGACGAAGTCGGACAGGCACATGTTGAAGCGGCCTTCGCGCTTGACGATCTGCTGGCGCAGGAACGGGATGCGCGCCAGTTCGACGTCGCGCGCCTCGGTGGTGAACAGCAGCACGTCGTCGCCGTCGCGCCGCGCGGGCCAGATCGCGACTACCCCGGCGGGACGCAGCCAATTCTCAGCGACGATCTTCTCAAGCATCGCCTGCGCATCGGCGAACAGCGAGGTGGCGCTCTCGCCGACGACCGGGTCGGTGAGGATGGCCGGATAGTTGCCGGCCAGCTCCCAGGCGCGGAAGAACGGCGTCCAGTCGATGTAGGGGATCAGCTCGGCGACGCTCATGGTCACTGGCTGTGCCCCGGCGATGCGCGGACGGACCGGCGGATGCGCGATGAAATCGGTCGGAAAGGCATTGGCCCGCGCCGCCGCCAGCGTCGCCAGCTTGCTCTGGGTGTTGCTGGCGCGAGCGATGCGGATCGCCTCGTAATCGTTCGAGGTCGAGGCGACGAGCTCGTCCTTCATCGTGTCGCTGACCATCGCGCCGGCGACGCCGACGGCACGGCTCGCGTCGAGGACGTGGATCGTCGGTCCCTTGTAGGCGGGCGCGATGCGCAGCGCAGTATGGACCCGGCTGGTCGTCGCGCCGCCGATCAACAGCGGCATGGTCATCCCGGCGCGCTGCATCTCCGCGGCCACGGTGACCATCTCATCGAGCGACGGGGTGATCAGGCCCGACAGGCCGATCATGTCGGCGTTATGGTCGTTGGCGGCCTTCAGGATCGCCGACCAGGGCACCATGACGCCGAGGTCGATGACCTCGAAATTATTGCACTGCAGGACGACACCGACGATGTTCTTGCCGATGTCGTGGACGTCGCCCTTGACCGTCGCCATGATGATCCGGCCCTTGGACGAGGCGCCCTCCGACTTCTCCGCCTCGATGAACGGCAGCAGGTGGGCGACCGCCTTCTTCATGACGCGCGCCGACTTGACGACCTGGGGCAGGAACATTTTGCCTGCACCGAACAGGTCGCCGACGACGTTCATGCCGGCCATCAGCGGGCCTTCGATGACGTCGATCGGGCGGACCGCGACCTGGCGCGCCAGTTCGGTATCGTCGACGACCCAGGCGTCGAGGCCTTTGACCAGCGCGTGCTCCAGTCGCTTGTCGACCGACCAGCCGCGCCATTCCTCGGTCGCCTGCTCCTGCGCCGCGCCGCTGCCGCGGAACTTGTCGGCCAGCTCGACGAGGCGCTCGGTCGGAGTCTGGTTGGAGTTGCGCGGGCGGCGGTTGAGGATAACGTCCTCGCAGGCCTCGCGCAGTTCGGGGTTGATGGTGTCGTAGACGTCGAGCTGCCCGGCGTTGACGATGCCCATGTCGAGCCCCGCCGCGATGGCGTGGAACAGGAAGATCGAGTGCATGGCGCGGCGCACCGGCTCATTGCCGCGAAAGCTGAACGACATGTTGGAGACGCCGCCGGAGATATGGGCGTGCGGGCAGCGGACCTTGATCTCGCGGCAGGCCTCGATGAAGTCGACGCCGTAATTGTCGTGCTCCTCGATGCCGGTGGCGACCGCGAAGATGTTGGGATCGAAGATGATCTCCTCGGGCGGAAAGCCGTCGGCAACGAGCAGGTCGTAGGCGCGGCCGCAGATCTCGACCTTGCGGGCGGCGGTGTCGGCCTGGCCGAGCTCGTCGAACGCCATGACCACGGCGGCAGCGCCGTACATCCGGCACTTGCGGGCGGCGGCGAGGAAGGCTGGTTCGCCCTCCTTCATCGAGATCGAATTGACGATCGGCTTGCCGGAGACGCAGCGCAGCCCGGCCTCGATGACGCTCCATTTCGAGCTGTCGATCATCACCGGGACGCGCGCGATGTCGGGCTCGGCGGCGATCAGCTTGAGGAAGGTCGTCATCGCGTATTCGGCGTCGAGCAGGCCCTCGTCCATGTTGACGTCGATGATCTGCGCACCGTTGGCGACTTGCTGGCGCGCGACCTCGACGGCGGCGGGATAGTCGCCGGCCATGATCAGCTTCTTGAACGCCGCCGAGCCGGTGACGTTGGTACGCTCGCCGATGTTGACGAAGGTGGCGCGCCGGGGCGCGGGCTCGTCGTCGGGCAGGTCGAGTTTCAGGGCGGCAGAACTCACGCCGCGTCCGCCATGATCATCGGGTCGAGGCCGGCGAGGCGCAGCACCGGTTTCGGCCGCGGGATGACACGCGGCGGCTTGCCCTTCACGGCACGGGCCATCGAGGCGATATGCTCCGGCGTCGTGCCGCAGCAGCCGCCGACGACGTTGATCAGTCCTTCGGCGACCCATTCGGCGATAAAGGCGCCGGTGGTGTGCGGCTGCTCGTCATATTCGCCCAGGTCGTTGGGCAGCCCCGCGTTGGGATAGACCATGACCAGCGTGTCGGCGAGCGGGTTGAGCGTCTGCACATAGGGGCGCAGCAGGTCCGCCCCGAAGGCGCAATTCAGACCGATGGTCAGCGGCTTGGAGTGTCGGACGGTGTACCAGAAGGCGTCGACCGAGTGGCCCGACAGGTTGCGGCCCGACATGTCGGTGATGGTCATCGAGATCATCAGCGGGATCTCGTGTCCGCGCTGCTCCGCCAGTTCCAGCACCGCGATGATCGCCGCCTTGGCGTTGAGCGTGTCGAAAATCGTCTCGACGAGGATGAAGTCGCAGCCGCCGTCGAGCAGCGCGACCGCCTGGTCGGCATAGACCGCCTTCATCGCGTCGAACTCGACGGCGCGGAAGCCGGGATCGTTGACGTCGGGGGACAGCGACAAGGTCTTGTTGGTCGGCCCGATCGCCCCGGCGACGAAACGCGGGCGACCGTCCTTCGCTTCATAGTCGTCGGCTGCCTTCCGCGCGATCCGGGCGGCGCCGAGGTTGATGTCGCGGACCAGATGGACGGCCTTGTAGTCGTCCTGGCTGATCGTGTTGGCGTTGAAGGTGTTGGTCGAAACGATGTCCGAGCCGGCATCGAGATAACCGCGGGTGATCGCGTCGATGATGTCGGGGCGGGTCAGGCACAACAGGTCGTTGTTGCCCTTCTGGTCGTCGGTCAGCTCATAGTCGCCGCGATAATCGGCCTCGCTAAGCCCGTACGACTGGATCATCGTGCCGAACGCCCCGTCGGTGAGCAGGATGCGCTCGGAGGCGAGCGCACGCAGGCGGACGGCGGCGGCGGATGGCGTGATCATGCCGCAAGCTCCTGCGCCGGCGCAACCGGGCGAACGCCGAGCATGTGGCAGATCGCATAGGCCAGCTCGGCGCGGTTCAACGTGTAGAAGTGAAAATGCCGGACGCCGCCAGCATACAGCCGGCGGCACTGTTCGGCAGCGACGGTCGCGGCAACCAGCTGGCGAGCGGCAGGCTTGTCGTCGAGGCCATCGAACAGCCGCGCCATCCAGTCGGGCACCGAGGTCCCGGTCGCCTTGGCCATGCGCAGCAGGTTGGCGACGTTCGAAACCGGCAGGATGCCGGGCACGAGCTCGGCGGTGACACCGGCGTTCGCGGCGGCATCGCGGAAGCGGAAGAAGGTGTCGGGCTCGAAGAAGAATTGCGTGATGGCGCGCTGGGCACCGGCGTCGAGCTTGCGGCGCAGATGCTCGAGGTCTGAGGCGCTGTCGGGCGCTTCGGGATGCTGCTCGGGATAGGCCCCGACCGAGATTTCGAAGTCGGCGACGCGGCGCAGGCCAGCGACCAGGTCGGCACTGCTGGTATAGCCGTCGGGCTGGGCGACGAAACGCTCGCCGGCCCGGGGCGGGTCACCGCGCAGGGCAACGATGTGGCGGACACCGGCTTCCCAATAGGCGCGCGCGACATCATCGATCTCGGCGCGGCTGGCGTCGACGCAGGTCAGGTGTGCGGCGGCGGGTATTCCGGTCTCGCGCGCGATGCGCGCGACGGTGTTGTGGGTGCGCTCGCGGGTCGAGCCACCGGCGCCGTAGGTCACCGAGACGAAGCGCGGCTTGAGCGGACGCAGGGTCTCGATCGACTCCCACAGCGTCTTGTCCATGCCCTCGGTCTTGGGCGGAAAGAACTCGAACGACACGCCGATGTCACCGGGCAGGTCGGCGAACAACGGCGACCCGACGGCCCGCGAGGCTTCGTTCATCTGGGCAAAAGTCAGCGTGGTCATGCGGCTACCTGCTGCTGGAACGGGGGGCGCTCGCCGAGCCAAAGGGCAACGGTGAGCGGCTGGTCGACGCCGGCGGGAGCGGCGAGATGGGCGACGACGCGGGCGTCGAGGCCGGCATCGTCCATCCAAGCGCTGACCTGGGCGTCGTCGAAACCGAGGCGGAGATGGGCGTATTTGGCGCGCAGCTCCTCCCGGTCGTGCGGGGCGAAATCGGCGACCAGCAACCGTCCGCCGGGCGCCAGCACCCGCGCCGCCTCGGCGATGGCGAGGCCGGGGGCGTCGGCGAAGTGCAGGACCTGGTGGAGGACGACGGTATCGACGCTGGCATTGGACTGGGGCAGCGCGAACATGTCGCCGTGGCGGACCTCGGCATGCGCAAGGCCGGCCGCCTCGATCTTGCCGCGCGCCAGCCGCAGCATTTCGGGCGAGCGGTCGATGCCGATGGCAGTGCGCGCGCTGCCCCCGAGCAGCTCGATCATCCGCCCGGTGCCGGTGCCGACGTCGAGCAGCGTGCCGAGCGGGCGGCTGGCGAGCGCGCCGAGGATCGCGGCCTCGACATCGCATTCGGCGACATGCGCGGAGCGGACCTGGTCCCAGGTCGCGGCCTGCGCGGTGAAATAATCCTCGGCGGCGCTGGCCCGCTCGGCCCGGACGGCGGCAAGGCGAGCGGTATCGGCAACCGCCTCGCCCTCGTCCCAACTGTCGAGCGCCATCATCACCGGCCGGGTCACTCCGTCCTCGCCGAGGCGGACGAACACCCAGGCGCCTTCCTTGAAGCGCCGCACCAGCCCGGCATCGGCCAGGATGCGGACATGGCGCGAGACCCGCGGCTGGCTTTGGCGGAGCACCTGCGCCAGTTCACCGACCGCCAGTTCCATGCGCCGGACAAGCAGCAGGATGCGGATCCGGGTCGGATCGGCCAGCGCGCGGAAGACAGGCAAAGCAACATGCATCGATTGCAGATATAAAGATGTCTTTATATGCCTGTCAACGGCGCTGCACCTGTCTGCGTCCGATCACCATCGTTACGGCATCGGAGCCTTGCCGCCCGGGCGACGTTATGGCACCGCCATCCGACAATTCTACGCCAAGGTCAGCCCATGCGTTTCCAGTTCCTAATGCGTGCCGCAGCAAGCCTCGCCGTGCTGGCCGTCGGCGCCTGCGCGACGCCGCATCCCGGCAGCATCGCCGACGCCCAGCGCGATCCGTGGGAGAAGACCAATCGCAAGATCTACGCCCTCAACCGCGGCCTCGATCGCTACGCGCTGAAGCCGGCATCGAATGTCTACCGTGCCGTCGTCCCCGGGGCGGCGCGACGCGGTGTCACTAACGGCCTCAACAACATCACCGAGCCGACATCGTTCATCAACGCCATCCTGCAGGGCAAGATCAAGCAGGCGTTCCGCACCGTCGACCGCTTCCTGATCAACAGCACGATCGGCATCGCCGGGCTGGCGGACCAGGCCACCGACCTGGGACGGCCTGAGGAGCCTGAGGACTTCGGCCAGACGCTGGCGGTGTGGGGCGTCAAGTCCGGTCCCTATGTCATGCTGCCGTTCTTTGGCCCGTCGACTTTGCGCGACACGGTCGGGCTGGCGGGCGATTTCGCCAGCGACCCGGTGCCCTATGTTCGGCGCGATGTGCTCGGCAAGTCGATCCTGATCACCGGTGGCCAATTCGGGCTGACGGCGCTCGACCTGCGCTCCAAGCTGACCGATGCCGGCGCCGACAATGTCCTCGACAGCAGCCTCGACGAGTATGCGACGGTAAAAT
Source organism: Glacieibacterium sp. (assembly GCF_965200405.1). Lineage (GTDB taxonomy): Bacteria > Pseudomonadota > Alphaproteobacteria > Sphingomonadales > Sphingomonadaceae > Glacieibacterium. Next base: position 3,382,345 of record NZ_OZ241356.1, read on the forward strand.
CGGCATTCCTGCAGCGGCGCCAGTCGCAGATTTACGACGGTTCGCCGCCGGATGAAGACGATGAGCCGGTCGAAGACGCACCGCTGGCGCCCGGCGCGACCCCCCCGGGCGCCGCTACGCCCGCCGATGGTCCGCCGACGGCACCCTCCCCCGCCGCGCCGCAGGCTTCGACACCGCCAGCGACGACGCCCCAATGAAACGGGTCGTGTTCCTGTTGTTCTGCAGTATCGCGGCCTCGTGCCACAAGACCGAAGAGGCTGCTCCAGCAAAGGAAAGCGCGATCACCGAAGCAGAACGACGGGCAGTATTCGATACGGATGCAGCATTACGCGAGGCCCGCAGCACCCCTGCGGCACAGTCGTCGCAATAGGGAACAAATAACACGCGTGAGTGCTTTCGGCTCGGACTAACCAGCAGGAGGACTACCCATGCGCGCTCTTACGACGACTGCAATTGCCCTTGTCGCTACCCTTGGTCTGGGTGCTTGCGGCAAGAAGGCCGAAACAACGACCACCGACACCAGCACGACCGCAACCACGACCGGCACCGATGCGACCGCGACCACGGGCGCGACCGGCAGCGGCGCAGGCACCGGCACCGACGGTTCCGCAACCAGCGGCACCGGCATGAACGGCGCCAGCGGTTCGACCGGCGGCACCGACGCAATGGCGGGTTCGGGCTCGTCGGCCGGCACGACCGGTGCGATGACCAGCGGCAGCGACGCCGGCGCGGGCATGACCTCGGGCAGCGGTTCGACCGCCGGCTCGAGCATGAACAGCGGCGCAACTGGCTCGACCGGCACGACCGACACCCAGAACAGCACGACGGGCGCAGCCGGCTCGACCTCCGGTTCGACGCCGCGCTGAGGTCACTCGCCGGCCCGGAGCGATCCGGGCCGGTAGCGACATAAAGAAGGGGCCGCGACTTGCATCGCGGCCCCTTTTTCGTGCGTGGTTGGTAGGCGGACCTTAGAAGTCCATTCCGCCCATGCCGCCCATGCCGCCGCCGCCGCCCATGCCGCCTGCGCCGCCCTTGTCGTCGGCAGGCAGTTCGGTGATGGCCGCTTCGGTGGTGATCAGCAGGCCGGAGACCGAGGCCGCATCCTGGAGTGCCGTGCGAACGACCTTGGTCGGGTCGATGACGCCGCTCTGGACGAGGTTCTCGTAGACGCCGGTCTGGGCGTTGAAGCCGATCGTGTCGTCGTTGCCATCGAGCAGCTTGCCCGAGATGACCGCGCCGTCATGGCCGGCATTCTGTGCAATCTGGCGAACCGGAGCGAACAGTGCCTTGCGGATGATGTCGATACCGCGGGTCTGGTCGTCGTTGGCGCCCTTCAGGCCTTCGAGAGCCTTGGTTGCATAGAGGAGTGCGGTACCGCCGCCGGGGACGATGCCCTCCTCGACTGCAGCGCGGGTCGCGTGAAGAGCGTCGTCGACGCGGTCCTTGCGCTCCTTGACCTCGACCTCGGTCGAACCACCGACCTTGATGACTGCAACACCACCGGCCAGCTTGGCCAGACGCTCCTGCAGCTTCTCCTTGTCGTAGTCGGACGTCGTCGACTCGATCTGCGCACGGATCTGCTCGACGCGACCCTTGATCGCCTCGGCATCACCGGCACCGTCGATGATCGTCGTGTTATCCTTGTCGATGGTGACGCGCTTGGCCGAGCCGAGCATCGCCAGCGTGACGTTCTCGAGCTTGATGCCGAGGTCCTCGGAGATCGTCTCGCCCTTCGTCAGCGTGGCGATATCCTCGAGCATCGCCTTGCGACGATCGCCGAAGCCAGGAGCCTTGACGGCAGCGACCTTGAGGCCACCGCGCAGCTTGTTGACGACGAGCGTGGCGAGAGCCTCGCCCTCGACATCCTCGGCGATGATCAGCAGCGGACGGCCGCTCTGAACGACGGCTTCGAGAACCGGCAGCAGCGCCTGAAGGTTCGAGAGCTTCTTCTCGTTGATCAGGATGTACGGGTTGTCGAGCTCGACCGACATCTTCTCGGGGTTGGTGATGAAGTAAGGCGACAGGTAGCCGCGGTCGAACTGCATGCCCTCGACGACGTCGAGTTCGAAGTCGAGACCCTTGGCCTCCTCGACGGTGATGACGCCTTCCTTGCCGACCTTTTCCATCGCTTCGGCAATCTTCTCGCCGACGATGGTGTCACCGTTCGACGAGATGACGCCGACCTGGGCGATCTCGGCGGTGCCGGCGACCGGCTTGGAACGAGCCTTGAGGTCCTCGACGACCTTGGCGACGGCGATGTCGATGCCGCGCTTCAGGTCCATCGGGTTCATGCCCGCTGCGACCGACTTCATGCCCTCGCGAACGATGGCCTGGGCCAGCACGGTCGCGGTGGTGGTGCCGTCGCCGGCGATGTCGTTGGTCTTCGAAGCGACTTCGCGGACCATCTGGGCGCCGAGGTTCTCGAACTTGTCCTTGAGCTCGATTTCCTTGGCGACGGTGACGCCGTCCTTGGTGATGCGCGGGGCGCCGAACGACTTCTCGATAACGACGTTGCGGCCCTTGGGACCGAGCGTTACCTTGACCGCGTCGGCGAGGATGTCGACGCCGCGCAGGATGCGCTCACGGGCGTCGCGGCTGAACTTGACGTCTTTGGCTGCCATGTTGTTTTCCTTGGATAGATTATTGAAGACGCAGCGAAATCAACTCAGCCGAGAAGGCCGAGGATGTCGCTTTCCTTCATGATGATCAGGTCTTCGCCGTCGACCTTGACCTCGGTGCCCGACCACTTGCCGAACAGGATCTTGTCGCCCTCGGCAACGTCGAGCTTGACGCGGTCACCGGCCTCGTTGCGAGCGCCCTTGCCGGCGGCAACGACGATGCCCTCCTGGGGCTTTTCCTTGGCGGTGTCCGGGATGATGATTCCGCCCGCGGTCTTCTCTTCGGCTTCGATGCGGCGAACGAGCACGCGGTCGTGGAGCGGCGTAAATTTCATGGGGTCGCACCTGTCTCTGGTTGCAAAATCCGTCCGCTGGCACTCATCGAGGAGGAGTGCCAGCGACCCGGCGCATATGGTTCCGGGTTCATCTCCCGTCAAGGGACGGAATGGCCGTGCAGGGGTCGAAATCTGCCGCTGGAACGTTATACGGGCCAAGTTGAACCCAGGGTCGATCCGGCGCCGCGATCGACCCGGCCGGCGCCGCCACACGGAGACCGACGATCTTTAATCTCATATTCGCAACGCCGTGCCTGTACGTCGTGGCACGCTGGTTGTGGCCGCTGGCCTTGCCGACCTGGGTGAAGGTCGCGCTGGCGTTGGTGCTGCTCGCGGCATCGCAATATCACTATTGGAGCAAGCTGTCGTCGGGTTCGGTCTTTGCGCCGGAGTTTCCGCGCGCGGTGGTGATCCTGTTCAACTGGGCGTTCGGCACGATCGTCCTGCTGGCGGTGCTGCAGATCGCGCTCGATCTCGGGACACTGGCGACGATATTGGTGCGGTGGCGTGCAGTCGTGGTGCCGGACACCCTGCGCTACGCGGTCGCCGGGATAGCGGCCTTGCTCGCGGCGATCGGCGTCGCAAACGCCGTCCGGGTGCCGCCGGTCGTCGATGTCGAGGTCGCGATCAGCGGGCTGCCGCCGCAATATGACGGCTACCAGCTGCTGCAATTGACCGACCTGCACATCAGCCGGCTGTTCACCGCGGACTGGGCAAGCGCCGTCGTCGAGCGAGCCAATGCCTCGGGCGTCAACCTGATCGTGGTGACGGGCGACTTCATCGACGGGTCGGTCGAGATGCGGCGCCAGGACGTGGCGCCCCTGCGCAGCCTGCATGCGCCCGACGGCGTCTACGCGATCCCCGGCAACCACGAGTATTTCTTCGATTACTCGGCGTGGATGCGCCACCTCGCCGAACTTGGGTTCCGGATGTTGCCCAACCGCCATGTCGTGCTGACGCGCGGCGGGGCGCGGCTGGTTTTGGCCGGGGTCACCGACCTGTCGGCGCCGAGCGTCGGGCAAGCGGGGCCGGATCTGGACGCGGCGCTGGCGGGGGCGCCGGCGGGGGTGCCGATCATATTGCTCGACCACCAGCCGAAACATGCCCGGCAGGCGGCGGCGCGCGGGGTTGCGCTGCAGCTGTCGGGGCACACGCACGGCGGCATGATCGTCGGGCTGGACCGGGTGGTGGCGCGCGCCAACGGCGGCTTCGTGTCCCGGCGCTATGAGGTCGACGGCATGACGCTGTATGTCAGCAACGGCACGGCGCTATGGCCGGGCTTTGCGCTGCGGCTCGGCAGGCCGCCGGAAATGACGCGCTTCACCTTGCGGGCGCGCTGAAGGGAGAGTGGCGATGCGTTCGACGACCAGCCTGTTGGTGCCGATCCTTGCGATGGCTGTGGCCGGCATGGCGGAACAGGCGTCGGCTCGGCCGCTGTCGTGCGCAACGGACATCGGCGCTGCGGCTGCGGCGCGGCGGGTGGCGATCTGCCGGTCGGTGTCACCCGCCACTCATCCGCCGTGCAACGTCGCCAACAGCTGCGCGATGATCGAGGACGAGATCGCGCGAAGCTGCGCCCTGTTCGACGGCAAGGGTACCCCAATGGCAGGGTGTACGCCGGCACCCAAAAGCATGGCGGCGGCCGCAGCGGTGGTGCAGCGCTATTATTCGGCGATCAACGCTCGCGACTTCGACGCCGCTTGGGCGCAATGGGGCGACAACGGCAGTCCCGGCCAGACGCGCGCGACGTTTGAAGCTGGCTTTGCCCGCACGCGATCGGTTCGGGTGGCGATCGGCAAGCTGGAGCCGGGCGACGCCGGCGCCGGTTCGATCTACCAGCCGGTGCCGGTCACGGTGACGGCGACGCTGACCAACGGCAAGCGGCAGGTCTTCCGTGGCAGCCATGTCGTGCGCCGCGTCAACGGCGTCGAGGGCGCCACGGCGGCGCAACTGCGCTGGCACCTCGGCTCGGCAAAGCTCCGCCGGCTGCGCTAGGCGTCGGCGTCGAGGACCAGCCGCGGTACCGTGCCCGGGTCCTTCAACGAGGCGCCGCGGCCGGACAGCGACGGGTTGGTCATGAAATAGCGGTGCAGGTTGAACGCCGGGCCGGCATGGACCAGGCGCTTGTACTGGCCCTCCGGGGTCAGCTCCCACGACTGTTCGGTGTCTTTCAGATTGGCGACCATGACCTGGTCGAGAACCTGGGCATGGACCGTCGCGTTCTCGATCGGCACCAGCACCTCGACCCGGCGGTCGAGGTTGCGCGGCATCCAGTCGGCCGACGAGATGAACAGCTTGGCCTTGCGCGACGGCAGTGCCTTGCCGTTGGCGAAGGCGAAGATCCGGCTATGCTCCAGGAAGCGCCCGATCACCGAGCGGACATGGATGTTGTCGCTGAGCCCGGGCACGCCCGGACGCAGGCAGCAGATGCCGCGAACGATCAGCTCGACGACGACGCCGGCCTGGCTGGCGGAATACAGCTTCTCGATGATGCCGGTGTCGACCAGGCTGTTGAGCTTGGCCCAGATCGAGGCGGGCTTGCCGGCCTGGGCGTTGGCGATCTCGGCGTCGATCAGCCCGTACAGCTTGTCGCGCATCGTCAGCGGCGCCATGCCAAGCTTCTCGAGATGCGTCGGCTTCACATAGCCGGTGATGTAGTTGAGCACCTGCGCCGCATCGCGCGCCAACAGCGGATCGGCGGTGAAAAACGACAGGTCGGTATAGATCCGCGCCGTCGCCGGGTGATAATTACCGGTGCCGAAGTGGACGTAGGTGCGGATGTTGCTGCCCTCGCGGCGCACCACCATCGACAGCTTGGCGTGGGTCTTCCACTCGACGAAGCCGTACACCACCTGGACGCCGGCCCGCTCCAGGGCGGCGGCCCACATCAGATTCTGTTCCTCGTCGAAGCGCGCCTTGAGCTCCACCACTGCGGTCACCGACTTGCCGGCCTCGGCTGCGTCGATCAGGGCGCGAACGATCGGCGAGTTCTTGCCGGCGCGGTACAGTGTCTGCTTGATGGCAATGACGTCGGGATCGGCGGCGGCCTGCTTGAGGAACGCCAGCACGACCTCGAAGCTCTCGTACGGGTGATGGACGACGAGGTCCTTGGCACGGATCGCGGCGAAACAGTCGCCGCCATGCTCGCGGATACGCTCCGGAAAGCGCGGCGTGTAGGTTTCGAACTTCAGGTCGGCGCGGTCCTCGTCGACCAGCATGGCGAGGTCGGCGACACCCAGGATGCCGGTGACGACGGTCGTGTCGCGGTCCTCGACCTTGAGTGCGTCGCGAACCAGGTTGCGCAACGAGGCCGGCGTCGAACCCTCGATCTTGAGGCGGATGACGGTGCCGCGGCGGCGCAGCTTGATCGCGGACTGATAGTAGCGAACGAGGTCTTCAGCCTCCTCCTCGATCTCGATGTCGGAGTCGCGGATGACCCGGAAAGCGCCGTCGCCGAGCAATTCGTAGCCGGGGAACAGCTGGCCGAAGAACAGCCGGATGGTGTTCTCCAGGCTGATGAAGCGCGCCACCTTGCCGGGAATGCGGATGAAGCGCGGCAGCATCGACGGCAGCATCAGCAGGGCGCGCAGGATCTCGTCGTCCGACGAGCGGCGCAGCTCCAGGATCAGGCTGAAGCCCTTGTTCGGAATGAACGGGAAGGGGTGCGCCGGGTCGATCGCCTGGGGCGTCAGGACAGGAAAGATCTGCTCGAGAAAATGCCGCTCCAGCCATTGCCGGCAGTCGGGGCTGAGATCATCGGCGGTCAGGACATGGAAGTCGGCGCGCGCCAGCAGGCCGACGAGTTCGGCCCAGACCTCCTGCTGATTGTCCATCAGCGCATCGGCGGTGAGCGCTATCGCCAGCAGCTGCTCGGCCGGCGTCGCGCCTTCCGGGGAACGCGTCTCGACGCCCGCATTGACCTGGCCGCGCAGACCGGCGACGCGGACCATGTAGAATTCGTCGAGGTTGTTGCCGCTGATCGACAGGAACCTCAGCCGCTCAAGTAGCGGATGGTTGCGGTTCGACGCCTCGTCGAGAACGCGCTCGTTGAAGGACAGCCACGACAGCTCACGATTGAAGTAGCGCTCTGTATCGGCGACACCGTCAACGACAGGATCGCGTGGCAACGGCTCTTGGCGCACTGCATGTATCATCCGGCGACTATAGTGCGACAATCATGACGCCACGATGACTGTTTGGTAAAACTCCGTGATGCAGCCTCGAATCATTTCGGTCGGTGCCGGGCGCAAGCACGGGCTCAACAAATTGCCGGCCTTGTCGATCCGGTTGCTGGAGGGCCACGGCGTCGAGGGCGACGCGCATTGCGGCGAGCGCATCAAGCATCGGTCGCGGGCACGCTTCAATCCCGGACTGCCGAACCTGCGCCAGGTGCATCTGCTGCACAGCGAGTTGCTGACCGAGCTCGCGGCGAGCGGCTTTGCGCTGTCGCCGGTGCAGATGGGCGAGAATGTCAGCACCGCTGGCCTCGACCTGCTCGGCCTGCCGCTTGGAACGAGGCTGCGGCTGGGAGACGATGCGGTGGTCGAGCTGACCGGCCTGCGCAATCCGTGCATCCAGCTGGAGCGGATGATGCCGGGACTGATGGACGCCTGCCTGGGGCGTGATGCGGACGGTGGGCTGGTGCGCAAGGCCGGCGTGATGGCGATCGTCGTGACGGGCGGCGAAGTTCGTGCCGGCGATGTGATTCTGGTCGAACTGCCCGATGTCCATGTGCCGTTGAAGCCGGTCTAGCCGTCCAGCGGCAACGCGAACTGTGCCTCCAGCACGTCGCGGGCGAGCGGCACGGTGACCGCCCTGCCCTCCGCCAGCGCCGCGGCGTCGAGCGCGGCGACAGTCAGCGAAACGGCGGCAAAGCTGCGTTCGATCCGGGTCAGGACATAGGCGGCGACCTCGGGCGGGACCCGCAAGCCCCGGTCGGCGAACTGCTTGGCCAGCACAGCGCCGAGCAACGCATCGTCGGGATCGGCGATGGCGAGCAAAGGCGTTGCCGCCAACCGCGACGCGAGATCGGGCAACCGGTGCGGCCATTCCCGCGGCGCCCGGCGCGCGATCATCAACAGTGGCGCGTCGATGGTCGCGGCATTCCACGCGTGAAACAGCGCCTCCGCATCGGCATGTTCGGCTGGATCGACGATCCTCGCCCCGACACGCGCCGCGAACAGCCGCGCGAGGTGACTTTTGCCCGATCCCTCCGGGCCGACCAGCAGGACCTGGGGCTGAGGCCAGTCGGGCCAGCGATCGAGCCAAGCCACCGCATCGGCGTTGGCCTCGGAGACGAAGAACTCCGACTCGCCCATGGCGATGCGGTAGGACAGCGGCAGCGGCAGCTGGCTCAGCACCGCGACGCCGGGCTCACTTCGGCTGGGCACCCGACAGCAGGTCGACGGGACCCCCGGCAGCAGCCGGCGGAGTCGTCGGCGGGGCGGCAGGCGGCGTCGCCGGTCGCGGCTGGCGATTACGCGGCGCTGGTACCGTCGGCGCATTCGGAATGATCGCAGCGGGCGGCGCAGCGGGGGATGCAGGCGACGCTGGCGGCGTGCCTGTCGTGCCACCCTCGACCTCCGCCCCATCGGCTGCCGCCGCGGCGTCGAGTGCGGTCACCGGTGGCGGGATCGGGACATCGGACGGCAGTCGTCGCCGCAGCGTCGTGCCGGTGGCGTTCGGCACCAGCCGCAGGCCACGCTGGTCGAGCTGGTACAGCAGCATGTCGCGGGTTTCGGAGAAGCGGATCGAAACCCGCGAGGTGCCGCCCAGCGACAGGCTGGTCACGCCGACGCCGGTGACCGTCGGCGTACCGCGCAACAGGGTCTCGGTCTCGCTCCAGCTGCGGGCGTCGGGCGTGCCGACATCGGCCTCGATGCTGTTGGCGCTGATCGCCGCGACCCCGGAGTTACCCAAGATGTCGGGCGACAGGCTGAGGATCGGCTCCAGTTCGACATCGAGCGCCGGATCGCGCGTCAGGCGACCGGCCCGCAACGCCTGGGTGTAGATCTCGTCGACGCGCCTGACCCCCTGGTCGAGCATCGCATCGAGCCCGGACGTGGCACCGGTACGCAACGAGAACCGCCCCAGCTCCTCGGCATCGGGACCGTGCCGCGCAATGAACTCGGCACCGATCGGGCCGCCCGGAAACTCGCGGACCAGCCTGACCTCGGCGACCAGCACGTCGGTAGTGCCGAAGCGGTTGAGGATGTTGCGCCACAACGAGCGGTCGGGCCGCGCGGTTTGATAGGCCGTCAACAGGACGTTATCGCCCGCCGAACCACTGGCCAGGACATAGTCGATCGGGCTCAGCGAATCGCTGAACCGTGCCCAGGCGCCGACCCAGGGCGTCTTGGTCTGGTAGATCGTCCGCGCGCCGCGATCGGTGAAGATCGGCAGCAACAGCATCGGCCCGGAGTGCTGGGCGGCCACGGTCCCGACGAAGTGCGCCGACGACCGCGCCCGGTCGAAGACGACTCCCAGCGTCGCGATATAGCGTGTCGTCGAGAAGCGCTCGCCCTGGATCTCGATGCCGGCGACCATTTGCTCGATGACGTTGTCGCCCAGCGCCGGCGCGGTATTTGCAGCTTCCCCGGTCAGCCGCGCCCATAGCAGCGGCCAGGCCTTGTGCCGCGCGATGCGATAGGCGGCCATGCGCGCCTCGTAGGTCGTCTTGGCCGAGGTATCGACGGCGATCCCGCCGATCACATAGGACGCGCCGCCGCCTGCCCCCTGCGCGGCGAGCGGTGCCGACACGAAGGCCGCCAGGAACAGGAACAACAGGACGCGGGTCACGCGCTGCTTTTAGCGGCTTGGCGCGGATTGTCATCACAGGGTTGCGTCTCGACGCCCCTTCGCCGGGATGACAGTCGGGGCCGGTCGCGCTAAGCCCCTCCACCATGGCCGACCAAAGCAACGACAAGCCCCTGACCTATGCCGATGCCGGCGTCTCGATCGCCGCGGGCAACGCGCTGGTGCGCGCCATCGCGCCGCTGGCCCGCGCCACCGCCCGCCCCGGTGCCGACGCCGAGCTCGGCGGCTTCGGCGGGTTCTTCGACCTCAAGGCAGCGGGCTACCGCGATCCGTTGCTGGTCGCCGCCAATGACGGGGTCGGTACCAAGCTCAAGCTGGCGATCGAGACCGGCAAGCACGACACGGTCGGCATCGACCTCGTCGCGATGTGCGTCAACGACCTGATCGTGCAGGGTGCCGAGCCGCTGTTCTTCCTCGACTATTTCGCGTCCGCCAAACTCGATCCGGAGGTTGCGACGACCGTCGTCGCCGGCATCGCCGAGGGCTGCAGGATCGCCGGCTGCGCGCTGATCGGTGGCGAGACGGCGGAAATGCCGGGCATGTACGCCGCCGGCGACTATGACCTCGCGGGCTTCTCGGTCGGCGCCGTCGAGCGCGGCGAGCAGTTGACCGGATCGGCGGTCGCGGTCGGCGACGTACTGCTCGGCCTGGCGTCGTCGGGCGCCCACTCCAACGGCTTCTCGCTGATCCGGCGGCTGATCGAGGGGCGGCGCCTCGACCGGCCCGCACCGTTCGATATCGAACTGACGCTCGGCGATGCGCTGCTGGAGCCGACGCGCATCTATGTCCGCAGCCTGTTGCCGGTGATCCGGGCCGGGCAGATCCACGCGCTGGCGCACATCACCGGCGGCGGGCTGCTGGAGAACATCCCGCGCGTCATGCCGCTGGACTGCCATGCGCGCGTCGATGCCGGGGCGTGGGAGCAGTCGGCCATGTTCGGCTGGTTGCAGGCGCAGGGTCGGATCGAGCCGGGCGAGCTGGCGCGCACCTTCAACTGCGGCATCGGCATGGTACTGTGCGTCGCCGCCGACATGGTCCCGACGGTCACCGACGCACTGACCGCGGCGGGCGAGACGGTCCATGTCATAGGCGCGGTCGAGGCCGGGCCGCGCGGCTGCACGGTGTTCGGGGGCAAGGAAGTCTGGAACAGCCGCGCCGCCTGGGAAGCCAGCCACCTTGCCTGAGCGCGCGCGCGTTGCCGTCCTGATCTCCGGGCGGGGGTCGAACATGGCGGCGCTGCTCTACGCCTCGCAGGCGCCGGGATGCCCGTACGAGATCGTGCTGGTCGCATCGAACAAGCCCGACGCGCCGGGGCTGGCGCTCGCTGCGGCCGAAGGTGTCGAGACCTTCGCCGCCAGTCACCGCGGCCTGACCCGCGAGGCTTTCGACACCATCATCGATACCGAGTTGCAGCGCGTCGGCGCCGATTATGTCGTGCTGGCCGGCTATATGCGACTGCTGTCACCCGAATTCGTCGCCCGGTGGCAGGGCCGTATCACCAACATCCACCCGTCGCTGCTGCCTGCGCACAAGGGGCTGGCTGTGCACGAAGCGGTGCTGGCGGCGGGCGAAAGCGTCAGCGGGTGCACGGTCCACCTGGTCACGGCGGAACTCGACGACGGTCCGATCCTCGGCCAGATCCGCGTCTCGGTGCTGCCCGGCGACACGCCCGACAGCCTCGCCGAGCGGGTGCATTACGCCGAGCACCAGCTGTATCCGCGCGTGTTGTCTGAGCTGGTCTCGCAGGATGTCGGCCCGGGGGCGTTGCTCGACCGGGTGCGGGCGCTGGCGCTGGCGCTACCGGCGGCGGAAGAGAAGCTGTCGCACGGCAGCCCCGGCTTCTTCGTGCAGGGTGGAAAGTTCTTCGCCTATTTCAGCGCCAACCATCACGCCGAGGGGATCACCGCGCTGCTGGTCAAGGCAAGCGGCGTCGAGGAACAGGCGATGCTGATCGACAGCGATCCGGATCTATACTTCCGACCGGCCTATCTTGGCCCGTCGGGATGGATCGGTATCCGGCTCGACACGGGCCCGGTCGATTGGGCCCATGTCGAGGATTGGCTGGCGCGGAGCTGGCGGGCGTCCGCGCCGAAGCGGCTGGCAGCTATGCCGTTCTAGATCAGCCCGTGATTTCTTCGGGCTTGAAGAAATAGGCGATCTCGGTGGCGGCGTTCTCGTCGCTGTCCGAACCATGGACCGAGTTGGCCTCGATGCCCTCGGCGTGCGTGGCGCGGATGGTGCCGGCTTCGGCGTTCTCGGGGTTGGTGGCACCCATGATCTCGCGGTAGCGCGGCACGGCGTTCTCGCCCTCGAGGACCTGGACGACGACCGGGCCGGAAATCATGAAGCCGACGAGGTCGTTGAAGAAGCCGCGCTCGCTGTGGACTGCGTAAAAGCCCTCGGCCTGCTCCTTGGACAGCTGCAGGCGCTTTTGACCGACGATGCGCAGGCCGGCGGTTTCGATCATCGCATTGACCGCGCCGGTCAGGTTGCGGCGGGTGACGTCGGGCTTGAGAATCGAAAAAGTGCGCGTGATGGCCACGGGGATCTCCGGATCGTTAAAATTGGGGCGGGAAAGCGCGGTTGCCTTACGGGCGAGTGGGCCAAATGGCAAGGTCAGCCCGCCTTCTCCCAACGTCCGCCCTCGCCTTCCTTCCAATATACCGGGCTGACCCCGTCACGGTGGCTCAGCGCCTTCCAGTGCCGGCGCGCCAATGCGAGCGCGTCCTCGTCGCCGCCGTCGAACAGGTATAGCACCCGCTTGTACGGCTCCAGGTCGCCCGGCAGCGTGCCGTCGACCACCGCCAGCAGGTCGGCGTCGTTGGCCGCGGCCTCGCCGCTGGTCAGCAGGATCGGCTGGGCCGCAGCGTCGTCACCGTCGATGGCATGCGGCAGGAACGACGCGGGATCATAGCTCCACAGCGCCCCGTCGAGCCGCGCCAGCAGCGCCGCATCGGTCGACCGCACCACCGTCTTCAGCCCCGCCGCCACCGCCTTTTCCAGCAACCGCGGCAGCACCGCGTCGAGCGGCTTCGACGCGAGCTGGTAGAAGCCGACCTCGGTCACTTGCCCTCGAAATTGTCCGAGATGAAGCGGTCGAGCAGACGCACGCCATAGCCCGTCGCGCCCTTGTCCCACAGCGCCCCGGCCTTGTCGGCCCAGACCATGCCGGCGATGTCGAGGTGCGCCCATTTCACGCCCGGCTGGATGAAGCGCTGGATGAATGCCGCCGCGGTGATCGAGCCACCCGGGCGCGGGCCGACGTTCTTGATGTCGGCGATCGGGCTGTCGATCATCTTGTCGAAGCTCTCGTGCAGCGGCATCCGCCACAGCTTGTCTCCGACCGCATCGCCGGCGCTGACCAGCTGCGCGGCAAGCTGGTTGTCGTTCGAGAAGATGCCACCGAACTCATGCCCCAGGCTGACGATCATCGCGCCGGTCAGGGTCGCCAGGTCGACGATCACGGCCGGCTTCAAATTCTCCTGCGCCCACCAGATCGCGTCGGCGAGGACCAGGCGCCCCTCCGCGTCGGTGTTGATGACCTCGATGGTCTGGCCCGACATCGAGGTGACGACGTCGCCCGGGCGGGTCGCCTTGCCGTCGGGCATGTTCTCGACCAGCCCGCAGACGCCGATGACGTGCGCCTTGGCCTTGCGTCCGGCCAGCGCCATCATCGCGCCGGTGACGGCACCCGCGCCGCCCATGTCCCACTTCATGTCCTCCATCCCCGCGGCGCCCTTGATCGAGATGCCGCCGGTGTCGAAGGTGACGCCCTTGCCGACCAGCACGACCGGCGTCGAGCTGTCGTCGCCGCTGCCGTTCCAGCGCATGACCAGCAGCCGGGCCTCGCGTGCCGAGCCCTGGCTGACGCACAGGATCGAGCCCATGCCGAGCGCTTCCATCGCGGGCTCGTCGAGCACTTCGATGGTGACGCCGAGATCGGCCATGACGCGGGCGCGTTCGACGAAGCTTTCGGGGTAGATGATGTTCGCCGGCTCGCTGACCAGGTCGCGGGTCAGGCGCACGCCCGCGGCAATCGCGTCGAGCGCGACATAGGCGGCCTCGGCACCGGCAGGCGCGTTGGCGATGGTCAGTTCGGCCAGCGTCGGCTTGGCCTTCTCCTTCATCGTCGTGTGATATTTGTCGAAGCGGTAGCTGCGCAGTTCGGCACCATGCGCCAGCCGTGCAGCAGCCTCGGCCGCGTCGATGGTCGCAGCAACACCGGCGAAATCGACCGTCACGCTGGTCTCGCCGCTGATCAGCAGCTTGGCCGCGATCGCACCGCCGAGCTTCTCGAATGTCGCCGCATCGGCCTTGGTCGTGTCGCCGAGCCCGGCAACCAGCAACCGCGAGCCGCCGACGCCCAGCAGTTCGACGATGCCCTCGCCCTCGAACCGTGCCGCCGCAACCGCACGTGCCACCTGGCCGCCGTGCTCGCCGTCGAGCGCCAACGCCGGTCCAGCCAGTGCACCCTTGCCGGCCAGAACGACGAGCGCGCCGCCAGAAACCGGGGCGGCAGTGTTGAAGACGATACGCATGGCAGACCCTCAAGATTAAAGAATGCATCTAGGCGCGCGCACTCGCTGGTGCAAACCGGCATCACCCGCGCGGCAATTTGGCGGTTGCCCCGCGGCCCGGCCCGGTCGTCGCCTTGCGGCGGGGCTTTGCCATGCTAAAGGTCGCGCCGCCCTGCCGCTGGAAACCACCGCTTGCCCTGTCGTCCCACTCTGCTCGCCGGTGTTGCGCTGCTGATCGCCGCTCCAGTCGCGTTCGACGCTGCCTATGCTGCGAAAAAGCCACCCAAGGCCAATGCCGCCCCCGCACCGGCCGCGGCCCAGTCGAACAATTCGGGCATGACCAAGCTGGAGCCCGGCGACGTCATCGACTTCAGTGCGGACGCCATGAGCTACTCCGACGATGCGCAGATCATCACGGCGAACGGCAACGTCCAGATCAATCGCGACGGTAACACGCTGACCGCCGACACCGTCGTCTACAATCGCAACTCCGGGCAGGTCGTCGCCAGCGGCAACGTCGTCACCGTCGACCCGGAAGGCAACCAGGCCTTCGGCGACCGCATCGAACTGACCGAGTCGCTGCGCGACGGCGCGATCGACAACATCCTGCTGGTGCTCAACGACGGCGGCCGACTGGCGGCAACCTCGGCGACGCGGATCAACGGCATCAGCACATTGAACCGGGCGGTCTACTCGCCCTGCTCGGTGACCGGCACCTCCGGCTGCTCGCACGCGCCGCTGTGGCAGATCAAGGCGCTGCGGGTTGTTCACAATCCGGCCAAGCACCGCATCTCGTACAAGCGCGCGACGCTGGACTTCC
Source organism: Glacieibacterium sp. (assembly GCF_965200405.1). GTDB lineage: Bacteria > Pseudomonadota > Alphaproteobacteria > Sphingomonadales > Sphingomonadaceae > Glacieibacterium. The sequence goes on from NZ_OZ241356.1 coordinate 3,397,451, forward strand.
TGGGCGTGCCGATCGTCTATCTGCCGGACTTCTCGCACCCCGACGGCAGCGCCGGCCGTGCCTCGGGGCTGCTGCTGCCCGACATCGAGTATCGCAAGGCGCTCGGCATCGGCATCGGCATTCCGTATAATATCGCGCTCGGTCCCGACCGTGATGTGACCATCAAGCCGTGGGTCTATACCGGCATCAACCCGGCGCTGTCGGTGCAGGCGCGACGCCTGTTCAAGGGCGGCCCGGTCCAGATCGACAGTTTCTTCACCTACGCCAATCTGTCGGAATATGCTGCCGACAACACGACGCTGGTCGATCGCGGCGACAAGTTCCGCGGCTATATCGCGGCCAAGGGCCAGCTCCAGCACGACGCCAACTGGCGCTCGACCTTCTCGGTCCGGTTGACCACCGACGATACGTTCAACCGTCGCTACGGCCTCGATTACGACGACACGCTGCGCAGCACCTATAACCTGGAACGCTTCGGCGCCGAGTCGTACCTGTCGGTCTCGGCCTGGGCGTTCCAGGACTTGCGGGTCGGCGCCAGCGGCGGCGAGACACCGTTCGTCCTGCCGCTGATCGACTATCGCTACACGCCCGATGCGACGATCCTCGGCGGACGCGTGACCGTCGCGGCCAACACTCTTGGCCTGTACCGCACCAATGGGCAGGGCGAGGCCCGCGCCATCGCTTCGGCGCGCTGGGATCGCAGCGTCCTAACCTCTCTCGGCCAGCGCATCACCGCGACGGCCATGGTTCGCGGCGACCTTTACGACAGCTTCAACGTCGATAAAGCGACGCGCCCGGATTACGCCGGCAGTGGCCGCGTCGAAGGCCGGATCATCCCGGTCGCCGCGCTCGATGCCGAATGGCCGTTCGCCGGGCCGCTTCTCGGCGGCACCCAGACGATCACGCCGCGCGTCCAGCTGGTGTCGTCAGGCAGTGGTCATAACAACGGTATTCCGAACGAGGATTCGCGCGCCGTCGACCTCGAGGACACCAGCATCTTCGATCTCAACCGCTTCCCCGGCTATGATCGGTGGGAGGGCGGCTCGCGCATGACCTATGGCGCGACCTACAGCTTCCGCCGGCCGCGGTTCGAATTCTCGACCGAGATGGCCCAGTCGGCGCGCATCGACGACGGCATGGACCTGTTCCCCAGCGGCACCGGATTGTCGGGCCGGCTGTCGGACTTCGTCGGCCGGACGACGGCCAAATACGGCAGCTTCGTCACGCTGACCTATCGCTACCGCCTCGACAAGACGAGCCTGTCGGTGCGCCGCAACGAGATCGACCTGGCGCTGGGATCGACGGCGACCTACGCGACGATCGCCTATCTGAAGCTCAACCGGAACATCAACACCGAGGACCTTCAGGACCGCGAGGAGGTGCGCCTCGGCGGCCGGGTGGCGTTCGCCAAATACTGGTCGGTCTTCGGTTCGACGATCATCGACCTGACCTCGAAGGGAGAGGAGCCCACCTCCACCTCCGACGGCTTCTCACCGATCCGCCATCGCATCGGCGTGCAGTATGAGGACGAGTGCTTCCGGCTCGGCGTGTCGTGGCGCAAGGATTACACGCAGGACCGCGATTTCCGCCGGGGCAGCTCGTACCAGTTGACGCTGGCGTTCAAGAACCTCGGCTTCTGAAACAGGGGCGGAGTGCCCCTTTCATCCACAGTTCAGCCGTCCTCTGGCAAGCGGCTTCCCGTATGCCCCTCGAAGCTGTACAGCGATGCGCCGGCGGCGGCGGGGCTGCCAGGAGTGATGAATGCGGAAACTGACGATATTGGCGGCTGCCGCCACTGCGGCGCTGACAATCAGCGGCGCTGGACGGGCCCAGGACGTGATCTCCCAGCCGAGTTCGGACCTGGACGTGCATATCCTTGGCGACATCGACCCGCAGGTCCGCAAGGCCCAGGCGATCGTTAACAACGATGTCATCACCGACACCGATGTCGAGCAGCGCCTGAACCTGATCGTCGCGGCGAACGGTGGCCAGATCGATGGCGAGGAGCGCACACGCCTGCGCAACCAGGTGATGCGCAACCTGATCGACGAGAAGCTGCAGATCCAGGAAGCCGCCGCCAAGGACATCAAGGTCGACGAGCCCGACATCGATGCCGCCTTCAACCGCGTCGCGACGAACTTCAAGCAGACGCCCAAGGCGTTCGAGGAATATCTGCGCAACGCCGGCACCTCGCCGGCCGCCATCCGCAACCAGATCCGCGGAGAAATCGCCTGGAGCCGGCTGTTGCGCCGCAAGGTCGAGCCAACGGTCAACGTCGGTGACGACGAGGTTCAGGCGGTCATCGCCAAGCTGAACGCCACCAAGGGCAGCGACGAGTATAATCTTCGCAAGATCTTCCTGCCGGCGACGTCGGAGAACCTGCCGCAGGTGCTGACCTCGGCGAACGTCTATGTCGGTGAAATCCGCGGCGGGTCGTCGTTTACCGTCTATGCCCGCCAGGTGTCCGAGGACGCGACGCGCAACGACGGTGGTGCCATCGGCTGGGTTCGCCCGGGCCAGCTCAGCGACGCCGTGGCGCAGGTCGTCACCAAGCTCAACGTCGGCGACGTCAGCGATCCGTTCCAGGTGCCCGGCGGCGTCGAGATCTGGAAGCTTGAGCAAAAGCGCAAGGTCATGGGTGGCGATCCCGGCGAGGCCGTGCTGAGCCTCAAGCAGCTCGGCATCGGCTTCAAGCCGGACACCAGCGAGGAGCAGGCCAAGGTCATTGTCGCCAACTTCCAGGCGAAGACGCAGAGCATGGGCGGTTGCGGCGCGGCCGACCAGGTCGCCAAGGACCTCGGTGCCGAGATCGCAACCAATGACCAGCTCAAGATGAAGGACCTGCCGGCGCCGCTCCAGACGATCATGACGCAATTGTCGATCGGCCAGGCGACACCGCCGTTCGGCTCGGCCAAGGAGGGCATCCGCGTCCTCGTGCTGTGCGGGCGCGACGATGCGCCGACCCAGGCCAAGATGCCGACCTTCGACGAGGTCTATGCCCAGATGAACGACGAGCGGGTCAACCGCCAGGCGCAGAAGCTGCTGCGCAATCTTCGTCGCGACGCGATCATCGACTACCGTTGACGATGCCGACGACGCCAGCGGCGACTACATCGTGAAGCCACTGGCAGTCGCACTGGGCGACCCGGCTGGCATTGGCCCCGAAATCGTTGCCGCCGCCTGGGCGATGCGACGCCAGATGAACCTGCCGCCGTTCTTCGCGATCGGTGACCGGCGCAGCCTAGCCGCGGTCTGGGACGGGCCAGTCCAGACGCTGGGCGGTCCTGCCGACGCCGCCGCCGCGTTCGACGAGGCCCTGCCGCTGGTCCAGGTCGACGACCCCGGCGAGATCGTGCCGGGCGATCCCAACCTTGCCGGTGCGCGCTGCGCCCTCGACAGCCTGGAGATCGCCGTCGGCCTGGCGCGGACCGGCACTGCCGCCGGGCTGATCACCGGGCCGGTTTCCAAGGCACAACTGTACGCCATCGGCTTCACCTATCCGGGCCAGACCGAGTTCATCGCCGAGCGTTGCGGCGTCTCGACCGGCAACGTCGTGATGATGCTGGCCGGGCCCAGCCTGCGGACGGTGCCGGTCACCATCCACACGGCGCTCGCCGACGTCCCCCGGGCGCTGACCACCGAGTTGATCATGACGCGCGCACGGGTCACCGCCCGTGGCCTGCAGCGCGATTTCGGCATCGCCCAGCCGCGACTGTCGGTTGCCGGGCTCAACCCCCATGCCGGCGAAGGCGGCACGCTGGGGCGCGAGGAACTCGACATCATCGCTCCGGCGATCGAGGCGCTGCGTTTGGAGGGGCTGGACATCACCGGCCCGCATTCCGCCGACACGATGTTCCATGCCGAGGCGCGGGCGCGCTACGACGTAGCGCTGTGCATGTACCACGACCAGGCACTGATCCCGATGAAGACACTGGACTTCAACGACGGCGTCAACGTCACGCTGGGCTTGCCGATCATCCGGACCTCGCCCGATCACGGCACCGCGTTCAACATCGCCGGCAAGAGCATCGCCAGCCCCGATGCGATGATCGCCGCGATCCGCATGGCCGGCGCCTGCGCGGCGCGGCGCTGCGCCGGGTGAGCGACGACGCGGCCGGTCTGCCGATACCGAAAGACGCGCTCGCTGCGCTGCCGCCGCTGCGCGAGGTCATCGCCCGCCACGGTCTCGCCGCCAAGAAGTCGCTGGGGCAGAACTTCCTGCTCGACGGCAACCTGCTCGATCGTATCGCCCGGGTACCGGGTTCGCTGGCCGGCGCGACGGTCTATGAGGTTGGGCCAGGCCCCGGCGGCTTGACCCGCGCGCTGCTCCGCGCCGGAGCGAATGTCGTCGCCGTCGAGCGCGACGACCGTGCCCTGCCCGCCCTGGCCGAGCTTGCCGAGGCTGCGCCGGGTCGCCTGTCCGTGCTCGGCGGCGACGCCCTGAAGCAGGACGAAGCCGCGCTGCTCCCCCCGGGCACGCATGTCGTCGCCAACCTGCCGTACAACATCGGTACGGCGCTGTTCGTGCGCTGGCTGACCACCGACGCCTGGCCGCCGTGGTGGGCGACGCTGACCCTGATGTTCCAGAAGGAAGTCGCGCAGCGCATCGTCGCAGCACCAGACACCTCAGCCTATGGCCGCCTCAGCGTGCTGGCGCAGTGGCGCACCCTGCCCAAGATCGCCCTCGACGTGCCGCGCCAGGCCTTTACGCCGCCGCCGAGCATCACCTCGTCGGTGGTCCATGTCCGCCCGGTAGCGGCGCCGACTGGCGTATCGGTACGGACGCTGGAGACCTTGACTGCGGCGGCATTCGGACAGCGCCGCAAGATGCTGCGCGCCAGTCTCCGCGGGCTCGCAGGCGGCCCCGAGGCGCTGGAGCGATGCGGGATCGACGCGGCTCGCCGGGCCGAAACCCTCAGCGTCGCCGAGTTCGTCGAAGTCGCTCGCAGCCTCGACGCATCGCGCTAGTTCTTGGCGGTTGCCGGCGGGGCGGCAGCGTCTGCGGTCGCGACCGGTGCCGGCCGCGGCGCCGCCAGCGCAACCTCCAGCCTTTTCGCTGCCGGACAGTCTGCCTTGCACAGCGTCTTGATGCGCGCGAGGTTTAGATTGGCCCGCGCCGTCGCACCGCGCATCACCAGCGCCTTGCCCTGACCTTCCAACGCATTGAGGTCGTTGGGATCGAGGTTGAGCGCCTCGCGATAGAATTTCACGGCCTTGCCGGGCAGGCCCTGCGCCTCATAGGCATGCGCCATGCCGATATAGGCGCGACCATTGCGAGGATCGGCCGCAACCGCTGCTTCGAACGCATCGACGGCAACGAGTGGCTGGCCCTTGGCAAGCGCTGCCTCGCCGATCGTCTGCTGGCGCAGCGAGGCTGGCTTGAGCATATCGTCGCCGGCGCCCACGGCCACCGTCGAGACGGTACCCGCCACCAGCAGCGCCAATGGTATCGCCCAACTCTTGCGCATATCTACTCCCTCGCGCGCCCTGTAGTCGGACCCTAGCAGGCTCGCGCCAGACCCGCGATGAAAAATCCGTCGCAACCATTGTCCCCCGGCGTGAGCACGAGAGTCGATACGGCCGCGCCGCCATCGGGGTTGCGCAGCGGCGCGCGCTGCCACTCCGCGTTGCCGTCGAGGAATGCGTCGATCTGCGCCTCTCCCTCGGCAGGCAGTAGCGAGCAGACCACATAGACCAGGCGTCCGCCCGGCTTGACCAGCGCCGCGCCGATGCCGACCAACCGCGCTTGCTCGTCGGCGAGGCGGTCGAGGCGATCGGGGGTGAGTCGCCAGCGCGCCTCAGGATTGCGGCGCCAGGTGCCGGTGCCGGAACACGGTGCATCGATCAGCACCAGGTCGGCGGCGGCTTCGAGATCGGACAGCGTCTCGGCCTCGCGGCGCGGGTCGAGCAGGCGAGTCTCGATGATCGAGGCCCCGGCACGGACCGCGCGGGGTTCGAGCTGGCGCAGGCGAGCCCGGTCGGTGTCGGTCGCGATCAGGCGCCCTTCGTTGGCCATCGCTGCGGCCAGCGCGAGGGTCTTGCCGCCGGCACCCGCACACAGGTCGACCACGGTGTCGCCGGCCCGCGCAGCAGTCGCGAACATGGCGATCTGCGAGCCGAGGTCCTGAACCTCTATCCGGCCGTCGATATAGGCGGGCAACAGGTCGACGTTGAGCGGCGCGGTGGCGCGCAACGCGTCGGGGACCGCGGCGACCGGTTCCGCGGTCTCCAGCTCGGCAGCGACCGTATCGCGCTGCGCCTTCAGTGTGTTAACCCGCAGGTCTAGCGGCGCCCGCTCCAGCAGGGCGGCGAGCTGACGCGGCGTGTCGTCGCCGAAGCGCTGGTGCAGTTGCGCCTCCAGCCACGCCGGTGCGGGCGACGGCGCGGCCTCGGATTCGCTCACGGCAATCACGGCAGGGCTGTGGGCGCCACCATCGAAAAGCTCGAGCAACGCCGGGTCGACTGCCCGCGCATAGCCTAGCATCGCTGCCCGGCCCGTCTCCGGCCGCTCACCGATGGTCCGGATGACGGCGTAGATCAGCTCCCGCACCGCACGCCGGTCCTTCGACCCGGCGTAGCGCCGCGTCTGGAAATAGCGAGAGATGATCGTGTCGGCGGCAGCTCCCCCGTCGCGAGCGGCGGCGACGATCGCTTCCAGGCAGTCGATGCTCGCCTGGACCCGTGCGGCTGGCAGCACTCAACCGGCCGGGTAGTTCGGGGCTTCGCGAGTGATCGTCACGTCATGGACGTGGCTCTCGCGCAGGCCGGCGTTAGTGATCTGGATGAACTCGGCGCGCTCGCGGAAGTCGGCCAGCGTTGCCGCGCCCGAGTAACCCATCGCCGCCTTCAACCCGCCCACCAGCTGGTGCAGCACGTCGACCGCCGGGCCCTTGAACGCCACCTGCCCCTCTATGCCCTCCGGCACCAGCTTCAGCTGGTCCTTGATATCCTGCTGGAAATAGCGATCCGCCGAGCCGCGCGCCATCGCTCCGACAGAGCCCATGCCGCGGTAGCTCTTGTAGGTCCGCCCCTGCCACAGGAAGGTCTCGCCCGGTGCCTCGGTGGTCCCCGCGAGCAGCGAGCCGACCATCACCGCCGAAGCGCCGGCTGCCAGCGCCTTGGCGATGTCGCCACTGGTGCGCAAGCCGCCGTCGGCGATGACGGGCACGTCGCCTGCCCCGCGCGCGGCGTCGATGATCGCGGTCAACTGGGGCACGCCGACACCCGCGACGATGCGTGTCGTGCAGATCGAGCCCGGCCCGATGCCGACCTTGATGCCGTCGGCACCCGCGTCGATCAGCGCCCGCGCCGCCTCCGCCGTGGCGACGTTACCGGCGATGACCTGCGCCGAGTTGGAGATGCGCTTGATGCGGCGCACCGCGTCGGCGACGGCGATGTTATGGCCGTGCGCGGTGTCGACGATGATCAGGTCGCACTCGGCGTCGAGCAGCGCCTCGGTGCGCGCAAAGCCATTGTCGCCGACGGTGGTGGCCGCGGCAACGCGCAGCCGCCCCGCGGTGTCCTTGGTCGCGTCGGGATAGGTTACGGCGCGCTCGATGTCCTTGACGGTGATCAGCCCGATGCAATGCCCGGCGTCGTCGACGACCAGCAGCTTCTCGATGCGGCGCGCGTGGAGCAGCTTGCGCGCCTCCTCGCTGCTGACCCCGGCGCTGACCGTCGCCAGGTTTTCGGACGTCATCAGTTCGCGGATCGGCTGCGCCGGGTTCTCGGCAAAGCGCACGTCGCGGTTGGTGACGATGCCGGCCAGTCGACCCGAGCCCTCGATCACCGGGATCGACGAAATTCTGAACCGCCGCATCAACTCCAGCGCATCGCCGAGCGTCTGGTCGACGCGCATGGTCACCGGGTTGACCACCATGCCGCTCTCGAAGCGCTTGACCTGCCGCACCGCAGTCGCCTGCTCCTCGACGGTCAGGTTGCGGTGCAGGACGCCGATGCCACCGGCCTGCGCCATGACGATCGCCATGTCGGCCTCGGTGACAGTGTCCATCGCCGCGGACAGGATGGGGATATTGAGCCCGATCTCGCGCGTGATCCGAGTCCGCGTATCCGCGTCGGTCGGCAGCACCGAGGATGCCGCCGGCACCAGCAGCACGTCGTCGAAAGTCAGGCCGAGCCGGATGTTCATGATTGCGTCCTCGGGCGCCTGCGGGGTGCGGCTATATAGAGGCGGAGGCCCAAGAATGCTACCGCGTTCGGGCCGGTGCCTCGGTCGTCCCGCTGAACATCCGCCGCAGTTGACCGAAGCCACACCCTCGCGGCAATGGGAACGCGCGTTGTGAGATGGTTTTCGTAAGCCACGGACGTGCTCGTGATTCATAGGGGAGATGCTCGTGGCCGTATCCGGTGTTCGCGCGGTTGGATGGATCCTGAGCGCGGCAGTGCTGCTTCCGCTGGCAGGGGTGACGCCGCCGCACGCCAGTGCGCAACCGGCTGCGTCCGGCGATCTCGCGCAACAGGACATGATGGCCAAGCTTGGCTTGCAGCGGATGAAGCCGGGCCCGAGCGGCGACGTCAACGCCCCCAATTCCGCCAATTACGACGAGACCATCGCTGGTCCACAGTCGGAACTGCCCGATCCGTTGCGGACCGCCGCCGGCAAGCCGGTAGCTACCGCCGAGGCATGGTGGAGGACGCGCCGGCCCGAGATACTGGCGGCGTTCGAGCGCGAAGTTTATGGGCGTGTCCCGGATACCGCGCCCCGGATCGACTGGCGTGTCGACAGCACGGACCGTGAGTTCGTCGCGATGAAGCCGGTGATCGCGCGCCGAATGATCGGGCACGCCGATAACAGCGCCGCTCCGCAGATCGCGGTCGACATTCGCATGACCGTGGTCGTTCCCGCGAACGCCAAGGGGCCGGTGCCGCTGCTTATCATGTTCGGCCGCGACGACTTTCCGGCGCCGTCGCAACCGTCGCGCGCCGAGTTCGAGCGGATCGATGCCGGGCTCAAGAAGCTGCTGGTGACACAGGATCCGGCACTCGGACCGGTGTTCGACGCCCATCCCGCCTTCATGCTCCACACCCAGCCGGCCTTCACCCCGCCGCAGCGCGATGCGAAGGGTAACTTCCCGCGGCCCGAGCAGATCATCGCGGCGGGCTGGGGCTATGCGATGCTCGACACCGACACGATCCAGCCTGACAATTCGGCGGGTCTGAGCCGCGGTGTGATCGGCCTCGCCAGTCGGGGACAGCCGCGCCAGCCGGACCAATGGGGTACGTTGCGCGCCTGGGCCTGGGGCGCGAGCCGTGCTTTCGATGTGCTCAGCCGGGACACTGCCATCGACCCACGCCGGATCGGGATCGAAGGCGTCTCGCGCTATGGCAAGGCGGCGCTGGTGGCGATGGCCTTCGATCAGCGCTTTGCGACGGGCCTGATCGGATCATCCGGCAAAGGCGGCACGACCTTGCTGCGCCGGAATTTCGGTGAGGACGTCACCAGCCTGACATCGGCGAGCATTACTGGATGGCCGGCAATTTCCTTAGGTACGGAGCCGCGCAGGGCAAGGATGTGCGGACCCCGGCGGAGCTGTCGGTCGACTCGCACGAGCTGATCGCCCTGTGCGCGCCGCGTCCGGTGTTCATCAGCTATGGCATTCCGGACGAGGGCGACGCCCACTGGCTCGATCACCGAGGCAGTTTCATGGCCGCGGTCGCAGCCGGAAAGGTCTATCGACTGCTCGGCGCGCGCGACCTGGGCCAGGGCGACGACTACCGCAAGGCCGTCATGCCGCCAGTCAAGACCGGCCTGCTCGACGGTGCATTGGCTTGGCGGCAGCATGACGGCGGTCATACCGACACGCCGAACGTCACCATTTTCCTGAATTGGGCCGACAAGCAACTCGGCACGACGGCCCGGTCGGGCGTCACGAGGCATCGGTGGCGATCAGCACCTGGCCCAAACAGCACCATACCTCCCCCCGGGACGGGAGGAGGTATGGATCGAACGAGTAACTATGAGGCGTGTGCCCGGCTTCAGGCGGCCTTGGCCAGATACGCCATCCAGTACTTCGCCAGCTGAGCGCGCGGCCCGCTGGTGACGGCCTGGAAAGCGGTGGTCGCGCCGGCCTTGTCGCCAGCCATTGCCAGCGAGGCACCGAGACGGAGATTGGCGGTGTTGGCGTCGACGCCGCCGGCCTTGGTCAACGCCAGACGGTACATGTCCGCCGCCTTGGCGTAGTTGCCATAGCTGTAGAAAGCGTCGCCGGTGCCGAGCGCAGCCTTGCCGTTAGGCGACTTGGGGGCGTCACGCTCCAGGCCGGCAAGACCAGCCTTGTCGGCGGGGATGCTCTTGTTGGCGGCGGCGTAAAGCTCTTTCTCGAACGGCTTGCCGGCCAGCTTCTTGGCGGCGGTGCCTTCATCGAGCACGGCCTTGGCCTCTCCGGGCAAGCCCTTCTCGATCGCTATATTAGCATACTCCTGATACTCGCGCTCAGGGCCGATCGCCTTGGCAGCGCGCATCAGGCGGAAGGCGTCGAGCGAGAACTGGTCGTCGGTGCCAGCGCCATCACGGGTGATGTTGAGCGCCAGGTTCCAGTTCTCGGGCGTCGGATAAGCAGCGATCAGGGCTGCCGCGCCGGTGCCGGTCTCAGCCGCCATCTTCTTGTCGAACGCCAACGCAAGGCGCTTGCGATACCAGGACTCAGGCGCCGGCTGACCGGTCGCGACCTTGGCGGCGATCGCCTTGTCGAACGTCTGGATCGCCTGCGCGGTCTGGTTCTGGTCGGAGTAAAGGATCGCCAAGTTGAGGACGTTGTCGGGATCCTCAGGCGCCAGGGCGACAAGCTGCTCCGTGTACTTGGTTGCGGCGACATAATCGCGACGCTGCTGAGCCAGGGCGGCAAGGTTGCGCAGGAACTTGGGCTTCTCCGCCGCGGGCAGGAACGGGCTGTCGACCATGGTCTTCAGCGCCTCTTCGAGGGCAGCATTGTCCTTTAGCGTCTGCGCCGCGGCCAGCTTTGAATTGGCGAGGTAGAAGCTGTCGGTCGGGTTGAGATTCCCGGCAGCCTCGGCAGCGCGAACCTGGGTCAGCACGCCGGCATTGTCGCCAGCCTTCTGCGTCGTCTCGATCGCGATCAACGCAGTGCGGACCGGCTTCGAGATGTTCTTGGCGTCAAGCTTGGTCGTGTCCTGAGCGGCAGCAGGCTTTTCCTTGGCCAGAGCAGGCGTTGCGACGCCGACAGCAAGTCCGGTGCCCAGCAGTGTGGCGACCAGCGCGCGTGAAAATGTCCTCATCGTCGTCTCCCATTGGATTTTGGTGTTTGGCTAAGCGCGGGCGGGGGATGCGTCAATCTTTTGGCGTAAATCTCTCCGGTGTAATCTCATTATGCTTGTGGCGATTAACGCGATTTGAACATCCCCGGGTCCGGTCTATCAACACCGTTCGTCGTCATTTCCGGACCCTAGATGATTGCTGTCCTGTCGCCTGCCAAGACCCTCGACGAAACCACGCCGGTTCCCAACGTCGAAGCCACGCTGCCGCGCTTCATCGACCAGGCGGCAACGGTCGCCAAGGCCGCGGCGAAGCTCAGCCCCAAGGCACTGCAGAAATTGATGCACATATCGCCGGGCCTGGCGGAGCTGAACGCCGGCCGGTTCAAGGCATTCGAGGTGCCGTTCACGCCGGAGAATGCCAGGCCGGCGTTGTATATGTTCGATGGCGACGTCTACACCGGGCTCGACGGCAAGTCCCTGGACAAGGGCGGTGTCGCGTTCGCGCAGGAGCATGTTCGGATTCTGTCGGGATTGTACGGCCTGCTGCGGCCGCTCGACCTGATGCAGCCCTATCGCCTGGAGATGGGCGTGCCGATGAAGGTCGGTGCGAAGCGCGACCTGTACGCGGTCTGGGGCAAGAAGGTCGCCACCGCCCTGTCCGAAGAACTGGCGGACCATGCCGACACGACGTTGATCAACCTGGCGAGCAAGGAGTATTTCGGCGCGGTCAAGGTCGACGCCCTGCCCGGCGCAGTGATCGCGATCGATTTCCGCGACGACCATGACGGGGAACTGCGGTTCAACACCTTCGTCGGCAAGGAAGCTCGCGGCGCGATGGCACGCTACATGGTCGACGAGCGGATCGATCGCGCGGATGGGCTTAAGGGGTTCAAGGCGTTGGGCTACAGCTTCAAGGCGGCGCATTCCGATGACGGGCGCTGGGCTTTCGTACGCAAGGCCGGGCCGAAGAAATAGACGCACGCAAAAGGGGCCGGACTTGCGCCCGGCCCCCGACAATACGAAGCTTAGCTGTAAAGCTTACTTCTTCATCGCGTCGGCTTTAGCCTTCATGTTGTCGGCTGCTGCGTCGGCGTTCGCCTTCATGGAGTCCGCGGCGTTCTCCGCGTTGGTCTTCATGGCTTCGGCGTTGTTCTTGGCGGTATCGACCATTGCGTCGGCCTTCTTGTCGGCTGACTCGACCATGGCATCGGCCTTGTTGCCGGCTGCGTCGACGGTTGCGTCGGCCTTGTTGGCCATTGCATCGGCAGCGGCGTCGGCGCTCGGCGCGGTCGTCGTGGTCTCGGTGGTGGTCATCGAACCATCGGCATTGGTCGTGGTGTCGGTGGTCTTGGCCTTCTCGCCGCAAGCAGCAAGCAGGCCGAGGCTGGCCACAGCCGCCAGCGTCAGAGCAGTCTTCATAAATAAAATCTCCGTTGACAGGTGCACAGTCCTCGTGCGGGGCGCTCCATAGCCGTTTCCGCGATGCTTGCGAAGCTCTAAGATGGACTGGTGATTAACCTAGGTCTGTCGTTTCGGTTCCATCGTTGGGCGCGACTTCGGAAGCAGCTTCGTCAACGACATCAGCAGCTTCGTCCTCGCCGATCTTCGCTGCCGAAACGACATGCTCGTCATCGGCGACGCGGAACAGGGTGACGCCCTGCGCCGAACGACCCATGATGCGGATCTGCTCGACCGGCGTGCGGATCAGCTTGGCCTGGTCGGTGACCAGCATCAGCTCATCGCCCTGCACGACCGGGAAGCTGGCGACGACAGTGCCGTTGCGCTCCGAATCCGCGATCGTCGCGATGCCCATACCGCCACGGCCGGAGCGCCGATACTCGAAGGCGCTCGACCGCTTGCCGAAGCCGTTCGAGGTGACCGTCAGGATGAACTCCTCGGCCGCTGCGAACTCGCCCATGCGCTGCTCCGACAGGATGCGCTCGCCGGGATCGGCCTTCCAAGGGGCAGCCTTGAGGTAATCCTCGCGCTCCTGTGGCGTCGCTTTGAAGGCCTTGAGGATCGACATCGACATGACCTCGTCGCCCTTGGCCAGCGCGATGCCGCGGACGCCGGTCGAGGTGCGGCTGACGAACTCGCGGACGTCGTCGACCGGGAAGCGGATCGCCTTGCGCTGGCGCGTCACCAGCAGCACGTCCTCGACTTCGTCGCACAGCGCGACGCCGATCAGCCGGTCGTCGTCGCCATCCTCGAAGCGGATCGCCAGCTTGCCGTTACCGGGCACATTGGTGAACGCATCCATGGAGTTGCGTCGCACCGAACCGTGTGCCGTGGCGAACATGACGTTGAGCTTGCCCCACTCCGCCTCGTCCTCGGGCAGCGGCAGGACCGAGGTGATCGTCTCACCGGGCTCGAGCTTGGGCAGCACCTGGACGATCGGCCGGCCACGCGCCTGGGGAGCGCCCAGCGGCAACTTGAAGACCTTGAGGCGATAGACCTTTCCGGCGCTGGAGAAGAACAGCACCGGGGTGTGCGTGCAGGCGACAAATAGGTTGGTGACGATGTCCTCGTCCTTGGTCGACATCGCCGAGCGGCCCTTGCCGCCGCGACGCTGCGCCCGATAGTCGGACAGCGGCACGCGCTTGATATAACCGGTCATGGTCACCGTCACGACCATGTCCTCGCGCTCGATCAGGTCTTCGTCGTCGATATCATCGCCCGGCGGCGCGATCTCGGTGCGGCGCTTGGTCGAAAAGGCGTCCGACACCGCATCGAGTTCGGCGCGCATGACTTCGTACAGCCGGCCGCGGTTACGCAGGATCTCCAGCAGCGCTTCGATCGACAGCGCCAAAGCCTTGATCTCGTCGGTGATCTCGTCGCGACCCAGCGCGGTCAGGCGGTGCAGGCGCAGGTCGAGGATGGCACGGACCTGCAGCTCCGACAGGCGGTAGCTGTCCTGCGCCGCATCGGGCACGATCGCTTCGATCAGGCCGAGGTAAGGCCCGATATCGCCCATCGGCCAGTCGCGACCCATCAGCGCGGCGCGAGCTTCCGCCGGGTTCGGCGAGGCGCGGATCATCCGCACGACCTCGTCGAGGTTGGCAACGGCGACCATCAGCCCGAGCAACAGATGCGCCCGCTCGCGCGCCTTGTTGAGCTCGAACTTGGAGCGCCGGGTGATCACCTCCTCGCGGAACTGGATGAACGCCTCGATGACGTCGCGCAGGTTGAGCAGCTCCGGCCGCCCGCCGCGGATCGCCAGCATGTTGATCGCGAACGAGGTTTGCGCCGGGGTGTGCCGATACAGCTGATTGAGCACGACCTCCCAGGTCGCATCGCGCTTGAGGTCGAGGACGATGCGCACGCCCTCGCGGCTCGACTCGTCGCGGACTTCGCTGACGCCCTCGATGCGCTTATCCTTGACCGCCTCGGCGATCTTCTCGACCAGGCCGTTCTTGCCAAGCTGGTAGGGCACCTCGGTCAGGACCAGCGAGCGGCGGTCGCCCCTGCCCTCCTCGACATTGGCGCGGGCCCGCATGATGACGCTGCCCCGGCCCGTCTCATAGGCCTGGCGGATGCCGCTGGTGCCGAGCAGCAGCGCGCCGGTCGGAAAATCCGGACCCGGGATATGCGCCATCAGGCCTTCGACGGTGATCGCCGGATCGTCGAGATAGGCACGGCAGGCGTCGACGACTTCGCCGAGATTATGCGGCGGGATGTTGGTTGCCATGCCGACCGCGATGCCGCCGGCGCCGTTGACCAGCAGGTTCGGATAGCGCGCCGGCAGCACCGACGGCTCATGCTCCGACCCGTCGTAATTAGCGGTGAAGTCGACGGTATCCTTGTCGATATCCTCGAGCAGTGCATCGGCAGCCTTGGCGAGACGCGCTTCGGTGTAACGCATGGCGGCCGGCGCATCGGGGTCCATCGAGCCGAAATTGCCCTGGCCGTCGACCAGCGGCAGCCGCAGCGACCAATCCTGCGCCATGCGGGCGAGCGCGTCGTAGATCGAGCTGTCGCCGTGCGGGTGATACTTACCCATGACTTCGCCGACGATGCGCGCCGACTTGCGGTACGGCTTGCCGCTGACAAAGCCGCTCTCATAGGCACCCCACAGGATGCGGCGATGGACTGGCTTCAAGCCGTCGCGAACGTCGGGCAGCGCGCGCGCCACGATCACGCTCATGGCGTAATCGAGGAAGCTGGTGCGCATTTCCGTGACGATCGAGACCGGCTCGATGTCGGGGGTCGCGGCAGGCGTGCTGGTCAATGCCATACTGGAAGGCGAGCTTTCGAAAACAGGATCCGGGACGCCTCCGGTCCTAGCGCTAAAGGCGCGAGAACGCCAGTTTTGCTATTCAGCCCGAGCAGGCATATGCCCCTTACGAGACCGAAACGGTCGAACGGCACGCCAGTCTGCGGCGGCGATGGTCAGGGAATGTCTCATGAGTTTTTTTGGACCCAAGGACTATAAGCCCAAGACGATAAATGCCCCCGACCCCGGCGAGGAAATCGGCTGGATTCGCGGCGAATTCGAATCATTCGAGATGAATCCGAAGTTTAAGTATTTCAACGGCAGCGCATCCTTTCATCAATATCCCCAAGTCTCGCCGATAACCCCATCGCAGCATGTGCCGATCGATACGATCACGCGGCGCCTGATCTCGACGATGTGGAAGCGTGCGGAGCCTGCGACAGGCGCCAAGCGCAGCGACCTGCAAATCGGCCGGGCGGGCACGCTGTATAAGACACGCACCAATCAGCCAATCGGCCGGAGCCCGGGGACAGCTCCCGAAACGCGGGAGTATCACGCCCATGTCCCTGCCGCGGCCGGCGATAGTGCGTTCGCCAAGGACTGGAAATTCATGGACCACATTCCCCGGACCGACGCCTTCACCTTCCGCGGCGACAGTCGGGGACCTGCAGAGCTGATGAGCCAGGCAGCCGGGTTCTGGCCGCCGTCGAGCCGCACCGACCGCTTCTATCTCGAAGGCCCGATCTCGGAGGTCTTCATAAGCTATATGCAGCGGCGTCACGGACAGACCGTGACGAAGGCGCAGTTCCTGACAGCTGTCGATCATACGGCGGGAGGCAGTTACGAGAAACAGCTGCTGGTCGACTATCTGATGTGGCGCAAGATCATGGAAGGCGAGAGTTTCCACCTTGGCCGGATGATCGCGCAGGAGTGCCTCAAGGGCTATATCTCGACCAGCCGCAACCCGGCCATCGCCTTCGGCTTCGGCGGCAAGTTCGGCATGCGTCCATGCTGGGTGTATGTCACTGCGGTTCGCGGCGGGTTCAAGGTGCCTGCCAGCAAAGCTAAATGGGGATCTGCCGAGCAGGAGATCGCGCAATGGGGGCCAATCCCGCCCGACAGGATCGTCGGTTTCCGCAAGGTCGACAAATACGGCGAAGCCTTGTCGCCGATCTACATGCGCCGCTCGTTCCGAAAGAAGGAGCCCAAGGCGTTCGAGGCGATCTTCAATATGTGGAGCGGCGAGCGTCCGACGGTCGCGACCACATAGGATCACACTCGCTCGACGCGGGGTTACGGAGCGGAGGACCCGGCGCAGCTGTGCGGCGACCGGGACTCGACCTTGCCACGCCAGCGTCGCATACCGCCGGCATGAACCCAATCCACATCATCGGCGGCGGCCTCGCCGGATCGGAGGCTGCCTGGCAGATCGCGCGGGCCGGCGTGCCGGTCGTGCTGCACGAGATGCGCGGCGTCGAGGGTACCGACGCGCACCACACCGACAGGCTGGCAGAGCTGGTCTGCTCGAACAGCTTCCGCTCCGACGATCCGGAGAACAACGCGGTCGGGCTGCTGCATAGCGAGATGCGCGGCATGGACTCGCTGATCATGCGCTGCGGCGACGCTTCGCGCGTGCCGGCAGGGTCGGCGCTGGCGGTCGATCGCGACAATTTCGCGGGTGCAGTGACGGCGGCGATCGAGGCCGAGCCGCTGATCGAGCTGCGCCGCGAGCGCATCGACGCGCCGCCGCCGGATTGGGGATCGGTGATCATCGCCACAGGACCGCTGACCGCTGCGCCGCTGGCCGAGACGATCCGCGCCAAGACCGGCGAGAATGCGCTGGCCTTCTTCGATGCGATCGCGCCGGTGGTGTACTTCGACTCGATCGACATGGATATCGCCTGGTTCCAGTCGCGCTGGGACAAGGGCGAGACCAAGGACTACATCAACTGCCCGATGGAGCGGGACGAGTATGACGCCTTCATCGACCTGATGCTGGCGGCGCCCCAGGTCGACTTCAAGGGCTGGGAGGCGAACACGCCCTATTTCGACGGCTGCATGCCGATCGAGGCGATGGCCGAGCGCGGGCGCGGCACGCCGCGGTTCGGTCCGATGAAGCCGATCGGGCTGCGCAATCCCAAGACCGGCAAGGGCACCTATGCCGTCGTCCAGCTGCGGCAGGACAATGCGCAGGGCACGCTGTGGAACATCGTCGGCTTCCAGACCAAGATGCGCCACGCCGACCAGGTCCGGGTGTTCCGCACGATCCCGGGGCTGGGCGGCGCGGAGTTCGCGCGGCTGGGCGGCCTGCACCGCAATACCTTCATCAAGTCGCCGGTGCTGCTCGACGAGTATTTGCGGTTGAAGTCGGAGCCACGGCTGCGATTTGCCGGGCAGATCACCGGCTGCGAGGGCTATGTCGAGAGCGCCGCGATCGGGCTGATCGCCGGGCGCTTCGCGGCGGCCGAGGCGCTGGGCGAGACACTGGCGGTGCCGCCGGCGACGACGGCGCTGGGGGCCCTGCTTGGGCACATCACCGGCGGGGCGGAGGCGGCGACCTTCCAGCCGATGAACGTCAACTTCGGGCTGTTCCCGCCGCTGCCGACGCGCATCCACAAGAGCGTCCGCAAGGCGGCGATGGCGGCGCGGGCGCGGGACGACATGACAGCCTGGCTCGGCGGCGCGGTGCCGCAGCCGGAACGGGAGGCCGAGGCGGTCGATTGATGTGGCTCCTGATGGAGTGAGCACGATGACCGAGAAGAAGGGCAAGGGCAGCGAGACTGCGCAAAAGGCCAACGCCAAGGCGGCGAAGGACGGCGAAAGCAACCCGCGCAAGTCCTCCGCGGCGCAGGCGGAGCTGGGCAAGAAGGGCGCGGCTGCGAAGAAGAAGTAGCGATTGGGCCTGCTGAGATTTTGACTTTGTCATCCCGGCGCAGGCCGGGACCCATCACCCCAAGCTATCGCTTGATGGGTCCCGGCCTGCGCCGGGATGACGGTGGGGCGGAGTGCGGACTTGGCTAGCTAGCTTTCGTCATGCTCGACCACCGGCGGGCAATCGAGCTTCGCCGCGGCAGGCCGACGCTTCGCAGCCGTCGTCGCGAACTCCACCGCGACCAGCTTGCCGTCGTGATCCGCATCGGCAGTCGCGAACTTCTTCAGCGCCTTGGCCGAATATTCGTCGAAACTCAGCTTGCCATCCCCATCCAGGTCGAGCTTGGCGAACGCCTTCCGCCTGGCGACGAAATATTCGACCTGGGTGATGCTGGCGTCGCGGTCCTTGTCGTAGCGGTTGAAGCGGCGCGCCTCACGATCGGCGGGGGTGACGTCGCTGACGGGGGCGACCAGCGGCGGCTCATCGACCAGCGTCTGTGCCGCGGCCGGGGCGCTCGCCAGCGTGACGCCCGGACGGACCGGGCGTCCGCGGGTCCAGCTGAATACCGCGCCTGCCAGCATGATGCCGACCACGCCCAACGCTAGCCAACGCCACATCCATCCGCCCCCGATTGTTTCGCTTACGCATCGGTCTAGCGCGGGGAGAGCGTCGTGTCAGCGTCCGAAAACGGCGCCGCGCAACAGGATGAGCTGCCGGACCGGCGTGGCGCGCAACTCGATGGGCAATCCAGCCGCAGCTCGGGCATGGTCGCGTGCGCCCAACGCCGCCAGCCCAGCCAGTGGCCTCAGCGCCGTCGCCGCTCGCGCCGGAGCCAAAGCAACGCCATCCAGCCCATAGCGCGCCGCATCCCCCGCCGCCCAGGTCTCGCCCAGCGCCCCCGCCGCGACCGGGTCGCCCCCGAGCAACACCGCCATTGCAGCGAACAACGCCCGGCCCCGCCCCTGCGCCGCCGCAACCTCGTCGCCGCCGAGCCGCAGCAGCCAAGCGTCCTCGAACCCGGCTAGCACAGCGCCGGTCACCCCGCGCGGCAGCACCTCGGTAGCCAGCGCCTGCAGCACCGGCTGGGCCGGCACCTGTCCCTTGTCGAGGCCCTCCAGCCGCTCGCGCCACCACGCCAGCCGGATCTCGCCGAGCATCGGCTCCGTCGTCGTATCGACGACCTTCGCCAGCTCCAGGTCGAGCGCATGCAGTGCCAGCAGCGCCGGACGGACCGCGGCTGGCGCGTACTGCACCGCCAGCCAGCGCTCGCGATCGGCGGACCGAACGAGGTCGGCGATCATCTCACCGCCGACTATCTCACCGCCGCCGCTCACCGCTAGCGGGTCAGCCGCTTGTAGGTCAGCTTGGTCGGCCGGTCGGCAGCGTCGCCCATGCGGGCCTTCTTGTCGGCTTCATATGCTTCGAAGTTGCCCTCGAACCACTCGACGTGGCTGTCGCCCTCGAAAGCCAGGATGTGCGTCGCGAGACGGTCGAGGAAGAAGCGGTCATGGCTGATGACCACGGCGCAACCGGCGAAGGACTCCAGTGCCTCCTCCAGCGCCCGCAGCGTCTCGACGTCGAGGTCGTTGGTCGGCTCGTCGAGCAGCAGCACGTTGCCGCCCTGCACCAGCATCTTCGCCAGGTGGACGCGGTTGCGCTCACCGCCCGACAGCTGGCCGACCTTCTTCTGCTGGTCGGCGCCCTTGAAGTTGAACGCCCCGACATAGGCGCGGGTCAGCACCTCGTTCTTGCCGAAGTAGAACTTCTCGTTGCCGCCGGAGATTTCTTCCCAGACGTTCTTGTTGGAATCGAGGTTGTCGCGCGACTGGTCGACATAGCCCAGCTTGACCGTCTCGCCGACGCGGATGGTGCCGTCGTCGGGCTTCTCGTTGCCGGTGATCATCTTGAACAGCGTCGTCTTGCCGGCGCCGTTCGGGCCGATGACACCGACAATGCCGCCCGGCGGCAGGCTGAACGACAAATTCTCGATGAGGATCTTCTCGCCAAAGCTCTTGCCCAGCGCCTTGGTCTCGATGACCGTCGAACCCAGCCGCTCTGGTATCTGGATGAGGATCTGCGCGGTCCCCAGACGCCGGTTGGCCTGCTTCTCGACGAGGTCGTCGAACGCCTGGATGCGCGCCTTGGACTTGGTCTGGCGCGCCTTGGGGCTGGAACGGATCCACTGCAGCTCGTCGCGGATGGCGCGCTCGCGGCTCTCGTCCTCGCGGCTTTCCTGGCTCATGCGCTTCGACTTGGCCTCGAGCCATGCCGAGTAATTGCCCTCGAACGGGATGCCCTTGCCGCGGTCGAGTTCGAGCACCCACTTCACGACATTGTCGAGGAAGTAGCGGTCATGGGTGACGAGGATGACCATGCCGGAATAATCCTGCAGATGCTTCTCCAGCCACGACACGCTCTCGGCGTCGAGATGGTTGGTCGGCTCGTCGAGCAGCAGGATCTCGGGCTTCTCCAGCAGCAGCTTGCACAGCGCGACGCGACGCTTTTCACCGCCCGACAGTTTCTCGACCGAGCTTTCCGGCGGCGGCGTGCGCAGAGCCTCCATGGCGATCTCGAGCTGGTTGTCGAGGGTCCAGCCGTCGACCGCATCGATCTTCTCCTGCAGCGTGCCCATCTCGGTCATCAGCGCGTCGAAGTCGGTGTCGTCCTTGGGATCGCCCATTTCGGCCGCGATGGCGTTGAAGCGCTCGACCATGTCGGCGATGCCGCGCACGCCGTCCATGACGTTGCCGCGCACGTCCTTGGTCGGGTCGAGCTGCGGCTCCTGGCTGAGATAGCCGACGCGGATGCCCTCGGCGGCCCAGGCTTCACCCTGGTATTCCTTGTCGATGCCGGCGATGACCTTCATCAGCGTCGACTTGCCGGCGCCGTTCGGCCCGATGATGGCGATCTTCGCGCCCGGCAGGAAGCTGAGCGTCAGGTCCTTGAACACCGGCTTCATGCCGGGGTAGGCCTTGCTCAGGCCCTTCATCACGAATGCGTATTGATAGGCCACGGACTGCGGCTCCTGCTTGATTCTGGCGGCTGGAATATGCGGCTCCTTTACGCGCAAGGCGGGGCATGGGTAAACCTCTGCGTGTATCCCCGTTCGAAGGCCGCCCATGCGCTTTGCCGCCCTGCTCGCTGCGTCAATCCTCGCCACGCCTGCACTGGCAGCCGACCCGGTGGCGGTGGCGACGATGCTGCGCGACCGGGCACTGACGGGCTCGCCCGCCTATGCTGTGGTCGAGAGCCTGACCACCGAGGTCGGGCAGCGGCTGGCAGGTACCCCGGCGGAGGCGCGGGCGCGCGACTGGGGCGTCGCGCGGATGAAGGCGATGGGTTTCCAGAACGTCCATGTGCAGACGTACGACGTGCCGCGCTGGGAGCGCGGGGTCGAGACGGCGGAGGTCGTCGGGACATCGGCGCAGCGGCTGGTGCTGACTGCGCTTGGCTACAGCGGTGCGACGCCGGCGGCGGGGATTACCGCGCAGGTCGTGCGCTTTGCCGATGTCGACGCGCTCAGCGCTGCGCCGGCTGGCAGCCTCAAGGGCAAGATCGTCTTCATCGACCATGCGATGCAGCGCGCGCAGGATGGGTCGAGCTACGGCGCGTTCGGCGGCATCCGGCGCGCCGGCCCGGCGATTGCGGCGCAAAAGGGTGCAGCGGCGTTCCTGCTGCGCTCGCTCGGCACCGGTACGGCGCGGGTTTCGCACACCGGCACGACGACCTGGGGCGACGTCACTCCCATCGCCGCCGCAGCGCTGACGGTGCCCGATGCCCAGCAACTGGCGCGACTGCTCGATCGCGGCCCGGTGACGCTGCACCTGACGCTCACCCCGCGCCTGACCGGGACCGGCAAGTCGGGCAATGTCATCGGCGAGATCACCGGGGCGACGGCGCCGCGCGAGGTCATCGTCGTCGGCGGGCATCTCGACAGCTGGGACCTGGGTACCGGCGCCATCGACGACGCGGCGGGTATCGCCATCACCACCGGCGCGGCCAAGCTGATCATCGATGCGATCAAGTCGGGCGAGATCCCGCGCCCGCGCCGCACCATCCGCGTCGTCATGTTCGGCGACGAGGAAAGCCAGGGACCGCTCAGCGGGCAGCAATATCTGAAGGGTCACCCCGGTGACACCGCGATCCTGACGGCAGAGTCGGACTTCGGCGCCGACCGTGTCTGGCAGCTTCGCAGCAATGTTGCGGCGGGGGCCAAGCCACTGATGGCGTCGCTCGCCAAGGTGCTGGCACCGCTCGGGATCGCACCATCGTCAGCGGCGGCGCATGGCGGCACCGACATCGAGGCGATCATCGAGTCCGGCGCCGGCGTGATCGACCTGGCGCAGGACGGCACGCGCTATTTCGACATCCACCACACCGCCGACGATACGCTGGACAAGATCGACCGGGTCCAGATGGATCAAAACGTTGCCGGCTGGGTCTCGATGCTGTGGCTGACCGCAAGTTCGGACGTTCCGATGGCTCACCCGGCGATCGCGCCTTTACCCTGACAAAATTGTAGCGGCAGGCGCATTAGGCTGGAACTTCGCGTCGCTAGCTCAGTTGGGGGCGCGAAGCCGTATCGGTGTGCGATTGAATGGCAAGTCCGTCCTGTGTTGAAGATGAGGCGTGTGTCCGCCCATCTGGTGATGCCCCAATCTCAAGCGAGTTTGCCGAACTCTTCGCCCAGCTCGATGCGCCGAGTGATACGGAGCTCGTTGCTGGCGGCTATGCGGAGTTGATGGCCCGGATCAACTCGCCGGTGTTTCGTCGTCGCACCGGCGGCTGATCGCCTGATTAGACCTGGTTCGGAAAGCAGGCGATCGTGCCAAGGTCGCCGGCGGTTCCGATGAACGGCTGGATGAGCGGCACGACGACATGGAACGTCGAGGTGATCACGACGCGCGAAAAGCCGCCCTGCCCGCCGCAGGTACCACTGGCGCTCAAAGCTAGGGCGCTCGCCGGCAATGGAACGTGGAAGCTGGTGGCTAACGACAGCGCATAGGTCGTCGCCTTGGCGGTATCGACGTTGGTGCCGGTCGCACAGGCCGGTTGCTTGACGCCCATGCAGCGCGCGACGCTCATCGCGGTCTGTTGGAACGCCGCCTTGGTCCATAGCAACCGTCCGAATTCTAGGATGCCGAACAACAGCAGCATCAACGGCATCAGCACGAGGGCGAACTCGACCGCCGTGGTGCCACGCTTGCCGAGCTTGCGACGGATCATGCCACCTGCACCGTCGTCGATACGCTTATCGTGCCGGCGTGGACGATGCCGTAGTTCGAGAATAGCGGTGAATGGGCCCGGCTCGCGGTCAAGGTGACGAACTTGCCGGCGCGCAGCCCGCTCGCACAGGCCGAACCACAGACCACCGCGCTGCCCCAGACGATCGCGCTGCCCGCCCCCGCGGTCAGCGTCGGGCAATAGCAATAGTCGGCGCCTGCGGTTGCACCGATGTTCGCACCGGTGCCGTTGGTGACCGTGCGCGTCGGTCCGTTATTCACCACCACGACGGCGTTGGCATAGTTGGTGCCGACCGTGTTGGCCGTGATGTTGCCCAGCGTCACCGCCAGCGCGACGCCGGTGCTCGCGGTGACGTTGGCCTGGTTGTTGATCGCATAGTTCGCCGCCGCATTGAGCGCGTTGTCGAGCAGGAAGCGCTTGTAGATTACCGCGCCGATATCGAAGGTGCCGGCGAACAGCAGTGCCAGGATCTGAACGAAGATCGCGAACTCGACCGCTGCGACGCCGCGCCGATCTCGCCAAAGCCTGTGTCCGATCATCGTATTAACACCACTTGCGAGCCGCTGGCCGTGCCGCTGATGCACGTCGACGCGAGCAGCGAGCCGCCGTTCAGCGAGATGTCCTTGGCGATTATCTGCAGGCATTGGCCAGTACCATTGCCGACGCTGGCGGCGCCGTCGAGCCGTACGCTGCCGAGCGGAAAGTACAACAAACCCGATATGGTAGTGCCCGATCCGCCTTCCGTGAAATAGGCGCCCGCCGTCCCGGTCGCCGGCCCGATCACTGCCATCTTGGCATGGTCGCCGGCGGTCGGTGCGGTCAGCGAGACGTTGCTATAGCCTGCCGCTACGCAGAAGGCCTGGCCGAGGCAGTTGATCGAATTGATGATCGGATTGGCGTTCGACAGAACCAGCGACACACCTGCACCGACGAAGCCGGTCGAAACGCCGTCGCAGGTCTTGTTGCCGCCGCCGCTTGCGCCGATACCGACAGCACCGTTGACGGTGTAGACGCCGGCGCCGAGGATCGTCGCTCCGGCAGTTACGATCCGACCGTTGATGTCGTGGTTTTCCGCCGCGCTCAGGAAGAGGCAACTGCCGCCGCCATTGCTGCTGCTGATATGGCCATTGATCTGGAAGACGCTGCCCGCTGCGGTGGCATCGCCCATCTTCAGATACGCACCGCCGCCGACATAGATGGCGGTCTGGTCCGTGCTCGGCCCGATCTTGAAGCTGTTGGCGTTGCCCGAACTGCCCATGAACAAGGTCGCGCCACCGCCGACAGCGACGCCGTTGGTCAGCAGGAACGTGCTGGATCCACTGAAGGTCGTGGTGCCCGACGCGGTGACGCACAGGCTGGGTAGGGTAAGACTAACACAGATGCCGGAGTTCCTCCCGATCCAGTAGGTGCCGACGCCGAAACTCGCGCTGGTGCTGCCGCCGACGGTCAGTCCTTTGCTGATTTGATAGTCCCCTCCGGCAAAGCTCATCGTGCCTGAGCTGCCGACGTACATGTCGCC
The DNA here is from genome assembly GCF_965200405.1 of Glacieibacterium sp. Taxonomy (GTDB): domain Bacteria; phylum Pseudomonadota; class Alphaproteobacteria; order Sphingomonadales; family Sphingomonadaceae; genus Glacieibacterium. The sequence goes on from NZ_OZ241356.1 coordinate 3,422,534, forward strand.
GCCGACCTTGAGCGTCGTCAAATTAGGGAAGGCGGCGCTGCTCGTTACCGAGAAGTTTCCGGCGACATTGACCGTCGGCTGGGCGAAGCCGGAGCCCGCGCTGATCAAGGCGCCACCGACGTTGAGCGTGCCCGCCCCGGTCAGGCGGGCCGTGCTATCGATCGTCAGGCTGCCCGAGACATTTACGTCGGTGGAGGCGATCGTCGCTCCGCCGGTCAGGAAACTACCGATGATGTTGAGCGTCCCCGCTCCGAAGGTGGCGCCGCCATATCCGATGGTTAGGCCATTTGCGAAGGTGTACGCGCCCGGTCCAAAGGCGATGTTGGAGCCCGTGGCGAATGCCAGGTTCAAACTGTTCCTGAACTGGTAGACGTTGGAAGCGGGACCATTGGGGTTGAAGACCAAGGTCCGACCGCCACCGACAGTCAACGAGTTGAACTTGTAGGTGCCGGCCGGGCAGGTCAGCGTCCAGACATTGTTCGACAAGGTGGCGACGCAGCCAAGGGCGATGGCCTGTAGCTTGGTGCCCGCTTCGTCATAGGCGAAATCGATGTCGCGGAACGTTCCCGTCGGCACCGCGATGACCGGACCGGACGGAGCAGGCGGAGCGACCGGGGAGACCAGACTGGCGACCTGGGCCAGCCGGCTTCGTGCGGTGACGATGTCTGCGTTGGTGGCGAGCGGATCTGCGGCGAACTGCTTGATCGCCGCAATCGACGGGCCGGTCGGCAATCGGATCGACTCGGTCGAGTTGCAGCGCGTCGGTGCGGCGCCGTTATAAGTCAGGCCGATGCTGACCATGCTCGTGCCGCACGGCACCGATGTGCTGGCATTGGTGGCTATGGTGCAGGCCGGCGCATTGACCTGGGTGCCACCTGTGAGCGGAATCCCCAAAGCCGCGCTGTCGAGGGCCAGCAGGCACGACTCCTGCTGCTTCTTCAGCTCGGCCATCGCCATGCTCGGCACATTCAACGTCGCGCCGGATCCAAGCAAACGGCTGAAAACCAGAGGCACGCTGGTCGTGACGGTGACCTGTACCGCGTTGATATAAGCGGCGTTGCTTGTCGACACGCCGGCAGGATTGTTCGGGGAGCTGACCAACGCGACACTGACCTGGCTGGCGGGATAGCCGTTCAAGGTCGCGACGGCGCCTGCAGCGGCACGCATCGAAGTCTCCGAGGCGGTACTGTTATACGCGACGGCCCCAGCATAGGCCGCCTGATCGGCGACACGCTGATTCTCGACCTTCTCGACGAGACCGTGTCCGGTTTCGACGACTAGGCCGGCGATACCGATGAAGCAGGGCAGCAACAGCATGCCGATGACGCTGACGGCACCACGCCGGCTACTCAGAACAGCGGTGGCGACACGCGACAAACGCATTGGAATAAACCCCCGAAATTGGCAAATGCGACCTAGAGCTTAGGATTTGGTTAGCGCAACGGAATAACTGTGTGGAATGGGTTATCCCGACACCTCGCCGACGACTTTGCGGTCCGCGGGATACCACCTGTAGCCGAAGCCGAACCCGTGGTTACGAATGTGCCGAAATGGTTCAACCGTTTTGGTCTTGTTATCGTTCGATTAAGTCACGCGGGGGAACGGACGGGCCAAGGGTGCGTATTCCCGATCGCCGCAATGCGACAATTTTGGCACAGTAGAGCGCCGAAATTTCCAACGTGATATTGTACAGCGGTCGCTGATCACGAGCAGGCTGTCGAGTTGCGCGAATAACAGTGGCACGACTCGAATCGCCCAAGCCCGTCGGCATGTGTCAATCCGGGGAAGAATGATTCTGTCGGATATTTACCTGCGCTAAACTCACTCGCGCTGGTTGCGAAACGTTTTTAATCGTAAATTTTTCCGTGACATTTCTGCAACGAAATAGTCCGTTTCGGTGGAGACATCGCTCGCTAATTCTGAATTTCACGCTTCCGGTTAAAATTCAGTAACAATTTTTCTGTTGCATCATGCTTTAGGAAAGACTGTGTTGGCCTCGGGCCAGGGGATTGTCCGGACATGTGCCGGGCGCAGCGGACGCAGAGCGATCAATATCTGCGGCATCTGCAAACAATCCAACCTGACTTGAATCGCGTCGCCCGGGGTCTAGCCGGTCGATGAGTGTAACCACGCCGGTGACGGCGTCACTTTAAGGCTTACGACCATGATGAAGCTTCTCAAGTCGATCCGGATCTCCAAGAGTGGCGCCTCGGCTGCCGAATACGCGCTCATCCTCGCCATCGTCGGCGGCGGCATCGTTGCCGCGGCAATCACACTCAAGGGCGCAATCGGCGGCGCGATGACTTCGACCGCTACGACGATCACGACCAACGCGTAAGTAGATCGACGCGCCGGCTCCTCACGGGTCAGCGCGTTCGAACTGCCCTTTGTTGGTGGTCTGTTACGGCCGCAATTGTCGGACCGACCACAAACAGTACTAGCGCCTGCGTCAATATAAGGATGGACACGATGATGAAGCTCTTGAAATCCGTACGCTTGTCTAAGAGCGGTGCATCTGCGGCTGAATATGTGCTGATCCTTGCCATCGTGGGCGGCGGCATCGTCACTGCTGCGATCGCGCTTAAGGGTGCCATTGGCACTGCGATGAGCACCAGCGCCACTACGATCACGACCAACGCTGCACTTTCGCAGTAACCTATTAGTTTGTTGATGTAAGGTTGTGCGAACTGGAACTCGCTGGCGGCAATTTGCCCTCCACGGTCCTAGCACTCATCTTAGTTAGTTGCGTAATGTTGTTTAATAGCGGGGGTTGCTATCAGTGCCACAGCGGTCGCTCTTCATGTTAATCGGAGCAATCGTCCTAGGACTGTTAGCCGTCTTCGTGATGCGTTTCTACATCGGTTCGGGGAGCACGCCGTCCGCCAACGCGGTCGCCGTCGCTCCCCGTACCACCGATGTCGTTGTTGCGACCGAGGCGCTGACGACCGGCGCCAAGATCGATCCAGCCAAGTTTCGGGTCGTCGCCTTTCCCAATGAGGCCGTCCCGCCCGACAGTTTCAGGACAATCGCTGCTGTTGGCCAGGCTCGCGTTCTCGCGCAGCCATTGGACATAAACGAGCCATTGACCCTCAAAAAGCTCTCGGGCCCAGGTGGCGGTGCCGGCATCTCCATGAAGATCGCGCCGAACATGCGCGCCGCAACGATCCGCGTCAGCGATGTCCTCGGCGTTGGTGGCTTCGTCTTCCCGGGCGAGCACGTCGACCTGGTCATCACCTTCGCACCGCAGGGCCAAAGCCTGCCGACCACGTCACTGCTGGCGCAGGATATCCGGGTCATCGCCGTCAACCAGGATGCCAATCTAAACAAGGACAAGGCCGAGGTCGTGCAGAGCGTCACCATCGAAGTGACCCCTGAACTCGCGCAGAAGCTGGCCTTGGCCAGCCAGGTCGGCACCGTCAGCCTGACCTTGCGCAACCCCGACGACCAGGCCGCCACGCGCGTCCGCACCATCGCGGTCAGCGACCTGCACGACGGGCATGTCGCCACTCCCACCGCCGGCCCGACTCGACCACGGCGGGTGCGCCGCGTCGCCAGCGCGCCGGCTTCGGAAAGTTTCGAGATCGTCCGCGGCGTCGACCGAACCAGTTACCAGATCGCGCGGAGGAATTGATGCAAGTGACCGGGGGGCCAAACTCGCATCCTTCCTTCTTCAGTGCGCGGCGTCAGCGCGGCCTTCGGGTCGCGCTGACTGCCACTGCTTTGATTTCGCTCGGCATTGCCCAGCACGCACCGGCCCAGGTGGCATTTGTCGCCGGCCAGTCCGGCGCTGCGGTCGCCATTCCTCTCGGCAAGTCGCAGCTGGTGCGCGCCGCCCGTCCTTTCAGCCGGGCGATGATCGGCAACCAGGAAATCGCCGACGTGCTGCCGATCAATGGCGACACTGTCTATGTGCTGGGCAAGAAGCTCGGCAGCACCAACCTGACGCTTTACGATCGTAGCAACAATCTGGTGGCCGTCGTCGACGTCATGGTCGGCCCCGATGCCGCCTCGCTGCAACGCCTGCTCGGCAGCCTGCTGCCCGGCGAGCCGATCCAGGTTCGCGCCGCCAATGATTCGCTGTTGATCGAGGGCACTGTTTCCAACGCTGTCATGGCCGACCGCGCCGCACGGGTCGCCGACAGCTACGCGCCCGGCAAAGTCATCAACCTGCTCGGCCTGAACTCCCCCCAGCAAGTTCTGCTGGAAGTCCGCTTTTCTGAAATGCGGCGCGGCACTGTCAAGCAGCTTGGCATCCGCACCTTGTCGCTCAGCAACTCGGGCAACTTCGGCAGCAACACCGGTGATGTCGTCCCGTCCAATAATTTCGGGACGATCGGCGGCAGCTTCGGCATCGGTCCGGTAAACATCAATCTCGCACTAGACGCCCTTGAGGAAAAAGGGTTGGTGACCACACTGGCCCAGCCTAATCTTATTGCACTGTCCGGCGAGACTGCATCCTTTTTGGCGGGCGGCGAATTCCCGGTGCCAGTGGCGTCAACCGCCGGCACCACCGGCTCCATCCCAACGATCACGGTTGAATTCAAGCAGTTCGGTGTCAGCTTGGCGTTCACGCCGACAGTTCTCGCCGATGGCATGGTCAATCTGATCGTCGCACCGGAAGTCAGCGCGATCGATCCGAGCGCTTCTCTGATCCTCAACGGCATCTCGATCCCGGGCCTCAGGACCCGTCGCGCCCGTACGACGCTGGAGCTGCGCGACGGTCAGAGCTTCGCAATCGCCGGTCTTGTCAGCACAGAGTTCAACAATACCGCGCGTCAGGTTCCGCTGCTTGCCGACATCCCGATCCTCGGTGCATTGTTCCGCTCGACCAGTTTCAACAAGGCTGAAACCGAGTTGGTGATCACCGTGACGCCGCACTTGATCCGCCCGGTTGCGCCTGCCGCGCTCGCGTTGCCGACCGACCGTGTACAGCCGGCGTCGGAGCCTGACCAGTTCCTGCTGGGCAAGATCGAAAAAGCGCAAGGGGCCAAGTAGATGCGTAGTCTGGCCCTCCTCGTCCTGCTCGGCGGCTGCGTCACCGCTCCTGAACTTGGCACCGCTGTCCATGACAACATGTTGGCGATGACCGTCGAGCCGACTCACGTCGGCAAGGAGATGGAAGGCACCAACGGCTCGCTGGGTACCGATGCGGTGAAGCGACTGCTGAGCGACCGGGTCAAGGCGCCGGCGAACACCGGGCCTGCGACGCCGTTCGCCGCCACCGGCGGCGGACCGAAATAGGCGCCCGGTGAGCGCCCTCCCCCCCAACACGCCGGCGCCCGGAAGCGGCGCGCCAACGGCTGCGGGGCACTCACGACCGCTACGCGTCGCATTGATCTGCGACCCCTCGAACTCCTTTGCCGTGCCGGTCGAGACTGGTGCCATCGACCTGCACCTGCATCTGGCGGAACTCGCCAACCTGACGCCTGGCTTGCCGTTCCTGCGCCATGCCGAGGTGGTGATCGTCGAGGTCATGCTCGACCGGCCCGGCAACATCCAGCTGTTCGAGCATTTCGCCGCCGGCCAGCACGCCCCGGTCATCGCCGCCTGCCGCGGCCTTACAGTGTCGGGCACGCGAGCCCTGATCCGCGCCGGCGCGATCGACGTCGTACCGCTGCCGCTGGAGCCTGCCGATCTCGACCAAGCCATCGACGCCGCCCGACGCATCATCGCCAGCCGGCCGATTTCGGCCGCCCCCAGTGGCCGCGTCATCAGCTTCTTCCGGGCCGTCGGCGGCGCCGGTGCGACCGTCATCGCTTCGCAGGCCGGCTGCATGTGGGCGGCCAATCATTCGACCTGCCTGATCGACCTCGACGTGCAGTTCGGCGCCGCCGCGCTCTACCTCGACATGCAGCCCAATCTCGGCCTGCTCGACCTGATCGAGGCCAAGGAGCGGCTCGACACCACGCTGTTCCAGACCATCGCGGCACGGCACAGCTCCGGCCTCCATGTCATCGCGGCCCCGCCCGAGATGGTGCCGCTGGAGATCCTTACCCCGGCCCTCGCCGGCCAGATCCTTGCCACTGCGGCACAGCTGCACGAGATCGTCCTCGTCGACCTGCCCGCCGCCTGGACCAGCTGGTCGCTCGCCGTGCTCGACCGTTCGGACGCCGTCTGCCTGGTCACCAACCTCAGCGTTCCCGGCTTGCGGCAGGCGCGACGCCAGCTCGACGTGATTGAGGCCAATGGCCTCAAGGTGCCGATCCACATCGTCCTGAACCGCGTCCCATCCAAGATGTTTCGCACCATCGACATGGGCGATAGCGAGCGAGTTCTGCGCCGCAAGGTCGACATCACGATCACCAATGACGTCGCCACGGTCACCAACGCCATCGACCAGGGCCGGCCACTAGCCAGCGTCAGCTCCAAGACACGCGTCGAAAAGGATCTCGCCATGCTCGTCGCCCGTCTCGGCCAGACGGTGGTGGCATGATCTGGCCGACCCGCAAGGGTGGCGCAGTGGCCGCGGCCCCGGCACTGTCGGTGGTACCATCACCCGCCGTCGAAACCCCTGCCCCGCCGGTCCCGAAACTGGTCGTCCCGACCCGTGCCGACCGGCAGACCGATCTCAAGGTCGATCTTCACCAGCGGCTGATCGAGCGCATCAACCTGTCGGCGCTCGAGACCATGACCCGCGAGCAGATCAGCAGCGAGGTCAGCGATATCGTCCAGGACATGCTGGTCGAGCAGAACCATGCCTTGAACTTCGCCGAGCGCCGCGAGCTGGTCGACGATATCCTCGACGAATTGCTCGGACTGGGGCCGCTGGAGCCGCTGCTCAAGGACCCGACGATCACCGACATCATGGTCAACACCTGCAACGTCGTGTTCGTCGAGCGGCGCGGCAAGATCGAGGAGGTCAAGACCCGCTTCAAGGACGACCGCCACCTGCTGCGGATCATCCAGAAGATCGTCGGCGCCGTCGGCCGCCGCATCGACGAGAGCTCGCCGATGGTCGACGCCCGGCTGGCGGACGGCAGCCGGCTGAACGCGATCATCCCGCCGCTCGCGGTCGATGGCCCGCTGCTGTCGATCCGGAAGTTCTCCAAGACCCCGATCGATATGTCCAAGCTGGTCGGCTATGGCGCGCTGCCGCAGGAGGCGGCGGAGGTCCTGCTCGGCATCGTCGAGGCGCGGCGCAACGTCATCATCTCGGGCGGCACCGGCTCCGGCAAGACCACCATGCTCAATGCGCTGTCGGCGGCGATCGACGGGTCGGAGCGGATCCTGACCATCGAGGATTCGGCCGAGCTCCAGCTGCAGCAGCGCCACGTCGTTCGCCTGGAGACCCGCCCGCCGAATATCGAAGGTCGCGGCGAGATCAGCCAACGCGAGCTCGTCAAGAACGCACTGCGGATGCGTCCCGACCGGATCGTGCTGGGCGAGATCCGCGCCGGCGAGGCGTTCGACATGCTGCAGGCGATGAACACCGGCCACGACGGCTCGATGACCACCGTCCACGCCAACACGCCACGCGACGCGCTGAGCCGGATCGAGCAGATGATCGGCATGAGCGGCATCGACATCAGCCCGAAATCGGCACGCGCACAGATCGCCGCGGCGATCCATGTCGTGCTCCAGCTGGCCCGGCTAAGCGACGGCTCGCGCCGAGTGATGTCGATCAGCGAAGTCACCGGTCAGGAGGGCGAGACCGTGCTGATGCAGGAGATTTTCCGCTATACGCGCACCGGCGTCGATGAAAACGGCAAGGTTCTCGGCCACTTCGAGGCAACCGGGATCCGTCCCAAGTTCATGGAGCATTTGCAGGCGCGCGGTATCAAGCTGTCTCCCGACCTGTTCGATCCGACCCGGAAGCTGTTGGCCTCGACATGATGATGGTCGTCTATCTGCTGACGTTCCTGTCGGTCGTCCTCCTCGCCGAGTTCGCCTTCGGCCGCGTCCGGGCCGCCGCGGGAAACAAGCACGTCAATCGTCGCCTTGGCCTGATCGCCGGCGGCAAGTCCCGCGACGAGGTCCTGTCGCTGCTGCGCCGCTCGCAATCCGACGGTCCGGCGCGCCCGCTGATTACCCCGTTGCTGGAATGGCTCGAGCGCCGTCTCGGCCAGGCCGGCATGCAAGTCAGCGCACGAACTTTCTTGACCGGGATGCTCATCGCCACCGTGGCCATCGGCATCGTCTTCCCCGCGCTGGCGCAGCTGTCGGGCAAGTTCAACTCAGTCGGGGCGTTCGCCGTGCTGCTGGTGTTCGCAGTCGCGCTCGGCTTCGGCCTGCCGATCATGCACGTCAACAACAAGGCGGCCAAGCGTATCAAACTGTTCGATTCGCAATTTCCGGTCGCCCTCGACATCTTCGTCCGCGGCCTGCGCGCCGGGCATCCGGTCTCGTCCGCGCTCGAACTGCTGACCACCGAGATGCCCGACCCTTGCGGATCAGAGTTCGGGATCGTCATCGACGAGACGAATTACGGCCTCAACCTGCGTGAGGCGCTGGTCAACCTGTCCGACCGAATCGACTCCCAAGATGTGCAGATGTTCGTCGTCTGCGTCTCGATCCAGAGCGAGACCGGGGGCAACCTGGCCGAGATTCTCGAGGGCCTTACCAAGGTCATTCGCGAGCGTGCATCGATGGTGTTGAAGGTCCGTGCGCTGTCGAGCGAAGGCAAAATGACCGGCACCATGCTGTCGATCCTGCCGGTGTTCACCTTCACCATTACCTTCATCAGCTCACCCAATTTCTACCTCGACGTTGCCGGCGATCCAATGTTCATGCCGGGCTTCGGCATCATCCTGACGCTCTATTTGCTGGGCATCCTGACCATCAAGAAAATGGTCAATCTGAAGGTTTGAGATGGGGTCGATGCTTTCCCAGATAGTCTTGCTGGCCCTGGTCTTTGCGGCCGGTTGCCTGGTGTTCCTGGCGCTGGCACCGCTGTTCGCGCAACGCGTCGACCTGCGCCACAGGTTGGCCGGCACCGCCGCCGTGGCCCAGGTCAAGCAGGCCAGCCTGCGCCATTCGGCAGCGCCGTCGATCTGGGAGCGGCTGGTCAAGCTGGTCGAGGCTCGTGGCGTCTCGCTGACCGACGCCAAGTCCGACCTGCTCAGGGGGCGGCTGATCCAGGCGGGCTATTATCAACCCTATGCGCCGCGCCTGTTCATGCTGACGCGCGTCGTGCTTACGCTGTTGCTGCCGTCGATCATGGCAGCCGTGCAGATGTCCGCCGCCGTTCCGCCATCGCCGGGCCGGCTGTACATCTACATCGCGCTGTCCGCGGTTGCCGGCCTGTACGCGCCGGGCTGGTATGTCGGGCAGCGGTCCAAGAAGCGCGCCAACGAGATCCTCAACGGCTTCCCCGACACCCTCGACCTGATGCTGGTCTGCGTCGAGGCCGGCCTCGGCATCGATGCCTGCTTCCAGCGCGTCGGGGTCGAGGTCCGGCGGTCGCACCGCCTGTTGTCCGAGCAGTTCGAGATCGTTTCGCTGGAGCTGCGCGCCGGGCGTAGCCGCGCCGATGCCCTGCGCGGCCTGATCGTCCGCACCAACGTCCCCGAGATCGCATCGTTCGTGACGCTGATCATCCAGTCCGACAAGCTCGGCTCGAGCATCGGCCAGGCGCTGAAATCCTATGCCCTGGAGATGCGCGAAGGTCGCAAGATGCGCGCCGAGGAGAAGGCGCACCGCCTGCCGGTGATGATCTCGATCCCGCTCGTCGCCTTCATGCTTCCGACGATGATCTCGGTGCTGCTGCTGCCCGGTATCATTCTGGTCAAGCGCGACCTGTTGCCGAGCCTCGCGGCCTCCAAATGAACGCGCTGGCAGCAGCGTCGGCGATCGCAGCGGCAGGCTGCGTGATCGCGGCTGCAGTGCAGGACGTCCGGCGCTTCGAAATCGCCGATGGCCTGTCGATCGCCATCGTCCTGCTATTCCTGCCGTTCGCCGCGAGCCAGGTGCATGGCTGGGAATGGGCCTACCACGCCGCCGCGGGAGCAGCGATCTTCGCTGTCGGCGTCGGACTGTTCGCGATGAACTGGATGGGCGGCGGCGACGTCAAGCTGCTGGGCGCATGCGCATTATGGGCCGGCCTCGACGGATTGCCGACCTTGATGCTGGGCACGATGCTGGCGGGCGGCGTGCTGGCCTCGGTCGCGCTGGTCGGGCGGCGGCTAGCCGGCAACGACAGCGGCCATGCTTATCCGGGTCTGCGTGCCGGCGGGCCGATCCCCTACGCGGTCGCCATTCTCGGCGGTGTCGCGACCTGGGCAGCGACGATCTTCAGCTGAAGCGGATTCAAGGCCCGACGAGCAGCATCAGCACACCCAGGCCGATCGCCGCCCCGAGCTGAAGCCCGACGGTCAGCAGCAGCATGTCGGCGAAGGGTTGCTTGCGCGTCTTGTGACGCAACCGGAGCCGCGCGGCGATCGCACCGATCGAGCCACCCATCGCCGCGATGATCAGCAATCGCTGTTCCGGAATCCGGAAGCCGCCGTTCAGGGCGCGAGTCTTGTCGGTTGCATAGGCATAGTAAGCGGTCACGTTCATCACGATGAACCATGCCAATATGAACCAGCCCGTCACGCACTTCTCCCCGCCCACGCCTACACGAACCGGCATTTCTCCCAGCCGGCTCCAGGCGGTTTTGCCATGCCAATGGTAATATTACATTAACGCTTTGAACTTTACCGGTATCGCGATCCTTTTGACCCGCAGCGTGGTTCACATTTCCCAACATCGGAGTTTTGCGATGCGTATCATCCTCTTAGCCGCCGGCCTCGCCTCGACCATGAGCCTTAACCTGGCGCCGGCTCAGGCGCAGGGGGTCGAGGACCTGCCCGATCGTCCGATCGCTCGCAGCGAAGTGCTCGCGGTGGTGAAGCGGCAATTCGCGGCGATGGACACCAACCGCGACGGGACCATCAGCCCGACCGAGTTCGACACCTACCGCGCCCGCACCGAAGCCGGTTCGGCAGCCGGGACCTCCGGGCTGGCCGCCTTCGATCATCTCGGTCGCCACTGGTTCGAACGCGCGGACGAGAATGGCGATGGGCGTGTCACGCTGCCCGAAGCACAATCCCGTCCGCTCAAGCTGTTCGACATGGCCGACACCGACGGCGATGGTGTCGTCAGCCGCAGCGAGCAGCAGGTCGCGGCCCTGCTGATGTCGCTTGGCGGCCGTTAGAACGCGGTCCTGACCCCGACGGTGACCACGCGCCCGATCGGGTTTCCGGTGAACTGGTCGTAGCCGTTGGCGCTGTTGAAGAACGACGGATCCTTGTCGAAGAGGTTGGTCGCATCGACGAAAACCAGCGCTTTGCTCAGGAAGTTCGGGATCGTGTAGGAAACGTGGACATCGACGGTGCTGTTCCCCTTGACCTTGTCGCCGCCGCCGGTCGGATTACCCTGGGCGTTCCGTGTCAGCAGCGCCACCGTCGATGCCGAGTAGTTGCGGAATGCCCCGACGTAGTTGAGGTAGGCGTCGATCGCGACACCCTCATACTCCCAGCCGACATTGGCGCGGCCCTGGACCTTGATCGACGGGAAGGTCGAGTTGAAGCCGCTGCTGTTGAGGATGCTGAACTTCGCCGTGCTGCCGACCTGCTGGTCGAACTTGGTCAGGTAAGTCAGCGAGTTGCCGATGGCGAAGCGCCCGATGCCGGTCGTCCGCGCATAGCTCGCGTCGATGTCGATGCCGCTGACATACAGGTTCAGGACGTTCTTCGAGCGGTTGTCATAGATGTAATAGACCGGCGTCGGCAGGGTGCTGGTCTGCGGAAAGCCACCGGTCGCCGCCGCGATCTGCGCCGGGGTCGCGCCGGCCGGGAAGATCGTGAACAGCGAGTTCAACTCCGGTGCGCCGACTGCGAGCGACGGGATCGGCGCGGTGATGCCGCCCTTCACCTCGTTGTTCCAATAGGTCACGCCGACCCGGAAACCCGGCACGAAGTCGGGCGTGAAGTCGCCGCCGATGGACCAGGTCTTGCCCTTTTGCGGCACCAGAGTGGAGCCGCCGCCGCCTGTCAGGTTGAGTCCCTGGATCGCGGCAGTGCTGATTGTGCAGGTCGTTGCCGGGGCCGCGCAGCCAGGTAGCTGGGCTGCCAGCGGGAACTGCGAGATCGGCAGGATGATGTTCTGGTTGTTCGACGTGGCGAAACCCGACTCGCCGGTCAGGCCGAAGGCATTGATGCCGCGGTTGGTCGGCTGCGGCGCCACGAACGACTTGGCGAAGTTGCCGCGTAGCTTGAGGCCTCGGATGACTTCCCAATTGGCCGCGATCTTGGGGTTCTTGGTCGAGCCGACGTCGCTGTAATCGTCGACACGGCCGGACAGGTTGACGGTAAAGGCGCGGACGCCGGGGATTTCCATCTCCTCGTCGATGATCGGCACCAGCAGCTCGGCAAAGGCGGACTTAACAGTGCGGTGGCCGTAATCGAACACCCGGCGCGACGATCCGGTCGAGGACGGCCCGATGTTGAGCGAGGCGATATGGATGGACTTCTGCCCGTACTGGACCCCCTCGATACCGGCCGCGACTTTGACGTCGCCGCCCGGCAGGCTGAACAGCGAGCCCGAGATCTGCAGCTTGCCCTGTTTGATCGTCTGCCGCGCATTGATGTTCGAGCCGCTATCGGTGAGCTGCGAGATCAGCGCCGCGGAGCTGCGGTTGGTCGCCTTGGGATTGAACGGGTCGAGGGCGTTGGCGGTGGTCAGGGGCTGAGTGACGATCTGCCCGGTCGATGGCACCGAGATCGTCGTCAGGCTGCCGCCCTGGTTGGTCGTGCCGTTGAGCGCCAGCGTCGCGCAGCTGACGCACAGTCCGCCGACCGTTTCCACGAACGCGTTGTCGATGCCGAAGACGCCGTCGAGCGTGACGCGCCAATTGTCGTCGATCTTGTACTCGGCGTTGGCGTGAACGTAGAAATCCTCCGCGCCCGCGTCGGTATAGGCACCGGGACCCAGCAGTTCGTCGGCGTCGAAGCGGACGGTTTCGGAGGTCGCGGTGCTGCCGGGAACACCGACATAGAATGGGTTGATCTGCGTGCCGCGACCGCTGCCGGGACCAAAGACTGTCGCAGTCACCGAGCCGCGCGAGTTGAGGGTGCGGTTGCGACGGTTCGAGTAGACTGCATCGACCTCGAGGCTGAGCTTGTCGCCGACTTCCTGGGTGATCTTGATCATGCCGTTGTTGCGGATTTCCTGCGGCAGCAAGTCACCGAGGCCGGTGTAATCGCAGAATGCATTTACCGCGGCATTGGTCACGCCCGGACCGGTATAAGGGCTGGCGTAGATCAGCGAGCTGCCGGTCGGCTGGATCGTCGCGGGGGCGCAGGCGAACGTCGCCATGTTGGTGCCGCCCTGCGGGAGGTGGTTGCGTGCCGTGAAACTGCGGTCGCCCGACAGCAGGTTGCTCCGGCGCGAATAGGTGTAGGCGAAGAACGCCGACCCGGTGTCCCACGACTTCCCGGCCAGGACGCTGCCGTTGTAGGTCTTGTAATTGTCGGCGAAACCAAGCTGCCCCGAGGCTTCGAAGCCGTCGAACTTCTTGCGGGTGATGAAGTTGATGACGCCCGCGACGGCGTCCGAACCATAGACGGAGGAGGCACCGTCGGCGAGGACTTCGACCCGCTCGATAGCGTTTGTCGGGATCATGTTCGGATCACCGAGTGCGTGGGTGACGCCGGTCAGTGGGATACGGTGGCCATCGACCAGGATCAGCGTCGTCGTCGAGGCGCTGCCGCCGAGTGCGTGGATGGTCGGCGCGTTGGTCCCGGAATTGTCGTTCGACTGGAACGCGCCCTGCCCGGCCGATCCCAGGCCGGTCACGGCCGGCACCGACTTCAGGATCTGCTGGACCGACTGGGCCGGCGTCGACTGGATCTGGGCCTGGCCGACGCTGATCAGATTGGAGCCGACCGGTGGCGCGCCGCGGATGCTCGATCCGGTAACGACGATCTCGTCGGCTGCTTCGGGAACACTGTTCGGGGCGCTTACCGTTGGCGTCGCTACCTGCGTCTGAGGTGGGCTCGCGGTCGCGGCAGGGGACTGTGGCAGTGCATCACCAGGCGCAGCGGCAGCTTGTGCAAAGGCTCCGGTCGCCGCTGAAAGAAGTGCCAACCCGCTTACGCCAGACAGAATAATCCCGTGATTTAAACGCATAGCGATCTTCCCCTCTTGTATTGTTACATTGCGGGTACGCCGCTGGTAAAAGTGTGTCAATACGCCGCACAGAGAGAAGTGCATGCTGCAGATGCGAACAATATCAACAAGTTGTTCGGCACTCAGTAAGGGATACTTTGGCCTGATGACATATCCGGACCGGATGACGATCTCTCATTTCCGATAGTCTTCGTTAATGGGACCGCTACCAATCCCCGTAAGCCGTCAAGCCTATCGGCGCCGAGACTGAACTTTCGTGATCGCGCGTTCCTGACGTGGAGCGGTAGCTCAAGTGTTACGACAGCCTTGTGCGTGAAAAAGGCGCAACATTTGTGGCCCACTGACGCAGTCGGGGAGCGATGTGATCGGTCACATAACCTCCGCGAATGTGCTGGTTACCGCGCTGTCCTACTCTGAATATCCATGTCATGCCTCCTTGCTGGCCTGATATCTGGGCCGTCAGAGGGTCTGATGCTCCGATGTGTCCTTGCCGGTCATCGCTCCCTGTCGGAAGATGTTCTTGCCTCAAGCTTTCGCCTGACTTCGCCGATGGAGAACAGCTGACATGGTCCAATCGTTGATAAGCGTCGTCGTTCGCATCGATCCCGGTCAGGTAGAGGCTTGTGAAGCCGCGATCGTGGCCCGGCTGGGAAACCCTGCCGGTGCAGTTCGCGCCCAGATGGACGGAACCCCGGGCACCGAGTTCGTTCATTTCGCCAGCCTGCATGCGATCCGCTCTCACAAGCTGGATCGGGCTTTCCTCGTTCTCGAAATTTCGGCGGACGGAGCCCCCAGGGCCGTGCTGGAAGAACTGGCGCACCGCGCCGGTGATGCGCTGCTGCCGATCTTCCAGGTCGCCAGCCCGGCGCTGGACCGGTCCGGCCTGGGCGCGTTTCTCGACGAGCACCGGATCACCCCCGGCTTCGGCTTGTTCCAACTGCCCGGCCTCGCCTTTTCCGGAGAGCCGGGAATGTCCGTTCCGCAGGTCAAGCGCGAAGCGCTGCTCGCGGCGGAAGTCGCGCGGTTGATCGGTGCTCAAGGCGAGGCCGCGACCTCGCTGGCGCGACTGGAGATGGTCAAGACTGCGCTGGCGAAGGATGCAGCGTGGAACTGGACGCTGGTGCCGCCGCCCCCCGCCCCGCCACACCCGACCCGCGCGCCGACGCTTTTCGAGCAGGCCAGTGCACTCGGACCAGCCTTCGTGGGGGTATTCCTGTGGCCGGTGCTGCTGATCGCGGTCCCCGTCGCGGCCTGGCTCGCATGGCCAGTCGCCTGGCACTCGCGAGCCGCGGCGGTCGTCTTCTTCCTGTTGAACACGCTCGGCCTGGTAGCGCTTGCGACGATCGTGGTGCTGGTCGCCGGTTATCTGCTGCTGCGCCGGGGCGAGACGAACGACCGGCCATCCGATGCCGCGCCGACCCTCGGCAGCAACAGCCTGATGTTCGCCCGCGAGAATGCTTCGGGCTACGCGCACAACCACATGATGTCACACACCGTGCGCAAGCCCGGGCTTGTTCGCGCCGTGACCCTGCGACTGGCGTTCTTCGCCGTAGCAAAGCTGACCGCGCTCAATCCGCGCCCGGGCTTCCTCGGCGACATCGGGACCATCCACTTCGCCCGCTGGATCACCATACCCGGGACGCGCGACCTGCTGTTCTTCTCCAACTACGGCGGCAGCTGGGAGAGCTATCTCGAGGACTTCATCACCCGTGCCCATGCCGGGCTGACCGCGGTTTGGTCGAACACCATCGGATTCCCGCGAACCAAGAACCTGTTCATGAATGGCGCGACCGATGGTGAGCGGTTCAAGCGCTATGCTCGTGCCAGCATGCGACCGACGCCGTTCTGGTACAGTGCCTATCCGCTGCTAACGACGGCGAACATCCGCACCAACGCGCTGGTTCGCCTCGGTTTGCGGGCAACGACCGAGGCCGAGGCGAACGAGTGGTTGTCGCTGTTCGGTTCAAGTCCGCGACCCGCCGCCAAGCTCGACACGACGCAGATCCAAAGCATCGTCTTCGGCGGCCTCGGCTTCAAGCCGGAGGGGCGGCTGGTCACCGTTCAGCTGGGTACCGACGTGGCGCAGAACCAGGCTTGGCTCGCCGCTCTGCTGCCGATGCTCGCCTTCAACGATGGACGCTACATCAAGGCCGACGCGGTGGTGACGCTGGCGTTGACCCCGACCGGACTGGCGCGGCTGGGGCTGACGGCGGCGGCGATCGAGACTTTTCCAGCGGCCTTTCGCCTCGGGATGCGCGGCGAGGGCCGCGACCGCATCCTCGGCGACGACCCCGGCGCAGCCGGCTGGTGGTGGAAGACCGAGCCGGTCGAGGCCTGCCTGCTGGTGTACGGCGACACGACGGCCGCGGTTGCTGCCTGCATCGAACGCATCGCGACTTCGCTGGCCCCGGTCGGCAGCATCGCCGACAGTATCGAGCTGGTCCGGGTCGGCGACCATCTCAGCGACCGCAAGGAGCCTTTCGGCTTTGTCGACGGTGTCTCCCAGCCGGCGATCCGCGGCACCTATCGCGGCCTGCGCAACGCCGACCCGATCCACCTGGTCGAGCCGGGCGAGATCATCCTCGGCTATCCCGACAACCGTGGCAGTGTTCCGCCTGGGCCGATGCTCGACGCAGTCGCCGACCCGGCGATGATGTTGCCGATCGCCGGCGAGACCCACGGCTTCACCGAGACGATCCGCAGCAATCCCCGCGAGATCGGACTCAACGGCAGCTTCCTGGTGGTTCGCCAGCTCGAGCAGGACCATGACGAGTTCTGGTCCTACTGCGCCGGCGAGGCCGCGCGTCTCGACGGGCGCTTCCCCGAGCCGGCGATCTGCGATGCCGAGTTCATCGCCGCCAAGTTGATCGGCCGCTGGACCGACGGATCGTCGCTGGCGCGCAATCCCTACATGTCGGCGACCAGGCTGCGCGAGCTATACGCCGGTGGGCAGGGAGCATTGCCGAGCCGCGAGAAGACGAGTCCCGCCGCACCTGCCGCGACACCAGTCGAGACCGCCGACCGCGGCCCCGGCGACGATGGCGACGGGCCCGGCGACAAGCTGATCGTCCCGGACAACGATTTCCTGTTCGGGACCGAAGACCCGCAGGGCCTGCGCTGCCCCTATGGCGCGCATGTCCGCCGCGCCAACCCGCGCGACAGCCTCAGTCCCGGATCGAACGAGCAGATCGGCATCACCAATCGGCACCGCATCCTGCGCATCGGCCGTGGCTTTGCCGCCCGCGACGACCGCAAGTCCGGGCTGATGTTCATGTGCCTCAACGGCGACATCGAGCGGCAGTTCGAATTCATCCAGCAGACCTGGATGGGCAGCGTCAAGTTCCACGGACTCGACTGTGAAACCGACGCGATCGCCGTCGCGGGCAAGACCGGCAGCAACGGCTACACCATCCCGGTCCGGACCGGCCCGGTATCGCTGAGCCCCCTGCCCCGCTTCGTGACGTTGCGCGGCGGCGGCTATTTCTTCGTCCCGGGCCGCCAGTTGCTACGCTATCTCGCGCACGGCGGAACGACGCCCGGCAGGCCCGGAGCATAGCCATCGCCGAGATTCAGCCGCAATTTTGGAATCTTCGGGTCGGACCCGATCCCTGCATCATTACGTAACCTTTTCAAAATACACGCCGTTCCGCGATCCGGTACGACCTCCGAGCCAGACGCAGAGCCGTCCGCCTTAGCCCCCTGCTGGTGGGCGGCTCGAACCTGTAACGACGAGTATGCGTATGACTCCAGCGCCCGACCGGGAGTATTTCCTCGTACTAGCCAAGCTTCACCGGCAATTGGCCGACGAGGCCACCGACTCCGAAGTGCGCCGCCTGAACGACAAGCTGGCGTATCGTTACCAGCGACGCGCCGAAAAGTTAAATTTGTCGGATTCATACAATCCGCCCGACGACCCTTCACACACTATAAACTCGTGATCGCGATGGACCTTCTCGAGTGGCTCAGGGCACATCAAGCCGTGGCAGGCCTCGCGGGCACGGTTATCGTCGTCATGGCGATCTCGATCAGTGGACATCGCCACGCGACGGCAATGACGAAGCTGCCGACCAACTGCGAAGCCGCTGGAGGGGACTAGCCCGTGGAACGCCAGGATGAAGCTCTAAAGCAATTCGCCGATCTACCCGATCTGTCGGTCTATCGACTCGCGCGCGGCCGCCGCAGCATCGCGGGCTATGTCAGCCGGGTCTTCGGCATGCGCTCGTTGCTCACACCACCGGCCAACGATCGCAAGTGAACGCCGCTCGGCGTCACGCTTCATGACGGACGCGGTGCCGGCCTAGCTTTACGCCAGCCCCATTGTGGACACACCCCGACAGCATTAGCTGGTGCTGCATTCGAGGTTGATCCCAGGACACATGGCGCGGCTCCTCCATTTCCTATGCCTTTTCGGGCTGTTGACCGTCGCGGCTCCAGGCGGCGCGGCACCGTCTTCGTTCGACCTGCTCGGCCCCCGGCTCGACGTCACCGTGCAGCGCGGCGACCGGACGCTGCCGCTCGAATGGGTGCCGAACCTGAGCGAAGGCGACCGCGTTACCATCAAGCTCGACCGGCCCAAGACGCGGAACGAGCGCTATCGCATGGTCGCTGCGTTCCTGCGCGGCGCCGTCGACCGCCCGGCCAAGGACTGGTTTCACCAGGCGGAAAGCTGGAAGCCCAAGGGCAGCGAACTGTCGCTGGTCGTGCCCAAGGGCGCCGAGCAGATGGCGATCTTCGTCGTTCCCGAGAGCGGCGGCGGCACCAACGCGATCATCGGTGCGGTCCGCAAGCAGCCCGGCGCCTTCGTCCGCGCCGTGCAGGAGCTCAACCAGGCATCGCTCGACCGCGCCCGGCTGGATGCCTTCCTGCGCGAGATGCTCCAGGCCGAGCGTGAAAATCCCGCCAGCGTCAACGCCGCTTCCCAGATCCTGACGCGCAGCCTGTCGATCAAGCTCAAGGCCGAATGCCTGCAACAGCCGGTCGAACTCCAGGCCGCGTGCCTGACCGGCGACCGCGAGACACTGTTGCTGACCGACACTCACAGCTCGGCGCTGGCCGACACGCTGGCCGGAGCGCCGACCGACCTGGCGTTCCAGCTCAGCGCGACGCCGCAGGCCGGCTATGGCTCGTACAGTTCCTACATCGGGGTCGTCCGCGACCTGTTCCGGCTGTTTGGCGCCTTCCAGTCGACGCAGCTGCAGTTCATCCCGGCGCTGGTCCAGATGGGCGGCGGCCGCGCGACGATCCTGCTCAACACGCCCCTGTCCTTCGCCAAGCCGACGTCGGTGATGGTGGTCGCGATGCCCGCGATCGAGGCGCCCAAGCCGCCGCCGCTGCGCCGCACCGAGCCCGACCTGGCCCTGTGCGCCCTGCCCGGGCTGGTCCTGCCGGTCGAGGGCGCGCCACTCGTTTTTGCCACCCGCTATGCGCACAACACCATGATCCGCGTGACCCGCATCGACGGCACGGTGGTCGAGGTACCGGTCGAGGCCGATCCACGCCGCGGCGGCTTCGTGATGGCGGATGGCCTGCCCAAGGGCGGCTTCGCACCGTCGATCGAGGGGCAGCTGCACGGTGACTGGGGTTTTGCGACCTTCGACGGACCGACGTTCCAACTGTCCACGGCGCAGGCCGGCGACTGGAAGCCGGCGGAACAGACATCGCTGGTCGTCGGTCGGTCGAACGAGGTCACGCTGCTGGGCGGCGGTGCGGGTTGCGTCAAGCAGGTCGGCATGCGGCGCGGCGACGGCCCCGTCCAGCCGGTCGCGTGGAAGCAGTCCGGTCCCTCGGGTATCGTCGCGACCCTGCCGCTGAACAAGACCGCGCCGGGACCGGTGTCGATCGTCGTCGAGGGCGTTACCGGAACGCCGCCGGTGACCCTGACGCTGACGGCGCTGCAGGAGGCCGGCAGCCTCGACGAGCTGGTTTTCCATGCCGGTGACGAAGAGGCGGTGCTGACCGGCTCGCGCCTCGACCAGGTCAAGACCGTGACGCTGGCCGGGTTGGTATTCCAGCCCGGCGTGCTGACGCGTGTCGACAAGCAGGACCGCCTGACCCTGGTCCCGAACGATCCGGCAGCGGCGCGCGCCATCGCCGCAGGCCGGACGGTGACCGCCGACGTCACCTTTGCCGCGGGACGCCACAAGAGCCTGGCGGTGACCGTCGAGCTGCAGCCGGTCGGTGCGACGCTGCTGCGGATCTCGGCCCAGGCGCCGCCGCGCGACGGCACCTTGCCGATCGCGTTGCGGACCGAAGGCGTCTTCGCACAGGACACCCGCCTGACCTTCGCCTTCCACCTCGAAGCGCCGACGCCGCTGAGCGGCCTGGAGAGCATCGAAATCGGCACCGCCGACGGTCGCGCGACAACCTCGATCGGCGCGGGCAAGGGATTCGACCTGCAGGACAGCGCGACCGGCATCGTCACCTTCGATCCCGCCCGGGTGCTGGGCCCGTTGGCCTATGGTGCTCTGCGCTTCCGCGTGGTGCGCGACGGCACGGCTTCGAGCTGGACCCATCTCGCGACCATCGTGCGCTTGCCCGAGGTCCGTCGCATGACCTGTGCGCGAAGCAGCGGCTGCACTTTGGTGGGCGACCGCCTGTTCCTGATCAAGGCGATTGCGACGAACGAGCAGTTCGAGCCGCTGCAGGAGGTTCCGGATGGCTTCGTCGACAGCGAGATCAAGACGCGCCCGGCTTCGAATGGCCGCCTGTTCCTGCGCCTGCGCGATGCCCCCGAGGCGGTCGCGACGCTGACGGCTCAGTGACCCGGTGTCGGCGTTCCGGTCCCCGCGGGCGGACTGAAAGCTGAAAGTCGTTCCGTCACAAAAAAGCTGTCGGGACGTTAAGACTCTAGAAGAAAATCAATGACATACAGGCCTCGCAGTATCGAGGGGCTTACCAGTGTTCGTTTTGCAGAAGGCCGCGATTGCGGCGGCGATGATGCTTGTTCCAATCATGGCGGAAGCGGCCCAGGCCGATGTCTACGTCTATCGGGGCGCCGGTGCGACGGGCAAGGCGCGGATGGAGCCTTTCATCGACCTGCTCGGGCGCAAGCCTGCCGGCGTGGTGGAATTCGCCGAGAACAGCGACTGGACCCACATGCGCGACTCCATCAACTGGGCCGCGCGATCGTGGGACGGCAGCTATCGGATGATGCAATCCGTACCGATGCTGATGTCGACCGGCACCCTGGCGCAGGGCGCTGCGGGCCAATATGACCAGGAGTTCGCCAAGGTCGCGCAGATGCTGATCGCGAACAAGCAGTCGGATGCGATGATCCGCATCGGCTGGGAGTTCAACGGCGATTGGTACCGCTGGGGCGCGGCGAGCGATCCGACGTCGTGGGTAACCTATTACCAGCGGATCGTCACGGCGATGCGCTCCGTCCCCGGCCAGCAGTTCAAATTCATCTGGAACCCGGCGCTCGGCCGGCAGTCGATCGCCGCCGACCGGGTATATCCCGGTGACGCTTATGTCGATTACATCGGTCTCGACGTCTATAACCAGTCGTGGCGGCCGCAGGACGTCGATCCGGCAACCCGTTGGCAGGGTCTGGTCTCCCAGCCGTACGGGCTCGACTGGCTGAGCAACTTCGCGACGCTGCACGACAAGGCGATCACCCTGCCGGAATGGGGCACGGGAACGCGTCCCGACGGGCATGGCGGCGGCGACGACCCGCTGTTCATCGAGAACATGGCGGCGTGGATCGGCTCTCATAACGTCGCCGCGCACGGCTATTGGGACTACCGCGCCGGCGACTTCGACGGAGAAATCTCGGACGGCGGCCAGCCGTTGAGCGCGGAGGCGTTTCGACTGGCCTTCAATTACGACGCGCAGGCAGCCGTGCCCGAACCCGCCAGCTGGCTGCTGATGATCGCCGGATTTGGCCTGATCGGCACGATGGCACGGCGCCGCGCGGTCGGCGCCATGCCGTGGGTGCCGGCCTGAGCGTTGTCGCGTGCGCCGGGCCGCCGATGCCTCGATGCTCAGGCGGTCTGCATGGTCCGGCGACGACGCATGGTGCTGCCGATCAGCCCGAACCCGGTGATCAGCATCATCCAGGCTGCGGGTTCTGGAACCATGCTGCCGCCGGTGTCGACCTCCACCCCGTCGATCGAATAGCCTTCGCCGGCCCAATAGGTCGGCCTGGTGTACGGTAGTTGCGTCTTGTTGACCGTCGCATAGATGCCCTTGAGCGCCGCCAGGTCGACCTTGTTGGGCGCCAGGTTGGCCAGCGTACCGTTGGTCCCAGCCTTGCCGGAGGGATCGTTGGTATAGTCCATGCAACTGCCGGTATTCTTGTTGGTCGTTATGGTATTGGTGTGCGCCAGGCCAAGTGTATGGCCGATCTCCTGGCACATGGTCAGGGTCCGCCAGGCCGACGTATTGTAGTTCGGCTGGCTGAAGTAATAGTCGTTCATCTTAACGGTCGCTTGGACGATGAAGCCGCCTGCAGTCCATACTGTCGCGTAACCGAGCCAGCCGGTCTTGCCGTAGTTGCCGTTGCAGACCTGGACCCCGCCATAAATCGGATTACAGGCGGAGGGCAACGAACTGCCCGTCATCACGGTGAAATCTATGTTCTTGGCCGTGCTCCACTTGGTCGCCGCGGTCCTCAGATACGGATCCCAGACCGATCCGACGTTGTCGCCCAGACCAATCACGAGCGGACCGGTCCGCGCCCAATGATAGCCGTTCCAAGATTGCGTCAGCGCCTGCGCCGGCGTGACAGCAAGCAATGCGCTAAACAGCGCGGTGCCCTTAAGAACAGATGACAACAGCCGTCGCTGGCTATTCAAGCCAGTGTGTGCATGACCCACGGATATTTCCCCGCCTTAGCGTTTTGTTTGGACCCTAGCCGCCACTTCTGCGTTTGACGGCATGTACGCTTAACAGCCAAGCGGTTGATTGAAACAGGCGAAGCGCCAAGCGGATGCGCTGAAGCGGTGAACTGTGTCCGCGTACCAACTTGTCATGCATTGGAATGCGCTCGCCTAGCGATTTTGGTTTATCAGTAATCGCGATTACGGTATCTTTAGTCAGCAAATGTTCGCCACGATACATACTGAGTGATTCTATAGCTGGGCGGGCTGACTTCTGATCAGTAACTGTGCGACACTACATATGTGAAAAATGTAGCTTTCGCTATTCTTGTTCATGTAGCGTAAATGTTGGATTTGCTGGCGAACATCGGGCATGTTCGTATGACAGCCCGGCGGCGGCCCCGAAACCGACGCTCGACGGTTGCACCGGGACACCTCTAACGGAAAGTGAAAATGGCTGGGCAAAAGGTCGATACCTCGAACTGGGTGCGGCTGGCGCGTGCCGGGGCGATCAACCTGACCTTGCTCAACCTGTCGGCGGCGGCGCCACGCTCCCCTAAGAAGTGGCTGTTCGGGCACCAGGCCGGCATTTTTGCCGGGAACACCAAGTACATGTTCCTGTGGCTGTCGCTATACCGCCCCGACATCGAGGCGGTGTGGATGTCGCACACCCAGAAGACCCATGACCAGTTGATCGCACAGGGCCTCCGCTCGACCCTGAAGAAGTCCTCGGCAGGTATCAGGGCGGCGCTGCAGTCTGGGGTATTCTTCTATTGCCACAGCCTGTTCGACACCAATGCCCGGCTGAGCAAGGGCGCTTACCTGGTCAACCTGTGGCACGGCGTCGGGCTGAAGGCGACGATGTTCGGCGACAAGACCGGAATCATGCACGACTACCGCGCCAACTGGTCGACGCCGCTGGGTCGGACGCTGTTCTATGAATATCTCAAGCAGCCCGACCTGCTGGTGACCACATCCGAATTCACCCAGGCGCATTTCGCCGATCAGTTCATCCTGCCGCCGGAGCGTTGCCCGCCGCTGGGCTATCCGCGGCTCGATGCAGCGGCGGACGAACGCCTGCGGGCGCTGGCGGTGCGGATCGACCAAGGGTTCGGTTTCGAATTCAAAGCCGGCGGCTTCGACGAGACCTATGTCTACATGCCGACATGGCGCGACACCGGCCGCGACTTCCTGGAGCAGGCGCTACCCGATTGGGACCGCATGGCGGCGGTGCTCAAGCAACGGAACGCAGTCCTGTACGTCAAGCTCCACCCATGGACGTTCGACAGCTGGCCGGGCGACCGCGACAACATCCGGCTGTGGCCCGGCGAAGTCGAGGTCTATACCTACCTCGACCAGTTGACCGGCTTGATCACCGACTATTCGTCGATCCATTACGACTATCTGTTCGTCAAGCGGACCGGCAGCATCCTGTACACGTTTGACTATGACAATTACGTCGGCAACGATCACTCGCTGCTCTACCCTTTCGACGACAATACCGCCGGGATCCGCGCCGATACCTTCGAGCAGCTTTGCGAGACGATCGAGAGCGGCGCCGCGCTGGAACCCAGCCCGGCAGTCGACCGGGTCCGCGAGAAGTTCTGGGGCGACAGCCGGCCACCAGTCTCGGGCGACATCGCAGCCTTCGTCGAAGCCCGGCTGGCGGAGCGGCGCTGACTAGAGCCGCTTGACGGTGCCGAAGCGCAGCGGCTTGGCGATGGCGCGCGGCAGCTTCGCCACCAGGCGCCGCGCTCGCATCTTCGCAGTCCAGTCCTGCGACCGGAGCAGCGGCGCAACCTGTTCGAGCAGGGCCGCATTCCCGATCCGGAACGCTGTCTCGAAGATGTCGACGCGCCGCTTCGCAAGGTCGGTATCGAGCGCGGCGACGAAGTCTGCAGGCAGGTCGGAATGCTGTCGGCGCACGAATTCGAAGACCTGCCAGCGCCCGACCTTCTGTGCGGTGAAGGTCCCGGAATCATTGCTCGAATGGACGCGGTAGTCGAGCAGTGGCGCGCGGACGATGCCGAGGTTTCCGGCCGCGAGCAGCCGCACCAGGAACTCGATGTCCTCCGCCGTGATGCCACGCATCCGTGGATCATAGCCGCCGACGCCGAGTGCCAGGTCGCGGCGGAAGATCGTCGAGGACGGATAGGCCGGGATGCGCCGCAGCAGGTTAGCCAGCGGAAACTTGCCGACGAACAGTGCCTCCGTGCCATCGTCGATCGGTCGCAGGAAATCCCAATAGCCTTGCGGGGCTTGTTCGAAATTGGTCTTCGCCTCCCAGACCGGACCGCCCGGCTCGTCACGAAATTTGCGGTGGTCGACGGCAATCACATCGCAGCGCGGGTCGTCCAGCAGTGGCAGCGCAGCCTCGAAATAGGTCGGCTGCAACCGGTCATCGTCGTCGAGGGTCGCGATCCAGCGTCCAGTCGCCGTGGCAAAGCCGGTGTTCCGCGCGATCTGGACCTGATGCGGCTGCGAGCGGATCAGCCTGACCCGGTCGCCGAACGGCGCGAGCACCTGCCCGGGCGCATCGCTGGTGCCGTTATCGACGACGAGGATCTCGCGCACGGCACGGGTCTGCGCCAGCACCGACTCCACCGCCTCGCGCAGGAACCGCGGCCGGTCGTGCGTCGGGATTACGACCGACAGGTCGAGCACGTCAGCCGCCATGGTTCGCGCTCCGGGCCTCAGGATTCACCCGCAGCGAGCGATCGCGCGACGGATCGCGCCCGGTGCGGCGTCGCAACCGCGCCATCGCCACGCCGATCACCAGGTCGCGCATCGCCTCATTCGGATCGAACGACCAGTGCTGACGCGGCGCATAGCCGCCCGACCGGCGCAACTGCGTCCAGGCGCGGTAGCGAGCGGCCACCGATTGTGCGGCGTGCACCTGCCCCCGCCGCCGGTACAAGTCGGCAAGCTGGTCGAACAGCGTCGCGGCGATCGCCGTCGGCTCGCCCTTCGCTTCGCTCAGCAGCGACGCCAGCCGCTCGCTCGACGCGGCATAGCGGCGATAATCGACGAACTTGTCGAACTTCTCGCGCAGCCGGTCGAGTCGAGTCTTGTCGGGGCGCAACACGCCATAGGCATTGCTGCCGTGCTGCCGGTAATCCAGCAGCGTATCGTTGATGTAGCAGGTCGAGCCGAACACCAGGCCCATGAGGTACAGCCATTGGTCGTGCGCCAGCGGATCGCGCTCGTCGAAGAAGTCGATCGACCGCTCGCGCAACTCCGACAATGCCAGCAGCTCGCGGCGAAAGCAGATCGTCAGCCCCTGCGGAAACATCCAGGGACTGGCCCCCATCCGCCCGGCGATCGTATCCGCCGTGCCGTCGAGCTCACGCAGGCGACCGAACGGCTTGCCGTCGCCGTCCACCAGTCGCGCATTGTGATGCACCAGCAGGACAGCCGGATCGGCGAACCGGCGCACCACCTGGCTCAGCTTGTCGGCGCGCCAGACATCGTCCTGGTCGCTGAAAGCGATCAATGCGCTGCTGCACAGCTCCGCCGCCTTCATGAAATTCCGCCGATAGCCAAGGCGCTCGGCATTGACCTTGAAGCGAACTGGAAACGGTGCCGTCTGCGCGAACGCGGCGACCAGCGCCGCCGTGCCATCGGTCGACTGGTCGTCGCAGATCACCAGCTCGGCCGGCAGATGATCCTGCGCCGCAAGGCTGTCGAGCTGCTCGGTCAGGTAACGCTCGCCGTTGAACGTGGCGAGCGCGATCGAGATCAGCATGTACGGCGGCTCGGATCGCGGCTCGCTCCACCAAAACACGCGGCCCAGGCAGCAGCGGCCTTGGGCTGGCGGCCGCCGCGGAACTGCCAGGCGCCGTCGCCGACCGTGATGTCCCAGATATTGACGTTGTGGACGGTGACGCCCTTGTCCCTCGCCTCGCCGAGGACGCGCGCCAGGAACCTCGGGAACTCGGGATCGTCGTTCAACGCCAATGCCCCGTGCGCCGTGCCGGTGCCGGTCTCGTCGACGCCCATTGGCTTGCCATGCAGCTTGGCCATGTCGATGGTCTGCGCGATCGACCAGCCCCAATTGCCGAGCTTGGGCGTGGGAGTGCGCCGCGACGCGTTGGGATAGCGCCAATAATGGGTGCGGTTGTCGAGGCTGGCGGCCCAGCTCTGCCGGTCGGTGGCATCGCCCTTCCCGCCCTTGGTCCAGTCGGCGAGCGTCAGCGGGTACATCGTGTTGTACAGGTCGACCGCGATGACATCGACATAGGCGTCGCCCGGATAAAGGCTCGCCACATCATAACTGGTGTCGTTGATCGCCGCCGGGTTCCAGTGGACCAGTGCCTGGACGTGCTTCGCCTTGCCTTGCCGGTGCAGGATGTCGGCGACATGGCGGAAGGCGGCAACGAAATCTGCCCGCGCGTTCGGTGCCTTGGAGTTGCCCGGCGCCCAGGGCATGAAATTGCCGTTGAATTCATAGGCGATGCGGAAGTCGATGGTCTTGTAGCCGTTGTCCGCATAGGCATCGACGATCCCAGCGTAGACGTCGTCGTACCGACCGGCGATCACGTCCTGGTAAAAGGCGTCGACCTTGCCCCAACCCAGCGTGTTGGACGCCAGCGGCACCCCGACCAGCGGGATCGAGCCCGAGCCCGGCCCGATATAGGCATCGCCGCTCTGCTTGCTCGACCAGGCCGCCCATGATGCCGACTTTGCCCAAGTCTCCGGCGGCTGGCCGAAGTCGGTGAACACGTTGAAATAGCGCGGCCGGGCGCCGCCCATCGCCGCGACGTTCTGGTCGTAGGATTGCTTGAAGCTGCGCATCGCGGCGGGCTCGTTGCCGTTGGCGTTGCCGACGTAGGAGCCCAGGACGACGCGGTTCCTGCCGGCGTCGGCAGCCGCGCTCGCAGGCACTACCGCGAGCGCCGCGACCACGGTCGCGAGCACGGCACAGCCTCGGGCAACGTAGGCCGCCGCTTCAGGTCTTGATGATGTCATAGATCAACCCGCTGGTATCGCTGATCAGGATGCCGAGCGACTTGCGCGCCACCTCGTCGGGATCGAGCAGCGATTCGACCGGCTCGCGACCGAACGCCTTGGTCCGCATCGGCGTCCGCGATCGCTCGGGATTGACGCAATTGACCTTGATGTTCTCGTCGCTCCACTCGTCCGCCAGCGCCTGGGTCAGGTTGACCACGCCGGCCTTGGAGGCGCTGTAGGTCGAGTAGAATGCCCGGCCATAGGTGTAGCTGCTCGACGCGAACAGCATCAGGTGACCGCGCGTCTGGCGCAGATAGTCATAGCTCAGCCGCGCGACGTTCAACGCGCCGAGGAAGTTGGTGTTGACGCTGTCGCGGATCTCGTCGGTGCTCATCGTCGCCAGCGGCTGCCGGGTCAGCGTCGCCGCGGTGTTGATGACGGCGTCGATCTTGCCGTGTTCAGCCGCCGCCTCGGCCAGCGCCTTCTCGACGCTGGCGGCATCACCGATGTCGACCCCGCCCGAGCGGCTGGCGACGGTGATCCTGGCGCCATAGGCCGCGCCCAGCCGGGTGATCGATTCGCCGATGCCGCTGGTGCCGCCGAAGACGACGATCGACTTGTCCTTCAGCTGCGCCAGCGCCAGCGGGCTGCTGTTGGCGCTGAGCCGCTTGCCCGCACCGCTCTGCATGAACTTGTCGATGACGAGCAGGTCGTCGCCATAGGTCAGCTTGAGATTGGTCGTCGCGCCGTCGACGATATAAATGCGGTTCTCCGGTGCGTAGCGCAGCACGACGCCGCAATCATCGGTGGTCTTGAAGTTGCGGTCCTCCAGCGCGCGAGCGTATGCCGCCTTGATCACGCCGTGGTGAAAGCCCTGCGGCGTCTGGCCGAGGCGCACGGTGCTGCGGTCGGGGATGTTCTCGATGGTATTGGTCTGGACGTCGGCGAAGATCACCGTGTCCGACGCCGGAATGGCGGTGTCGACCGCGGCGTAATGGTCGAGCGCCGCGATCACGTCGCTGATGATCTTGTGGCTGACCAGCGGGCGGACCGCATCGTGGAACAACAGGCTGAGCGGTTCGCGCGACGCTTCCTCGTCATAGGATTCGATTGCCGACAGCGACGATTCGTGACGCTCCGAGCCGCCGAGCAGGACGCGGCGGACCTTGGTCACCCGTTCGCGGTTGACCAGCGCCTCGATCTCGTCGACGCAATCGGCACTGGTCACCACCGCGATTTCGTCGACTCCGGGGTGCGACTGGAAGCGTTCCAGCGCATGCGCGATCAGCGGGCGACCACCGAGCTTGATTAACTGCTTGGGGCGTGAAAAACCCGACCGGGTGCCACTACCACCCGCGAGGACGACGGCGACGATCTTCATTGCGGGCCCTGGCTGGGACTACGGAAACCGGGTGTTTGAGTCATTATGTTCATTTCCTTCGATGGCCGCTGCCGGAACAGGCTGCCGGCCGCATGCCGATTGTCGATCGAACGATCTGAACGGCATGAAGTTGACCGGCTCGCCCCAAGTTTTCTTCGGCGGGGCATGAAAGCATGCAACGATCTGCCGGATAGATCGCTGGCCGACTGATGGCTGTCCGCTCCTCGTTCCTCTGGATGGCCATCGGCCAAACCAGCTTCCTCGCCTTGCAGTTCGTCGGCTCGGTGATCGTCGCGCGGCTGCTCGGCCCGTACGACATGGGCGTGTTCGCCGTGGCGATGGCGGTGATCGGCCTGATCAGCGTCGTCCAGATGGTCGGGCTCAACACCTTCCTGATCCGCGAGCCCAAGCTGACCCCGGAAATCGTCGCCACCGCAGCGACGGTAAATCTGGTGATCACCTCGCTGATGGCGGTCGGCATCGCCATAATGGGCCTGATCGGCGGCTCCCTGTTCAAGGAGCCGGGTGTACGCGACATGCTGCTGGTGCTGGCGGTGGTGCCGATCATCGGCCAGTTCGCCTTCGTGCCGAACACGATGCTGGAGCGCGAAGGCTCGTTCCGGACGATCGCCATGGTCAAGATCGGCTCGACCGCGATCGGCCTCGCCATCACCATCGGTCTGGCGATGATGGGCTATCGCTACATGAGCCTCGCCTATAGCCAGGTCGCGACCGCGCTGCTGACCAATGCCGCGATCAACCTGGTGGCGCGCCGGCACATCAGCTTCAAGATGTCGCTCGCACACTGGTCGGCAATGTCGCGGTTCGGCGCACAGATCTTCGCCGTGGCCGGGCTGACCCGGGTTGCCGGCCGGCTGATGGAGCTGACGCTGGGCCGGACGCTCGGCATCGACCAGCTCGGCCTGTACACCCGCGCGTCGAGCAATCATGCGATGGTCTGGGACAGTATCCACGGCATCGTGACGCGCGTCGTGTTCGCCGACTTCTCCCGCTGCGAGCGCGAGGGCGTGCCGCTGCGCGAGCGCTATCTCAAGATCCTCGAGCTGATGACCGGGCTGTTGTGGCCGCTGTTCGCCGGCGTGGCGATCCTGGCGGGCCCGGCGGTTCACCTGATCTACGGTGCCAAGTGGACCGCTGCCGCGCCGCCGCTGGCGCTGCTGTGCATCGCCTCGATGGTGCTGGTCTCGACGACCATGAGCTGGGAGGTCTTCGTCGTCAAAGGCGAGACCGGCCGGCAGGCGCGATTCGAGTTCATCCGCACGGCATTCGGCACTTCGATCTTCGTCGCAGCCTGCTTCTACAGCCTGGAAGCCGCCGCTGCGACGCGCATCGCCGACGCATTGTTCGCGCAGTACCTTTACCGCCCGCACCTCGAGCGGATGACCACTGCCAAGCGCAGCGAGTTCGTCTCGGTCTATGGCCGCAGCGCCATTGCCGGGCTGTTCGCGGTGGCGCCGGCGCTGGCGGTCATGGCCTATTGGCGCTTCTCCACCACGACGCCTTTGCCGCAGCTCGGCGCCGCGGTGGTGGCCGGCGGTATCGCCTGGCTGGTCGCGCTGCGCATGATGGATCACATCATCTATCACGAGCTGCGCACCGTGACCGCGCGGCTCGGCTCGGCAGTGGCGGCGCGGCGCAGGGCCTGAGGCGCCGACCAGATGCACAGCACCGCCGACAGGATGACGAACGGCGGGAACAGCAGATTACCGCCGCCGAACTGAAAATTGACGAAGGCGAACAGCACCACCAGCATGATGTCGCGCCGCCACAACGCCGACACGAAGAACGCCAGGAAGGCGATCAGCCCGAACACGCCATAGTCGATGAACAGCTTGACCACCGGGTTGCCGCTGCCCGGCGTGTAGAACACGGCACGTTCGAACGACCCGGGGCCATAGCCGATCAGCGTGCGCGTCTCGCCCCATACCGCGTCGAAGGCCGAGAACTGGCCGACATAGCGCGCATAGCCGCTGCTGCCCTCGTACTGGACCTCGTTGGCGCGGTCGGCCAAAGCGCTGAACTGGTCGGGAAAGATCGCCCAGACCGCCGCACCCAGCGGCAGAAGCAGGATACCGAACAGCAGGATCCGACCCGATCCGCTGGGCGACACCAGCGGGTACAGCGCACAGGTCAGTCCCAGCGCCAGCATCCCGGTGCCGGCATAGCTGACCAAATACGCCCCGGCATACAGCGGCACAAAGCGCAATTCGCGCCTCACGAACACATCGACCAGCAGCCCCAGCGCCAGCAGTTGCGAGAAGGTGCTCGGCTCCACCAGGAAGAAGCCGTTGGAGCGCAGGACCGACGAGCCATAGGCCAGGATCGGCCAGTAGTTGAACAGCGGCTCGACCAGCACCGGCTTCAGCGCCGGCAACGAGATCATGAACGAGAACAGCTTGATGCCGGCGAACTGCGCGACATACTGGATGAGCCCAAGCACGGCACACAGCCGGACGTAGCGGATGAAGATGTCGAACACCTTCGATCCGTCGAACCGCTGGGTCGGGCCGATGACCAGCCCCATGTACAGCGCCAGCAACGACAGCAGCGATGCGAAGCTGACCTCCGGGATGCGCAGGTCGAAGGTGTTGACCGCGACCAGCGTGCTGACCACGCCGATCGCCGCCGCCAAGGCGAACAGCCCGAACGGCACCGGCCGCAGCGCCGCGCGCCCGGTCACCAGCAGCCAGCCGAGCAGCACGATGAAGACGATCAGGCAAAGGTAGATCGGGCTGGCTCCCACATAGAGGCAAAAGCGCTGCAGGATCAGCGTCGCGAACAGGGCGCCGTGCACGAACCAGCGGCTGGCCCGCGCATCCGCCTCGGCCAGCGTCAGGCCCCGGCGGGGAAAGACTGCGGCGGCGACCTCGGTGCTCATGCGGTGGTTTCCGCGGCACCATGGCCCGGCGCGTGGCTGGTTGCGGTGATCGGCGCATGCGCGTCACCCTCGCGCGGCCCCATGCGGCGCAGCGCCCGGGTCAGCTTGGCCTCGATCCAGATCTGGCTGAAGTGCGCGATCACCAGCACCACCGGCAGCGCCATCAGCGCGAAAAGCAGCTGCGACCATTGCCCGGCCCGCGCGCCGAGTCCGCTCGCCGTCAGCGCCGCCTTGACCGGGCCCATCACCGCCGGTTGCCACAGGTAGAAACTGAAGCTGATCGTCCCCAGCCACTGCAGCGGCGCCGTCCGCAATATCGCGGCGAACGCGCCCTTGCCCGCCGAGATTCCCGCCAGCGCCAGCGCGCCGAGCAGCGCCGTCCCGGCCAGCAGCGGCAGCGCCACCACCCATGATGCCAGCGGCAGGTGCAACGGCGTCACCAGCAGCATGTCGCCGCCATAGTTTAGCTCGATCGCCCGCCAGCCGACCAGGAAGCCCAGCAGCAACAGGAACGGGAGCCGCGATAGCATGCGCACCCCCGGCCAGGCCAGCGCCCCGGCGGCGATCGCCAGCCCGGCTGGAAACAGCACGGCGCGCGGGAACAGCATCAGCAGCGCGGCGCCCAGCACCGCCGCCATCACCACCCAGCGGGTACGGCCGCGTCCGGGCAACACCCAGAACGCCGCGCACAGGGCGTAGAAGGTCAGCTCATAGCCCAGCGACCAGGCCGCCGGATTGAGCATCGGCACCGAGACGAACGGCGGCGGCGCCAGGAAATTCAGCAGCCAATTGCCGAACGACGGCATCCAGCGTCTCGTCGCCAGGCTACCGGCGGTAATGACCAGCAGCGTCAGCCACAGTAACGGCAGGATCCGGCTGACCCGGTCCCAGGCGAAGGAGCGCATCGACGGCGCACGGCGCAGCGCACCCAGGATAACATAGCCGCTGATCCCGAAGAACAGCTCCACACCGAACTTGAAGGCGTTGAGCAGGTACACCGAAAGCCACGACGTCTCGGGCAGCAGGCCCGGCAGGCCCGAGTGGATGATGTGGTAGACGAAGACCATCGACGCAAACAGGCCGCGGGCGCCGTGCACCGTCGGGTTGAAGGCGGCGCGCTCGGCCTTCGCAGCCGTCGCCGGCTGGACGCGGACGGTCTCGTTCATCGCCGTGCTGCTGCGACAGCTACACGCGAACTGCCACTACGCAGGAGCAATCCGACGTGATATGACACTTTGGGGGATCGATCTTGACTGAACAACCAATGGCGCCTGTGCCCAATCTTCAACATGAAATCGCGGCTCCTGCATTCGCAGGAAACGGCGCTAACGTGCTGGCAAGTATCAGCGCGCAGGCCGCCGGCGGGCCGGTCGGACGGGCCGGCCACGGACCGCTGCCACACGCCTTTTATCGCAGCATCAGCCGCCGCTATTGGCTGGCCGCGGTGATTGTCGGTGGCCTGGTCTGGCTGGCCCTGTTCGAGCTGCTCAGGGCCGCCCCGATTCATCCGTAAAACCCTTCCCAGCGCCGATATTCGTGATCGACGTCGTCGATCGCATAGGCAGCGACCGCCTTCATATCGACCTGGGTAGAGACGATTCCGACCGGCCGGACGCCGATCGAGGCGAGACGCTGGATGGCGTTGCGAACCATCGAGATCCGGCTGTGCTTCCAGCGCATCGCCATGATGGTCTGCTCGACATGGCTCATCAGCAGCCGCGACTCGACCGCCATCATCGACGGCGCGGTGTCGATGATCACCAGGTCGAAGAACTCCACGAGGCGCGACATCAGCGACCGCAGCGCCTCCTCGGAGTTGATCTGGGCGTGCTGGAACGGCTTGGCGATGGTCGGCAGGATCCAGGCGCCGCTGCGCTCGTCCTGCATCACGGCGTCCTTCAGCGGCCATTCGCCGGACAGCACGTCGATCAGCCCGACCTTCGGCGTCAGGCCGAGCATCGTCGCGACCTGTGGCCGCCGGATATCGCCGTCGATCAACAACACGCGCCGCCCGCTGATTGCAGCGACGCGCGCCAGGCACACCGACAACGTCGTCTTGCCCTCGCCTGGTCGTGCAGAGGCGATGCCGACGATTCGCGGCCCGTCGTCGCTGGCGTTGCGTTCGATCGACAGCAACAGGCTGCGCATCGACTCGGCAAGCAGCGACATCGGCCGGTCGACGACATAGTCCGCCGGCGGCATGCGCCGGTCGGTGCGCGTCGCGATCGAGGCGACGGTCGGCATGTTGACGAGGTGCGGCAGGCCGATCTGGGTCTCGACGTCGCGCGACGAGATCATCCGCTGGTCGAACAGCTGGAGCAAGGCCACCGCACCGCCGGCCAACACGAACGCCAGCATGCTGCCCAGGACCAGGTTGAGCGCCTTGTTCGGCGCGCTCGGCCGCGTCGGCACCAGCGCGTTCGACAGCATGCGCGCATCGATATCTGCGACCACCGACTGGCTTGCCAGCGCGGTCTGGCGCGCCAGCATGCCGGCATAGTTGGTCCTCAGCGCATCGGCGCGACGCTCCAGCTCGTTCAGGCGGACCGCGGCGTCGGCGTTGCTGGCAAGTGCGCCGCGCGCCCCGCCAAGGATGCCGCTGGCGACGTTGGCACGCTGCGAAGCGACATCGACCCGCGCCTTCAGGTTCGACACGACGCGAGCGATCTCGGCGCGGATCGCCGAATCGATGTCGGCAACTTCCTGCCGGGCCTTGACGACGCTGGGGTGCTCCGGCTGGTAACGCGCGTTCAACTGCGCGAGGTTGGCGCTGGCGACCGCCCGCTGGCTACGCAGTGAATTGACAACGGGCGAGTTCAGCGCCTCGCCGACGTCGTCGCCGGCCGAACCGTGCGACAGCTGCGAGCGCGCGGTGCCGAAGCGGGCACGCTCCTCGGCGAGCGTCATCTCGGCAGTGGCCTGCTGCTGGCGGAACAGCGACTGGTCGCGCTCGGTCAGGGTGACGCCCTCGACACTGAGCAGGCCATTCTGGCGGCGATAGGCGGCGACCGCCTGCTCGGCGTTCTCGACGCGACCGCGCAGGACGTCGAGTTCTCGGCGCAGACCGGCATCGGCGCTGCGCGCCGCGGTCAGGCGGACGTCGCTTTTCGACAGGATGTACTGCTGGGCCAGTTCGTTCGCCAGGCTGGCGGCGACCACCGGGTCGGGGGCGGTGACGCTGACGTTCAGGACGTTGGTGTTGCCCGGGCGGGTGACGCGCGTGTGTCCCTTGACGGCATTCAGCACGGCGGCCGGGGTCGGCGGCGTCGGCGGCATGCCGGTCATCACCTGCTCGACCTGGGGCAGCGGTCCGGCCTTCAGCGCCTGCACCGCGCGGCGCACGACCTCGTTCGACTGGAGGACCTGGATTTCGCTGTTGACCGCCCGGTCCTCCGCACTGGAGTCCGGGATGACCGCGTCGTCCTTGGGCGTGATGTTGAGGATGCGCGAGTTGACCAGCACCGTCGCGTCGGCGGTATACTGCTTGGTGCTCAACAGGGTGTACAGGACGACCGCGCCGAGGATCGTCACGAAGATCACGGCGAAATAGATCCAGCGCCGGCGCAGCGCCGCTCCGGCATGCCGAATGCGATCCTCCAGCGGGATCGCCATTGCCGTCGGCATGAGCTGGGGCGCAACCGGCAGCTGGGCTGCACGGTTCACCTCGACCGGAAGTTGTTCACTCATACTCAGACTCGATAGCGGATGGCGAAGGTCGCACGGTTGCGGTCGAACGCCCGGAACTGATCGACGCCGCGCGAACTCAAGTCGATGAAGTCATAGCCAAAGCGGATCCAGAACGCCCGGCCCAGCTTGTACTCGGCAGTCGCGCCGGCGGTCAGGCGGCGATCACGGCGGTCGATGCCGTTGAAGTTGTCGGTCTCATAACCGATGTTCGCACCCAGGATCAGGTTGCGCAGCAGCTCGTGATCGACCTGGACGGTGCCCGACGTCACCAGATAGCCGGTCGAATTCGGCACGCCCGCGTCGTTGACGCTGCGCTGCAAGGACACGTTCACCGTCGTCAGTTCGGTCGGGAACAGCGTCACCCGCGACGACAATGCCAGTCCGCTGAAGGTCCGGTAGCGCGCGCCCTCGCTCTGCGAATTGACATAGCCAACACCGATCTCGCCGCGCGCCCCGAGCGGCAGCTCGAACCGGGCGCCGCCCAGCACCTGGTAGCGGGTGTTGCCGCGCAGATTGCCGGTGCCGCCGTCGGGCCGGTCATAATTGGTCGCCTCGCGCAGGCCCTGGACGAAATAGGCGAGCGACGGCGACTGGGCGATCTCGGCGCGCAGGCGAAGATTGTAGGTGTCGCGGTCGCGGAAATCCTCGTCGATCACCGGGCCGTTGCGCAGCCGGGCGTCGTCGAAGTTGAAGCGGTCATAGCCGGCTTCACCGCTGACCAGCACGCTGGCGAAGCGTTGCGAGACACCCAGCGCGACGGACTCGTTCTCGTAATGCACCGGCCGCTGGGTCAGCGCGAAGACGGTCTGGCCTTCACGCGATTCGCGGTCGTTCTGATAGCGGGCGACCAGGCGCAGCCGCGTGCTGTCGCCGAACTGCTGGACGCCATATGCCGAGGCGCTGACGGCATCGACGTTCTCGCTGGTCTGGTTGGCGTAGCGGTCGAAGCGGCCGTTGGCCGACAGGGTCAGCGACCGCTGCGACCAGTTCGACTGCAGTATCGCCGTCGGCTCGACACGGAAGAAGGTGTCGGAAACGCGGGCATCGCGCTGGGCAAAGATATTGTCGGAATAATTGGCACTGCCGGTGATGTTCGGTGACAGGGTGAAGGTGCCGATCGGCACGCCAGGCGCCTCGAAACCCGGAATCTGGCGCTCGCGCACCGTCTCGAAGCGTGAGAACCGCACCAGCAGGTCGTCGGGCGGCAGCAACTGTGCGTTCGCCGCCGTCGCGGTGGCGATGGCGAACAGGCTCGCGACGATCTTGTGCAGCTTGCGCCCCATCAGAAGAACCTCTCGAGGACTCGAACCGTGTCACCAGGGCCGACCTGAAGGTCGGACGTCAGACGATAGCGCGTCTCGTCGGCCTCGCCAAAGCGCTGGATGGCGACGGTCTGGTGGTTGGCGCGGTAGGTGAAGCCGCCCGCCGTCGCGACTGCGGCATTGACCGTCAGGCCGACGCGGTACGGGTATTGGCCGGACTTGTTGACCTCGCCCAGGACATAGAACGGCCGGTAGTTCGCCATGTCGACGCTGACCTTGGGGTCCTTCAGGTAGCGCGCGCCGAGGCGCTCGGTGATGCGCTGCCGCAACTGGGTCAGCGTCAGGCCGTTGACCGGGATGGCACCGACCAGCGGCAGCGGCAGATTGCCGTCGCTGCCGATCAGAAACTCACCGCTGACGTCGGGCTCGCCGAAGACGATGACCTTGACGCGGTCGTCGGGCGCCAGCCGGTAGACGGGCACGACCATCGCGCCGCTAGCCGACGGAGCCGGGTCGTTTGCACAACCCGCCAACGCCAACGTCATGGCCATGATCAGCCCGCTCAGCCACCGTACCATCATCCATTCTCCGCCTGGGTGGATCGAACGCGTGAAGCGGCCTCATCGCCCAGATCGGGGCCGCGGAAGATTTCGGCGAGGAAGCCACTGCCCCAAGCCATGTGCATCGTCGCCGCCGCGGCGCCCGCCAGCAGCGTGCAGGGTTCGGGCGTCTTGACGAACAACGCCAGCGACGCCGCTGCCAGCCCGAGCAGGTACAACGCCGGTAACAGCAGCGCCGGCAACCAGAACACCGCCAGCAGCAGCGACGCGACCAGCGCGACCACCAGCACCGGCGGCAGCATCTGGCGCGCCCGCAACCGCTCGCCGTGCTTGCGGTAATTCTGCGCCCTGCCCTGTCCGTAGCGTCGATATTGCTTGAACAGCTTGCCCAGCGTGGCGCGCGGCAAATAATCGACCTGCAGTTCGGACGCGAGCCAGATCCGCCCGCCCGCCGCGCGGACCCGCCGGTCGAACTCGGCGTCCTCGTTGGCGATGAAGCTCTCGTCATAGCCGCCCAGCCGCTCGAACATCGCCCGGTCGATGCCGGCGTGATGGCCATGATCGACGAAGCCCGCCGGGCCGCCGACGCGGTGCGCCGCGCCGCCGGTGCCGATCCGGCTGTTCGATGCCGCCGCGACCCCGCGCTGCATGCAGCCCAGTCCGATCGTCCGCAGCCCGACACTGACCATCGACGCCGAGGTCGCGGCAAAGGCGGCGACGATCCGCGGCACGAAGTCGTCGGGGTAGAAGGCGTGGGCGTCGATCCGGACGATGATATCCGCCCGCCGGTCCGCCTTGGCGACTGCCAGGTTGATCCCCGCCGACTGGATGCGCGCCGGGTTGTCGATCACCCGGACGCGCGGGTCCGTGAGTGCGGCCTCGCCGGCGATCGCGCGCGTCGCATCGGTGCTGCCGCCGTCGGTGACGATGATCTCCACGACCAGCTCCGAGCGCAGCTTGGCAAGCTGCGCCAGCAGGCCACCGATGCGCTCGGCCTCGTTCAGCGTCGGGATGATGACCGCAGCGGGCATGTCAGGCGGCCAGCGCCGCGGCGAACTCGGCCTGCGCCGCCGCCAGCGTCTGCGGTGCGAGCATGGCGCGGGACGCATCGCGGTAGGCGGCCACGCCCGCCGGATCGGTCACCTTGTCCAGCGCCGCCGCAAGATCGGCCGA
Organism: Glacieibacterium sp.; assembly: GCF_965200405.1. Taxonomy (GTDB): domain Bacteria; phylum Pseudomonadota; class Alphaproteobacteria; order Sphingomonadales; family Sphingomonadaceae; genus Glacieibacterium. The sequence goes on from NZ_OZ241356.1 coordinate 3,461,374, forward strand.
CGCGAAGTCGATGCGCGACCCCGCCGGCAGATACTCGCGCGTGACGTCGATATCCGAAGCCAGGATCGGCAAGCCGCCCTGCATCGCCTCGAGCATGACCAGCGGCAGCCCCTCGAAACGCGACGGCATCAGCAGCACATCCGCCGCCGCCAGATAGGCCTGAGGATCGTCGGTCCACGCCACCAGACGGGCATCGACCCGGGTCTTCGCCAGCGCCGTCTCCAGCCAGGCACGGTCCGGCCCGTCACCGACGAACACGAAGGTCCAGCCCGAAAACGCACCCGCAGCAGACCGCTCCAGCGCACCGAGCAGGACATCCAGGCCCTTCTGCGCCATCTCCAGCCGCCCGAGGAACAGCGCGATGCGCTTGCCGCCCGCAAGACCGAGCGCCGCGCGAGCTTCGCCCTGCGGCACCATCGGCGGCATTTCGACCGAGTTGGTCGCCACCGTCACCGGTGCGGTGCCGCCCGCCAGCCGCACCTGCTCCACGACGCTGCGAGCCGGCACGATGAAGCGATCGGGCCGGCGATACAGCCGCCGCCGCACGAGGTCGCCAGGAAAGCCCGCCCGCCCCATTTGCGTGAGACGATGCGCCATCGGCACGTAACTGACCACATTGATGCGCGCGTCGAGCGCCAGCATAGGAACCACCAGGTTTTCGATACGGCCCTGAACGAGCAATACAGTATTCGGTTGCTCCCGCGCAACGATTGCCCGCACCGCGCGACGATAGCGCCACCGGAACTGCCCGAGATAAGGCTCGCCACGGCGCTTGACGAACGGCCACCGCACGACACGGATCGCCGGCAATTCCGCCGCCAACCGGTCGGCAAGCCGCTGGTTCTGTTCGGGTACCATGAACACGATATCGTCGAAGTCGCCGCGCTCCAGCACGCCGGGCAGCAACGCCAGCAACATGCGTTCATGCCCGCCGAAATCCGGACTGTCGTGCAGGATCAGCAGGCGCCGCATCAGTTCAGGGTCGGATCGGCGCGACACCCCTGCCATTCGAGCAGCGCGCTGTTGTAGACATCGCGGGTCAGTGACGCGATCCGGCTCCAGGTCGGGATCTCGGCGGACAGGTCGCGCGCCGGCTTGCGCCCGATCGATGCGGCCAGCGCCTGCGCCAGCTGCTGCGCGCCGCCCGGGGTCACCAGCTCGCCGACATCACCCTGATAGCCGATCAGGTCGCTGAACGCGCCCAACTCGCTGGCGATCAGCCACTTGCCGAGAGGCGCGACGGCGAACAGCACGCCGCTGGCGTCGATCGTCCGATACGGGAAGACGAACGCGTCGGCGCTGCCCAGCACCTCCGACATCTCCTCCTGAGAATGGCGAAACAGCCGAAACTCGAGCAGTTCCGGCGGCAGCCCAGCCGCGCGCACGTTGTCCAGCAACGGCGCCATGTCGATCATCGGCTCGCCCGCGACGATGATCTTCAACTGCGAGCGCACCGCCGGATCGAGCAGCTTGACCGCCTCGACCAGCACGTCGACGCCCTTATACTCCTGGAGCTTGCCGAACAGCACAATCTGCCAGCGCGGGTTCGCCTCGGCCACGCCACTGCGCTTCGCCGTCAGGACACCGTGCGGAACGATCGCCAGCCGCGACGGCGCCACGCCCTGCGCGACCAGATTGGCCTTGGCCGATTCGGTGTGGACGATGATCCGGTCGGCGGCGTCCAGCATCTGTGAAAGGCCATGCCGCTGCGCCCCGCTCACCTGCTTGCCGTTGAACGGCGTCGAATCGTGGACGGTCAGCACCACCGGGCAGACCCGGCGCATCCGGGCGATGATCCGCGCATCGATGCTGGGCAACAGCATCCACTGGAAGTGCACGAGATCGTAGCGACCGCTGCGCACGAGCTTGAGCAGCCGCACCATGCCGACGACATGCTCGATACCCTTCAGCACCCGGCCCGCCGCACCCGACCGCCGCCGCGGCCCATCACTCAGGGGATAGAACAGGTCTGTCGAGCGCGACCGCCCGAGATCGTCACCCTCGCCGGCGCGCAACTGGCGGACCGCCCAATGCGGCCGCAGCCCGATGTCCTCCAGACCTGCCGAAAGCGCCGCATCATACGGCGCCGTGAACAGCGAGGGATCGACTAGCAGGACGTCCCGGACCTCCCCGCTGCCAGCGCGGGCAGAGTTCACGTCGCGCCGCGGGCCGCTACCACTGCCGGAATGGTGCGAGTCAGGATGAACAGGTCCACCGAGAGGGACTTGTTGCGAGCATAGAGAGTGTCGATCGCGACGCGGCGGCGATAGCTGACTAGGTTGCGACCGCTGACCTGCCACAGCCCGGTGATGCCCGGGCGAACGCGGCAATAGTCGCGGATGTAGCGGCCATAACGCGGCATTTCAGCAGCCACGATTGGGCGCGGCCCGACCATGCTCATCTGGCCGATCAGGACGTTGAACAGCTGCGGAAGTTCGTCGAGGCTCGACTTGCGGAGGAACACGCCAAGGCTGGTGATCCGGGGATCGTCGCGCAGCTTCTGGTCGAGCGCCCATTCACGCGCCGCCTCGGGGTCGGACTCGAGCAGTGCCTCCAGGCGCCGTTCGGAGTCCACGACCATCGTACGCAGCTTGAGGCAGGGGAACGGCACGCCGCCCCGTCCGATGCGCCAGTGGACGAAGAACGGACTGCCGCCATCGTGCAGCCAGATCGCCAGGCACAGCACCGCGAACACCGGCGCCAGCATGAGCAGCAGCCCGATCGACGACACGATATCGAACGACCGCGCGATCACCGCCTCGGCGAGTTCGGAGCCTTCCATCTCGGTGTCCGTCGCAGCCGGGCGCCACGCGGATGAAAGGTCACCCATCATCTGGGAGGCCGTCTGGAGCATTGCGTTCATAACTGACCATCTCGCGTCACGTTAAAATGACCTGCAAGCACAACCCGCCCCGACGCAGGTGCAGCAACTAAGCTGCACCGCACATCGGCACCTTCGCTAGCCCGGCTGGACGTTGGACGTCCGTAGAAGTGATCGGGCTGTCGAAACACTGCATCTCACCTGACATCGCTCAATCCGGGATGAGGCAACTTTGTTGCACGGCAGCGTAAAATCTAGTAGTTTAAATCGCCTCCGTGACGACTTTGCTCAGGCACCCTCAGACATAACAGGTGCGAAATGTTTCCCTCGGCCTAACTCGTCTGGTCGATAAGCTACGCCCATATGAACAGGTGATTTACCTTCGAAAGTACAGCGAACTCGTTGGTAAGGGGCTGCAGAGCCCATGCTGTCCAAAATCGGCCAATAGCCTAGCGCCGATAGCCGCCAGCGCTGAATTTCTTTAAAATAACAGGTGTTTGCCTGAACATTTCACCGATTACGCCGACAAGGCTCCGATTGGTCCGTCCCAGAACGAATGCTGCATCTGCGAACTGACGGGACTTGATGGCATCTGTAAAAGCGCGGTAATCACGCCGCCGCGCCACGTCATTGCGCTGTCGACGAACCGAGGCGGCAAGTGCCCGATCGCCCCGTGAATTACCTTCAACAAGGTTAAGCTTGTCGATCAAACGGTCGAGATCCGCGACCGTTTGAACCTGTGTCAGCGAATCTCCGCGGACGCGATAGATGTAAAGTGGCTCGGGACTCAGGAACCAGCGGCCACCAGCCTGCAGGCAGTCGACATAAAACGAGAAATCCTCGGCGAAGCGGACCCGCTCGTCGTAACGCAGCCGGTGATCGAGCAGAAATCGGCGGCGCAGGATCGGCTTGAGAAAACCAAAATTGACGCCCGGCCAGGCCGGATCCGCCATCGTCCGCTGGATGAACTCGCCCAGGCGAAGCTCGCGAACGCCGCTGAGCAAGCCTGTCGGGATCATCGGCTGCGGCGCACCCTTGGGCGGCACGAAATCAAGCAGCAGGTTATCGCTGCACAGATCGGCACCGGCAGCGGTGGCGACATGGACCAGTGTCCGCAGCCGAGCCGGGTCGTAGCGGTCGTCAGCATCGAGCAACGCCAGCCACTCGCCGGTCGCCGCGTCGATGCCGACGTTACGGGCCGCGGCCGGTCCGCGATTCACCGCTAGCCTGATCGAGCGGATGCGCGGGTCGCGCGCCGCCGCGTCGGCGACCAGCCGGGCGGTGTCGTCGGTGGAGGCATCGTCGACGACGATCAATTCCCAGTCCGCCAGCGTCTGCTCGCGGACCGACGCGATCGCATCCTCGATGAAGCGCCCGGCATTAAACGCCGGCATGATGATCGAGACGATCGGCGAGGTCATGATCCGGCCGCACCGCTCGACGGGACGGTATAGCCGCCGCTTTCGGCCAGCGCCTCGAGCACGGCGCGATCTTTTTCGAGATCGAACTTGCGGGCGAACAGCGCATCGCTCGACCGGAGCAGCGGCAAGTCGTCGATGGTCAGCACCTTGGGGCCCGGCCAGATGATCTCGCGCCCATAATGCGGCGCGAGCCGGTCGCGAAACGGACTGTTCCAGACCAGCGCCTGCATGATCAGCTCGTCACTGAGCAGCCGCCGGCGCAGATAGCGCGTGATCCGCGGCAGCATCGGCGACGTTACCATCCATTCACAGAACTCGCGGGGCAGCATCACCCACTGCGAACCCTTGTGAAGCAGTTCGAAGTCCTTGGGCGGCTCCTGCCGGCCGCTCAGTCGAAGGGCCCGAAGCGGCGTTTCCAGCATCGGCGAAGCGGCGCGGTGCCAGTCGTCCGCCGGCAACTGGTCGATCTCCAGCAGCTCGACGTGAACCGCGTCGCCGCGATCGGCCAGCGCCTCACGGATCGCCGGCAGCGGTTTCAGCGGATAGCATTGCCCGCTGAGATTGACGAAATAGGACCAGTCGGGATCCGACCGCAGGGCTTCCCGGATCGCGTCGATCAGGATCCGGGAAAGCGACCAGCCGCCCCAGTTCGTCGCGCGCGACGTCATCAGCCGCGCGTTCGGTGACTTGTCGACGATGCGGCGGACATCCTTCATCACGCCGCGACGCGACGCCTTGATGCCGAGCCGCGACTTGAGATCGACGTGAACGAGGATCAGGTCGCCGGGATCGGCAATCGCCTCCATCAGCCACTCGAACTGCTGCGGCTTGTGATGGACCATGACGAAATAGGCGAGACTGGGCTTCAAGATACGACGCTCGACGGCAGTCCGGCGGTGCTGGCGATCGCAGGCATGCAGCACGGCCTTTCTGCCGGAAAAGAGCGAGAACCGATTCTCGCCGTGACCGATTATCGGTCATCGCCGTGACGAAATTTTGACGATGGCGGTCGATGGCATGGTCGAGCTTGCGTCGACCTGAACGAAAGAAGCGCAAAGGCGCCGGCATTCAATCGAGCCTCGCTATCGGCGATGCTCCGGCTTGCGTGTCGATCTGCTCCAGATATTGGAAAGGGTGCCGCTTTGTGGCGGCACCCCTTCCTCCCCGCTCGACTTGTTTAGGCGGCGACGACGTTGCGACGGCGGCGCTGAGCGACACCGACCATGCCGATGCCGGCAATCATCAGCGCCCAGGTGGCTGGCTCAGGCACAGCACCGGTGGCGAGATTGTCGATTTCGAACGAGTTCTGGCCGGACGACAGGGTCAGGCCCGTGATGCGCTCACCAGCGTCGGCGACGAAGAAGTAGCGACGGTTGGTGTTGCCGGACGTCTGGTTGCCGTCCTCGCCACCTGGCAGCGTCGTGCCGGTGAAGGTCTGCGTGCCGCCGCCGGCGAGGGTCAGCGTGACGCTGTTATAGAAGTCGACCGAGCCGACATACATGCTGAACGAACGCAGCGCGCTCGGCAGGGTGATCGTCGCCGTGCCACCGCCGCGGACGGCGAAGTACTGCGTGCTGTCACCGAACGGCGCAGCCGCGACGTTGGCGGTCGAGCCGGTGTAATAGCCAAAGCCGGTGCCGGTGATGGTGTAGCCAGCCGGCGGCGTGGTGGATTCGAAATCAAGCGCCAGGGTCTCGCCGGCACCAGGTGCAACGTCGAACGGCGTCGAGGTCACGGTAACGGCGTGAGCGCCGACCGAGAAAGCAAGAGCCGCAGCCCCGGCGAGAACAGTCTTGAGCATTCTTAATTCCTAATTAAAAGTGAGCCACCCCGCTCGTCCCCAAGCAAATTTCATGCCATCGGAGTCATTCCATTCCGGTAATAATAATTAAGTTATTATTTAAATTGAGAATTTTGCGTGCTCGCCTCGGAACGCCGTCGCAGAGGGCCAGACACAGTTTGTAAAGATTTCCGACAGAATCGACGGCTTGGACGCAACGATACCGTAACGAGTCCAGGGCGTTACCGCGGCGGCGGAATAGGTGCCGAGTATTGCGGCCCGCATGACCTTTCAGATCGCCACAACCTTAAGCCTCGTCTCGCCGAACGTTACGGGTCGGAAGGCGCATTTGATTAACGCCACATTTACAGGCCGTTACGGGTACCGCAGCTTTTTGCTGAGAAAAGTGTAATGAAACTTTACATTCCGTTAACGCAACGGCTGGCTAAGTCATTGAGATTGCACAGCCGGCAGTTTTGGCATGAGATTTGCTAAACGGTGGTTAGTACCGAGTTAACAGGAGGCACACTTGCTTAAGACTTCTCTCATCGCCGGCGCCGCTGCCGCTCTTTTCGCAGCCGCTGCACCATCTTACGCTGTCACCGTCACTTCGGCATTCGGTCCGACGGACCCGGGTTCGCCGACCGAGACGCTGCTCGTCGACTTCAACAACGGCGACAACCTGCCGAACGGCTACTTCCTGACCGGCAACTACGCGTTCGGCACGGGCACCGTGAAGAACGACCATGCCGCTCCTGCCGGTGACACCACCCAGTATCTCTATGTCTCGTCGGCGATCCCGGACGGCAGCGCCACGCTGTCGACGTTCGACCTGAACACGCTCAGCTTCTACTGGGGCTCGATCGACGACTATAACTCGGTCGATCTGCTGCTCTCGGATGGCACCAAGTTCCACTTCAAGGGCATGGACCTGCCGCCAGCCAACGGCAACCAGACCGCTGCCGCTACCAACCGCCGCGTGTTCTTCACGGCGGGCGAAGGCCAGACGATCCAGGGCATTACGTTCAACTCGTCGGGCATCGCCTTCGAAGTTGACGATGTCTACGGAACGCTCGCCAGCGACGGCAACCCTGGCGGCGGTGGCACCGTCCCCGAGCCAGCGAGCTGGGCCATGATGATCACCGGCTTCGGCATGATCGGCCTCTCGTCGCGTCGTCGTCGCAAGGTGACCTCGGTGACCGCTTGATCCGGCTTCGGTCGCGATCCTGATCGCGACCGACCTGTTCTCGAAAAACGCCTGCCCGGTTAGCGCTGGGCAGGCTTTTTCGCGTCTGGTGATTCAGAGAACGTTAAACCCATTTCGCCTGCGTTATGCCATTTCTTCATTCGAATCAGATAGCTGGTTGGAATGGCTGGCTCCCGGGGGGGAGTTGACCGGCAGGTGCCGGCAGCACGGAAATGGAGTCTTAACGGATGACGACACAAGCTCGCGCCGGCCGGTCCTGGCCTGCCTCGACGACTTTGAAGGCGGCTCGTTGGATTGCCGCTGCTATCGCTTTTACGGCCCCGATCACCATGGCGCATGCCGCCAAGCTCCCGCAATCATGGAACAACTACAAGTGGGCGCGCACCGCCGACCTGACCATCCGGGTCGGTGACAACGTCTCGGCGGTCTGGGATCCGTACCTGAACAGCGCGATTTCCGAGTGGAGCAGCGCTGCCAGCATCGACCTCGTCCACGCCGGCGGGCTGACCACGGCCAAGGCCTGCGCCCCGGTCTATGGCGGCGTCCAGGCCTGCAACGCCAACTATGGCGCGACCGGCTGGCTCGGCTATGCGACGGTCTGGACCGCGGGCGGCTTCATCGTCCAGGCGACGATCAAGCTCAACGACTATTACTTCGCCAAGTCCGCGTATAACAACGACGCGTGGCGCTCGATGATCATCTGCCAGGAGATGGGCCACATCCTCGGCCTCGACCACCGGGACGAGAACAACACCAACGCCAATCTCGGCACCTGCATGGACTATACCAACGATCCGTCGGGCCTGAAGGGCACCAACGGCACGCTGAGCAACACCACCCCGGGTGCGAGCGATTTCCTCGCGCTCGCCGGCATCTACGCCAGCGTCAACGGCTCGCAGCTTGCCTACACTAAGCCAGGCTATCGCACCGGCGACGGCTATTGGATCGGCGAGGAAACCGGCGGCGAGGCGTTCGCCGTCCCCGAGCCGGAAGTCTGGAGCCTGTTGCTCCTCGGCTTTGGCCTGACCGGTGCCGTCATGCGCCGCCGTGCCAATCGTCTCAGCCTGCACTTCCGCGAAGCCTGAGTAGCGACGTCTCAAACATTACCGCCTGATCGCCGACGGAAATTCGTGACCTGATCTCCGGCCCGGCCTGTGCCGATGGTCCTGTCTGCGTGGGATACCGACGCTTGCAGCGCCATTCGCACAGTCCGACCGGAGATCAGCCATGCCCGTCGGATAAGACCTGCCAACCGCCCGCACTGTGTCGGGAACCCTGCGCTCGAGCCGGACGCCGGCAGGCTTCTCTCCCCGGCCGCTGACCACGCTGCATCGAGCAGCACTCCGACCCTCGACCCTTAACGTTTTGTAAAGAATCCCGACACATTTGCGAAGGTTAACGCTTTCGTAAATCGAACGGCTGCGGCGGCCGATTTTCTTTAACTTATTGTTAACTCTGCCTTCGCTCGCGCGGTAAGCCATCCGCTTACTTGGCATAAACCTTGCTTAACGAAACTCGGCAATTTTGCCTTTCGGATGCGAGGAACTTGAGATGAAAGCAGTTCTAGCAACAACCGTCGCAATGCTGACGCTGGCCACTGCAGCCCATGCAGTGACGACCGTGTCGTCCACCAACGGTCCGGATAACACGACCCAGACCGTCATCTTCGATTTCAACTCCGGTGCGCCCGCCGGTCTTTCGGGCAACTATGAAATCACGACCGGCACCGCAGCCGATCTGTTCGCCGCGCCACTTGGTGATACGACGCCTTATCTCGTCGTCCCGGGCAACGGCACATCGGGCACTGCGTTTCTCGATCTCGGCAAGAGCTACCAGAACTTGAGCTTCTACTGGGGCTCCATCGACACCTACAACACCGTCGAGTTCTTCACCGGAGCCAATGGCACCGGCACGAGCCTCGGCGCATTCTCGGGCGGCACCATCCCGCTGGCACCCGCGAACGGCGACCAGGGCAGCGTGCTGAACAACCGCCGCGTCTATTTCAACTTCGGCGCCGACGCTGCTCAAAGCATTCGCTTCTCGTCGAGCAACATCGCGTTCGAGCTCGACGACATCGCCACGACCAACGTCCCGGAGCCTTCGACCTGGGCAACGCTGATCGCCGGCCTGACGCTGGTCGGCCTGTCGATGCGGCGCCGCGAGCGCAATCGCGCGGTCAACGCCTGATTTCGACTGAAACGAGACGGCCGGTGGGACTGCCCACCGGCCGGTCTTTGCGTGGCCTGCCGAGCTAGGCGGCCGGCCGGCCTTTCTGCACCCAGAACTGGTACATCGCCGCAAAGACGCTGGGATTCTCCTGCTCGTAGATCGCCCAGCATTTCAGGTCGGTCGCCGCCACATCCTGCGGGAAACGCCGCCGATAGTCGGCCATGACGGCGTCGGGCAGGATGAAGCCGAGAAGGCGCAGCCCCTCCGTACGCAGGAACGCGTCGATATCGGCGAGCGAGAAACGCGTCTCCTGCACATGGAACAGCAGATCGCGGCATCCACTTAGGCTGTAGAAGTCAGCCGAGCGCATCGCCTCCGCCGCCTGCTCGTCGCTGCGCCCGGCGAGAACCTGTCGGGCGTCGCGGATTGCGTCGGGTGTCGGTTCGCCGATGTCGAGCCGAGGCAGGTTGCGCCGCGCCACGGCGCTGTAGAACCCCAGCTTCATCGCCCCGCCCGGCCGGAGCACGGCAAGCAACTTCCGCCACCCGGCCAGCGGATCGACCATATGATGCAGCACCCCGACAGCCTCGATCAGGTCGAAGTCGCGGCCCAGCGACGCGACCTCCAACAGGTCGGCCTGAGCATAGACCACGCCCGCCACCCCGGCTTCGCGCGTCTTGCGCAAGGCATGGGCGAGGCTCGCGACACTCAGGTCGATCGCCAGTGTCCGGGCGCCCTTGAATGCGCGCGCGGTGTCGAGCGCGTTCCAGCCGGTGCCGCAGCCCGCGATCAATATGTCGGGCGCGGGCCCGGCGCTCGGCGGCTCCAGCCCGGCGAGCGGGAACTTCCCGACCATGTAATCGACCAGTCGCTGCGGCGGCTCCCCCGCACCGGCATCGAGCCAGCGCGGATAGGGGCTCTCCTCATATTGCGCCCGGACCTTGAGCGATCCTCCGTCGTAAATCGGCGTCAGCCTGGGTATCGCATCCCTGAGTTCGGCCTCCTCGCGAACCTCGACGACCTGCTGCTTCAGCACGGCCTCGACCGCGACCGGCCAGCGACGCTCGAGCAATTGCTCGGCCAGCGGGACCGAAGACAACGGGAAGTAGCAGGCGACCGCCAGCACCAAAGCCGGACTGGCGCCCTCGCCTCTCGCCAGCTCCGCCGCGAGGCGCTCGTGCAACGCCACGGCCCGCCGCTCCTCGTCCTCCGTCGAGCGAAAGACGTACTCGTTGAGGAAGCACTGCCGCGCCAAGGCACTGTAGAAGGCCAGCGCGTCCTCTGGAATGCGCCCTCCCCCGGCATCGCCAAGCAGTCCCTGCCGCGCCAGCGTCAACAGGCGCTCGAACCCGAAATCCGTATTCGGCGCGACGCAGAGCAACGTCTGCAGCAACTCGTCCCCCGCAATCGCCGTCACCCCGGCATCGCCGTAAAGCGCGGTCCCCGTCAGCGGTCCGGGCCACGCATCCGCAGCGCGTGCCAGGCTCGCAGCGATCGCGGGGTCCTGCCTGACCAGTGCCAGCCCGACCCGCGCCAGCCCCTCGGGGCGCGCCCATGACTCCCGCAGCGCGCGCAACAGCAGCGGCCGCAGGCCCATAGCGCTGGCCCCGACGTCGAGGTTTGCCACGCACTCCACGAAGGTCGCCCGCGCCCCCGCCGTCTCGCGGATCTCGAGCGCGCGGGCGACCGTACGCAGCGCCTCGCCGGGCTGCCCCTGTGCCAGCAGCGTCGAAGCGAGGTCGTTGAGCACGTCATGATCAGCCGACGTCGCGCCGAGCGCCGCGCGCAGGATCGCCTCAGCCCCCGCCAGATCGCCGCCCGCCCGCAGGATCGCGGCAAGGTTGGTGTGGGCAACCGCCATCCCCGGCTCGGCCGCGATCGCCGCGCCGAACTGTCCAGCCGCTTCGTCGAGTCGGCCGAGATGGCGCAGCGCCTGGCCCAGGTTATAATGTGCCGCGGCAAAGCCCGGACGCAGCTCGATGGCGCGGCGGTGGTGCGCCATCGCCTCCTCCGGCGCGCCGAGGTCGAGCAGCACATTGCCGAGGCCGGTCTGCGCCTCCGGATAGTCGGGCTCGAGCTGCAGCGCACGGCGATAGCAGTCCGCCGCCTCGCCCGAGCGGCCGAGCTCGTGAAGCACGGCACCCAGATTGGCGTGAGCGTCCGGCAGGTCGGGCGCCAGCCCCACCGCCCGCCGGCAGTTCACCGCCGCCGCCTCGAAGCGACCGAGCTGCATCAGGATGAGGCCGAGATTGACCTGGATGTCGACCGCCGCGGGGGCCAGCGTCGCCGCCTCTTGCGCGGCGCGGGCCGCCTCCTCCAGTCGCCCCTGCCCGGCCAGCACGAGGCCGAGGTGATTGTGATAAGCGGCGACGCTGCGATCGAGCTCGACGGCCTTTTTCAGATACCCCGCCGCGACCTCAAGCTGCCCCAGTTGGTAGGCCATGACGCCGATCCGGTGGAGGCTGTCGGCATGGCGCGGGTCGATCGCCAGGACGCGGCGATACAGTTGCTCGGCGTCGCCCAGTCGCCCGGCAGCATGATGCTCGACCGCTGCCGCGAACAGTGCGCCTGTTTTCGGCGTCTGACCCGGCTTCACCGGGATCGGGCCGCGCCGCTGCTTGTGATCCACGAAAATCCTCGTGCCGTTCCGGGTGGAAACAGGCTGGCTGGCGCAGCCGGCCGCAGCGCCATCTGTTACGCTCGCCGACCGCCGGTGCAAGATACATCGGCGGCGCCGCTTTGCCACTACGGGGGTCGACGGCGGGGTCGCCGCCGAATATGCACCTGCCCGGTGGACGACACCGCCATCCAGAAGCTGCGCCTGCGTATCCGCGGACTGCGCGCCAAGACCCTGGAAAACGGCTGCACCGAGGCCGAGACGCTGCTCGCCGCGGCCAAGGTCGCCGAACTGATCGAGCGCTATGACCTGACGATCGGCGACGTGGAGATACGCGCCACGCGGTGCGAACGCCGGGTCTACGCCAGCAGCCACAAGAAGCGCATTCCGATCGACGAGTGCATCGGCGCCATCGCCAGCTTCTGCAACTGCCGAGTCTGGCGCGAAAAGACCGGAGCGCGGGAGGTGCAGTTCGTCTTCTTCGGCCTGCCCGCCGATATCGATGCGGCGCACTATCTGACCGAGCTGATCGACCAGAGCGTCCGGTCGGAACTCGGGCGCTTCAAGACCTCGGCCGCCTATGCCGCCTTTCGCTACGACGAGCGCCACCTCGCCAACACCTCGTTCGCCCTCGGCATGGTCGGGTCGATCGCCGACAAGCTCGCCGCTATGCAAGTCGAGCGCCGCACCGGTAGCGGTCGCGACCTGTCGATCCTCAAGACCTCGGTCGTCGATGCGGAACTACAGGAGCTCGACCTGCACCTGAGCGAGATCGGCAGTGCGCCACGCATGATCCTGCCCGACGCGTTCGACGCCGGAGAGGCAGCAGGAACCGCGACGACCGCCGGCAATGCGGCTTTCGCCCGCCCTTGAACCTGCAGAAGCTCGACGATCACCGGCCGCCGCACGAGAGCGGGAGCCTGGCTGGGGCGGCAGGATTCGAACCTGCGGATGCCGGTACCAAAAACCGGTGCCTTACCACTTGGCGACGCCCCAACGTCAGCGCGCGGGACTAGGTCAGGTCGACGCGGTTGGCAAGCTGCGCTGACGCGCGATGCGCAGGGTGGTGACATACGCCAGCCCCGAAATGCCGAGCCAGATGAGCCCGGTGTCGGGCATCAGCACCGCGCCGAGGTTGGGGATCGCGACCAGTGCGACATAGACGATCAGCCCCGTTGGCCAGCCGTAGCGCAGGTGCAGATAGTGGTGGAGGTGATCGCGGTCGCCCTCGAACGGCGAGCGGCCACGGGAGGCGCGCACGGCCATCAGGCGGATCGTGTCGAACACCGGGATCGCGAACATCACCGCGACATCGTCGGCGCGCATCACCGCGAAATCCTGGTTGTAGGCGTAGATGGCGAGCAGCCCGAACAGCGTCGACAGGACGTAACTGCCGCCGTCGCCCATGAACAACCGGCCGCGCAGGTTGAACACCAGCATCACCGTCATCGACACCGTCACCGCGCCGAGCAGCGGCAGGTACGACTCAGGCAGGCGCATCGCCAGCACCAGCGACCAGATGAGGCCAAGCGACAGGATGATGCCGTTCTTGCCGTCCGCCATGTTGACCGCGTTGAGCAGCCCGACGAGGCACAGCAGCGCGAACGCGTCGCCCCAGCCGCCCAGCGGCAGCACCGTCGCCTGTCCCGAAAAGCGCAGGAAGCCGAGCGTGTAGTCGGGGGCGAAGACCAGCACCAGCAGCAGCGTCCCGATCGCCAGCACCAGCCGGATCACCGGCCCCAGCGCGAAGCGGTCGTCCGCCAGGCCGATCAGGTACATCACGCCCAGCGCCAGCGCGAGCCAGCCGATATGCTGCACCACCCACGGTCCGAGCGGCAGCAGGCTGGCGGTCAGCGCACAGGCGGCCAGCGCCGACAGGGCGACGGCGGTGCCGCCGACCAGCGGCGTGATCTTGGCGTGTCGCTTGCGGCCGCCGTTGGTGTCGGGGAAATCGAACAGGCCGAGGGCGCCGCCGATGGCCGGGGCAAACCAGCCGATCAAGCCGGCGAGAACCAGTGCGACGCTGCTGGTCAGCAACGTCAACGTACCAATTCCCACCCGTTTCTCCTCGGCTAGCTGGCCGTGACCGGCTCTATGATCCTTGGGGTAGCCGGGTGCGAAGCCAGTGGCAAGCAACCCACGGGGATTAGGCGACCGCGATGTCGGGGGCGTCCTCGGCCTTCATGCCGATGACGTTGTAGCCCGCATCGACGTGATGGATCTCGCCGGTGACGCCGCTGGCGAGGTCGCTGAGCAGGTAGACCGCGGCGCCGCCGACGTCCTCGATCGTCACGTTGCGGCGCAGTGGCGAGTTAAACTCGTTCCATTTCATGATGTAGCGGAAGTCGCCGATGCCACTGGCAGCGAGCGTCTTGATCGGCCCGGCGGAGATCGCGTTGACCCGCACCTTGTTCGGCCCGAGGTCCATCGCGAGGTAGCGCACGCTGGTTTCCAGCGCCGCCTTGGCCACGCCCATTACGTTGTAATGCGGAATGACTTTCTCGGCGCCGTAATAACTCAGGGTCAGCATCGCGCCGCCATCGGGCATCAGCGCCAGCGCGCGCTGGGCGACCGCGGTGAAGCTGTAGACGCTGATGTTCATGGTCATCGCGAAATTGTCGAGGCTGGTATCGACATAGCGGCCGCGCAGCTCGTTCTTGTCCGAGAAGCCGATGGCATGGACCAGAAAGTCGATCGTCGGCCACTTTGCCGCCAGCGTCGCGAAGCACGAGTCCATGCTGGCCGGGTCCGACACGTCGCATTCGATCAGGAAGTCTTCGCCCAGGCTGGTGGCGAGCGGGCGGACACGCTTTTCCAGCGCCTCGCCCTGGAAGCTGAAGGCCAGTTCGGCGCCGTGCTCGGACAAGGCCTTGGCGATACCCCAGGCCAACGAGCGGTCGTTGGCGACGCCCATCACCAGGCCGCGCTTTCCGTCCATCAATCCGGGCAAGTCAGTCTCCGTCAGTGTGCGCGTGGCTTCTGGCCCGTTTTGGGAACAATAGCCAATGCCGCGTTGAGGTGGGCGCCGAAAACCAGGCCGAAGCCGATGATGTAGAAGAACAGCAACGCGACGATCACACCTGCCAGCGAGCCATAGGTCAGGCTGTAGCCGCCGAACTGGCTGAGGATCAACGGCAGCAGCATCGTCGTGCCGATCCATACCACCATGGTCAACAGCGCGCCCGGCCAGATCGGGCAGGTGCCATTGCGATAGCGCTTGGGCGTCAGCGAGTAGAAGATCAGGTACAGCGCCACGAACAGCGCCAGCGCTGGCGCCAGCCGCCCGAAGCCGAGCAGGTGCAGCCAGCCGCTCGCGGTCGGGAACACCTGCGCGACGAACTCCTCCACCCCGGTCAGGATGACCTGCGCGATGAAGGCGATCAGCATCAGCACCACCGCGCCGATGATCAGCAGGATCGACGCGATGCGGTAGCGCCACACCGGCATCGAACTGACCGCCTCATAGCTTTTGCGGATGATGTCGCGGATCGTCTCGATGAAGCCGCTGACCGTCCACAGCGTCACCAGCACGCCGAAGGTCAGCAGGCCGTTGCTCGACCGCGCCTTGATGACCTCGGCGATCGGCTTGGCGATCAGCCCGGCGACGTCCTTGGGTAGGGTGCGCAGGAAGGTATGGACCGCCGCCAGCCCGTCCTCGGTCCGCCCGAAGCCGCCGGCAAAGCTGGCGACGACGATGAAGAACGGGAACAGCGTCAGCAGCGACAGATAGGCGATATTGCCGGCGTGGACGAAGCCGTTGGTCCAGCTGCCGGCGGTGGTGCGCTTGATGATCGCCCAGGGCCGCGACCGACGAGCCCGGCCGATTGCCTTGAGCGCACCGGGCGACGCCAGCCTCCTAACCCATAGAAAGTTCAATCGACCCCCAAGCCAGCACGCACCTTGCGCTTGTCCTGCCAACGCTGGACAAACTCGTTAAGCTCCGCATCGGCCGCGGGCAGGTCGATTTCCAGCGTCACCAACTGGTCGCCGCGGGTCCCGTCGGTCCGCGTGAAGCCACGTCCGCGCAGCCTGAGCACCCGGCCCGAACTGGCGCCCGGCGCGACGGTCAAGGTCACCGGCCCCTCGACGGTTGGCACCCGCACCTTCGCCCCGGTCACCGCCTCGTCGAGGGTGATCGGCAGGTCGAGCCGCACGTCGTCGCCATCGCGCTTGAAGAAGCGGTGCGGCGCGACGTCGAGCGTGATCAGCGCGTCGCCGGTACCACCCGGCCCCGCCTCGCCCTGCCCGCCCATGCGCAGCGGCTTGTCGGCGCTGAACCCGGCCGGAAGCTTGAGGTCGAGCGTCTTGCCGTTCTTCAGCGTCAGGCGCTGGGCCTTCAGCGTCGCCGCGTCCTCGAACGGCACGGCATAGCGATAGGCGACATCGGCGCCCTTGGGCGAGACGCGCTGGCGGAAGTCGTCCTCGGCGCTGAAGCCACCGCTTCGCGCCGACCTCCCGAACAGTTCGGAGAACAGGTCGCCGGCGTCGCCGCCGAATTCGAAGCTGCTGCTGCCGGCGCCCGGCCGCGCGCCGAACGGACCGTTGCCCGGGGCACGCCCGCCAAAGCCGCCGCCACCGAACCCGCCGCCGCCATAGCCGGGAGGCGCCTTGGGCTGGCCGTCGGCATCGATCTCGCCGCGGTCGTAGCGCGCCCTGAGGTCGGTGTCGTTGAGCAGCGTATTGGCCGCGCTGGCTTCCTTGAACCGCTCCAGCTTGGCCGGGTTGTCGGCGTTCTTGTCGGGATGGTTCTCCTTGGCGATCTTGCGATACGCCTTCTTGATATCGGCTTCGGTGGCGCCGCGCGGGACGCCGAGCACGGTGTAGGGATCTCTCATGGTCGTCCTGTTAGCATGGATCGACGGCCTTTATGTGGCCGAGGCGCAACATGCCCTAGATGAGCAACACACCCGCCTCTGTAAAGACCGGGCCGCTGCAAAGAGTTCGGCGGTTACAAAAGCGGCGCGGCGCGTTAACAGGCTCGCATGACCGATCCGTTCGCCCAGTTCGCCGAATGGTACTCGCTCGCCCGCGCCCGCGAGCCCAGCGATGCCAACGCCTTTGCCCTCGCCACGGCGACGCCCGACGCGCGGCCATCGGTGCGCATCGTGCTGATGAAGACCTGGGACCAGCGCGGCTTCGTCTTCTATACCAACCTCGACAGCCGCAAGGGCCGCGAGCTCGCCGCCAACCCGGCCGTCCACATGGACTTCCACTGGAAGTCGCTGAAGCGCCAGGTCCGCGTCGACGGCGATGCGGAGCCGGTGCCCGATGCCGAGGCCGACGCCTATTTCGCCGGCCGCCCGCGCGGCTCGCAGCTCGGCGCCTGGGCCTCCGACCAGTCGCGACCACTCGCCGACCGCGAGACGTTCGAGGACCGGCTCGCGGCGACGATCGCCCGCTTCGACGGGGTCGACGTGCCCCGCCCGCCGCGCTGGTCGGGCTTCCGCATCGTGCCGGCGACGATCGAATTCTGGCAGGACCGCGAAAGCCGCCTCCACGAGCGCACGCTGTTCACACGCGCCGGCGACGGCTGGACGAGCGGGCTGCTCTACCCGTGACGACGCTTCCTTACTGCACCCTCCCCCCCCGCGCAGCGAAGAGTGGGGAGGGCCGGGGTGGGGGCTTTCGGTGGCCGGACGCGGAGCGCAAGAACCCCCACCCCAGCCCTCCCCACTCTCCGTTCGCTTCGCTCTCGGGGGGGGAGGGAGCGGAGTCGTGACCGAGCGCGCGATCCTGACCCGCCGCGCCGCGATCGCGTCGGTTTGCGTCGCCATCATCCTGCTCGGGCTGAAGGCCTGGGGGGCGTGGGCGACCGAGTCGATGGCGATGCTCGGCAGCCTGGCCGACACCGCGCTCGACCTCGCCGCGTCGCTGGTGACGCTGTTCGCGGTCAGCCTCGCCGCCCAGCCCGCCGACGAGGACCACCGCTTCGGCCACGGCAAGGCGGAGGCGATCGCCGCGCTGATGCAGACCCTGCTGATCCTCGGCTCGGCGCTGGCGATCGGCTGGCGCGCCGTCATCCAGCTCGGCGTCACGGAGCTGCCCAAGCGCGCCGACGTCGGCATCGGTGTGTCGCTGGCGGGTGTCGCGTTGACCTTCGTGCTGGTGCTGTACCAGCGCAGCGTCGTGCGGCAGACCGGCTCGATCGCCATCGGCACCGACCAGTTGCACTACCAGTCCGACCTGCTGCTCAACCTCGCGGTGATCGCGGCGCTGGTCCTCGATATCGTGCTCGGGCTCCACGGTGCCGATGCGGCGTTCGGCATCGCCATCGCGATCTACCTCGCCTATGGCGCGATCAGCTCGGCCAGCCACTCCATCGACATGCTGATGGACAAGGAGTGGCCCGAGGAAAAGCGCCAGAAGCTGCTCGCCGCCGTCGCCGGCCACCCCAGGGTCGAGGGCATCCACGAGCTCCGCACCCGCTCCAGCGGCATCACCGAGTTCATCCAGTTCCACATCTGGCTCGACCCGGAGATGAGCGTCGCCGCCGCCCACACCATCGTCGACGAGGTCGAGGCCCGGGTCGCCGGCGCCTTCCCGGGCGCGGAGATCCTGATCCACGTCGATCCGGTCGGCCATTACGATCACGGACACGCGCCGGGCTGACCCCCGCATACCAGGACGGACCCCGCCATGCACCTGCCCTTCCACCAGATCGACGCCTTCGCCGACGGCCCGTTCAGCGGCAACCCCGCCGCGGTGATGCCGCTGAGCGAATGGCTGCCCGACGACACCCTGCTCGCCATCGCCGCCGAGCATAACCTGTCGGAGACCGCGTTCATCGTCCCCAATACCGACGGCAGCGCCGACTTCGACCTGCGCTGGTTCACCCCGACGATCGAAGTCGCGCTGTGCGGCCACGCGACGCTGGCAAGCGGCCACTTCATGCTCGCCGACAACCCCGGACAGGACAGCGTCACCTTCTCGACGCGCAGGTCGGGCATCCTGACCGTATCGCGCGACGGCGACCGGCTGGCCCTGTCATTACCCGTCATGCCGCCCCATGCCGCCGACGTCCCCGGGCTGGCCGAGGCATTGGGCGCGACCCCCGAAGCCACGCTGGTCCACGGCGAGGATTATATCGTCGCGGTTTTCGCCACCGCCGCCGAGATCCACGACCTCGCCCCCGACTTCCGCGCCATCGCCGCGCTGAAAGGCGGCGACGTACTGTGCATCGTCACCGCCCCCGGCGAGGATACCGACATCGTCAGCCGCGCCTTCGCTCCCGGCGCCGGCATCGACGAGGACCCCGTTACCGGCTCCGCCCATGCCATCGTCGCACCCTATTGGGCCGCGCGCCTCGGTCGCGACAGCTTCACCGCCTACCAGGCCTCGAAGCGCGGTGGCGACCTCCACTGCACGCTGGCCGGCGACCGGGTCATCGTCTCCGGCACCTGCGTCACGGTAATCGAAGGCGTGATGCTGCTGTAATCCGGTATTACCGTGATTAAACAATAGGTTGACCACCATATCCTGAGACATCAACGTACCCGGGAGATAGGTCAGGTTCGTCAGGATAGTATCGACGATCTTGACAACACTAACCTTATCGGTTATATACTGATCGTTGGGATGGCGCTGGACAGCCGACGCCCCTAACCCTGCTGCATGATTGAGTTGCACTCGAATCGAGATTGTGCGTAACCTCGCTCCGTACTTTCTGGAGAGACGCGATGAACGCCCCCGTGCCTGCCTCCGCCTTCATCCCGGCCAATCTCCCCGAGCCAAGCTATCACGAGCTGAACCACATCCCCGGCATGGAGCCGGCCAAGATCAGCATGTTGCGGACGATCAACTTCCTCAAGGACCCGCTCGGCTACAGCCAACGCATGATGGGCCTCTACGGGCGGGTCTTTCGCCGCCAGGACTTCGGCGGCTGGGGCGTGACGATGATCGGTCCCGAAGCCAACGAGATGGTATTGTTCAACAAGGACAAGATCTTCTCCTCGTCGCTCGGCTGGAACCCGGTGCTCGACCAGGTCTTCCCGCGCGGCCTGATGCTGATGGATTTCGAGGAACACCGCGTCCACCGCAAGGCGCTGTCGGTGGCCTTTAAGACCGAGCCGATGAAGCACTACCTCGGCAAGCTGACCGAGGGCATCAAGCGCGGCATCACCAGCTGGCCCGGCCGCGGCGAGTTCAAATTCTACCCGGCGATCAAGGCGTTGACCCTCGACCTCGCCGCCTCGTCGTTCCTCGGCGTTGAATGGGGCCCCGAAGCGCACAAGATCAACCGCGCCTTCGTCGACATGGTGCTGGCCGCCACCGGCATCGTCCGCAAGCCGTTGCCGTTCACCCAGATGCGCCGCGGCGTGAAAGGCCGCGCCTATATGTGCGCCTTCTTCGGCGCCGAGATCGGCAAGCGCCGCGGTGCCACGGGCGATGACATCTTCACACAGATCTGCAACGCCCGCGACGAGAACGACGAGCTGCTGACCGACCAGGAGATCATCGACCATATGAACTTCGTGATGATGGCGGCGCACGACACGCTGACCTCATCATTGAGCTCGACGGTCTATTACCTCGGGATGCATCCGGAATGGCAGGACAAGCTCCGCGCCGAGATCAACGCGGTGAAGGCCGAGACCGGCGGCGAGTTGACCTATGAGACGCTGGGCAAGCTCGAGCTGACCGAGATGGTGTTCAAGGAGGCGCTGCGGCTGATCCCGCCGGTGCCGTCGATGCCGCGGCGGGCACTGCGCGAATTCACCTTCATGAACCACGTCGTCCCCGCCGGCGCCCATGTCGGGATCAACACGATGGTCTCGCACCGCCTGCCCGACGTCTGGCCCGATCCCGACCGCTTCGACCCGACGCGCTTCTCCGCCGAGAACTCGAGGGGCCGCCATAAATACGCCTGGATCCCGTTCGGCGGCGGGGCTCACATGTGCCTCGGCCTGCATTTCGCCTATATGCAGACCAAGTCGTTCCTGTTCGAACTGCTCGCCGACAACAGGATCGAGTTGCCGGCCGGTTATGCCGGCGAATTCAGGATGTTCCCGATCCCCAAGCCAAAAGACGGCCTGCCGGTCCGTATCGTACCGCTCTAGACCGCCGGCCCGCCGGTACGAACCGAAGCGAGATAGCCCAGCATCAGCTCCTGGCTTGCGGCGGACAGGGTGATGATACCGCGACGGGCGTCATCGGGGTCGGTGTTGCGCTCGAACAGGCCGGCGTCGCACAGGTTGCGGATCCAGCGCAGCGCCGTCGTCGTCGGCACCGCGGCGGCGATGCACAGGCTGGAAACGGAAACGTCGCGTCGTTCCAGCCGGGCGGCGGTCAGGTCGAGCATCATGTCCCACGCCGGATCGCCGAACAGTTCGGCCGGGAAGTACCGCTCACGATCGCGCCGCCGCTTGATGATGTTGCGTACGAACGCCGCGCTGACCGCTTCTCGCGCCGGCTTGGTCGCCGCTTCGCTGGCGATGTCGCTGAGCGCCCGGGCAATCCGCTCGACATCGCGCCCCAGCGCGTTGATCCGGGCGGAGTCCCGATCGGACAAGTCGGCAACGCCCTTCGGCCCGACGTTGGGCAACGCCGCCAGTATCGCTTCCCGCAGTACCGCATCCGCCACCGGCAAATCGAGGTAGCCACGTACATTGTCCGCCATGCTGATACGTTCGACCGCCGCTTCGTCACCATCGACCAGGAAAAGTGCAGGCGGTGCTCCCGTCGCCTGCAACCGATCCATCAGTTCCGCATCGACGATCCTCATATCGGCAACGACAAGATCGACAGTCCAGTTCTCGTCGAGCAGCTTGCGAACCGTCTCGGCGGAACTGGCGGACGCTATACTGAAGTCGCCTGCACCGAACAGATCACCGCGATCCTGCCCCGCTTCTGCCTCCGCAAACACGATCAACTCGCCAAAACCCATTATCTTTACCTGCGGTTAACTACATTTGCTTCGCTTCGGACCTTAACTAGGCGCGCTACGCTCCATATCAAAACCGTTTCGGACCTATATCGATCGTTTATCCACAAACTTATCTACCGTGGCGCCAGCTGTTGGAAGGAAGGGCCCGGCAGACTGCAGGCGCAGCACTCGTGCTTCGTCGATCAGGGAGCAGCGCATGCGTCACAGCAGCGATGGACAGAACAGCCTTGCCGAATTGATCGGCACCAGCGAACCGATACGGGCAATCCGGTCGCTGGTCACAAAGGTCGCAGATAGCACCGCAACGGTCCTGATCACTGGGCCGTCGGGTAGTGGCAAGGACGTCATCGCCCGCCTCATCCATCAAAGGGGCTCGCGGGCGGCCCGACCGTTCGTTCCAGTCAATTGCGCTGCCCTGCCGCGCGACCTGATCGAGAGCGAAATTTTCGGTCATGAAGCCGGCTCGTTCACCGGAGCCGTCCGCGCCCGCCGCGGCCGCTTCGAACTCGCCGACCGCGGCACGCTGTTCCTCGACGAGATCGGGGATATGCCGGTCGAACTGCAGGTCAAGCTGCTACGCGTCCTCGAGACACGGGTCGTCGAACGCGTCGGCGGCATGATCGGTGTCTCCGTGGATGTCCGGCTGATCGCAGCGACCCACGTCAATCTGGCCGCCGCAATCGCCAGCGGACGCTTTCGGGAGGATCTGTTCTACCGGCTCAACGTCGTCGAAATCAGGGTTCCGCCTTTGGCCGATCGCCGCGACGACATTGCGCTGCTCGCCGAGCATTTCGCAGCACTGGTTCCAGCGCCTCAGCGCGTGCAGTTTGCGGATGCAACCCTGGCGTTGATCTCAGGACTTGCCTGGCGCGGCAACGTCCGCGAGCTACGCAATTTTGTCGACCGCGCCACTGCCCTGTACGGCGGCGAGGTAATCGGGCCAGAAACTGCGATGCAACTCATCAACGGTCCCGAACCACAGGCCACAATGCCGGTCATAGAAACCGTGAACGACGCGCCGGTCGACCTTAAGCAACTGCTGGACGGCGTCGAGCAGGGCTATATCGAACGCGCCTTACGATCGACCGACGGCGGCGTGGCTGAATCCGCGCGGCTGCTTGGACTTCGCCGAACGACGCTGATCGAGAAGATGAGGCGCCTCAATATCCAACGCTTGCCGGGCTTCTGACCGCCGGATCGATCGCTGCCCAAGCACGGCCCAGCGTCGTCACGCGCTCGGCCGCGACAGAAAGAAGTTCAGGCCGTGCTTCCGCGTTGCCAGCGACAACCAGCGCTCGGAGTTCATCGTAGAGCGTTGCCAAGGTTCTGGCGATGCCACCACCGGCGGAAGGATCGAGACTTGATTCAAGTGCATCGAGTATTGCGAACGCCTTGGTGACTGCGCGTATCCTGAGCCGCGACTCCCCGCGGGATATCGCGCGCTCGGCACCGTGCAACGCGGCTCGCAAACCCTCGAACAGCATCGACACCGGTTGATGCGGCGAAGCGGTCGCGACGCGGGTCGCGAGATCGAGCTCCCGATATTGACCTGCTGCGCGCGCCAAGTTCGAGACTTGCATCCGAACGTCCTTCAATTGTTGTTTCCGTTCCAAGCCTTGATCTGCGCCTCAAGGAACGATTGGGTCGACTTCGACGCCGCGACCGCACGCTCCATCGCCGCATACTGTCGAGTGAGTTGAGCACGAAAGGTCGTGCTGCGTACCTCGATCGTTGCGCGCTCGGTGGCGATCGAACGCTGCTCTCGAACCAGGCGCCCCCCGATGCCGTCGGAGGACGCAACCGACAGCTCATCGCGCGCAGCAGCTAACGGACCGTTCGCTGCCGTCAGGGACACCAGCATCGCTTCGACCGCATCCGGATCGTCCGCCAGCGCTTTGTCGAGACGCGCAGTATCGACCGATAACGTGCCGTCGCGCGCAGTAGTGACCCCAAGCGACTGGAGACCATTGATCCCACCTGTCGTGAGTGACGAGAGCTGCTGCCGCACCCGTCGCATCGTCGAGTCTCCGGCCAGCGCTCCCGCAGGCGTGTCGCCCCCGGCACCCTGGGTCAAAGCCTTCCCAAGGCTCTGCACGGCATTCAGCGCGTCGACCAGATCACCGACCGCCGTTCGCAATCCTGCTGCATCGCGTGACGCGGCGACCGTGACGACGCTACCAACTGCCGCCTTGTTCAGCTCCAGCCGGGTGCCTTCGATCAAGTCGGAGATGCTGTTGGTCGATCGCTTCACCGCGACACCGTCCACCCGCAGATCGGCGTCGCTGGCAGAGGCGGCCAACGTCATGGTCGAGGCTCCGGGTTGGTAGACAAAGCGATCAAGTCCCGGATCGCCAAGTGCCGTCAGGATGAAAGCAGAACGCGCTCCGGTCGGCCCCTTCAGGACGAGGCGCGCTCCTTGCCCATCGTCGACGACGCTGGCCCTGACGCTCGCCTGAGCAGCGTTTATCGCCTTGGCCAACCCGCTGAGTGTGTTGTTCGTAGCATCGATGACAATGTCTAGTCCAACGCTGCTACCCGAAAAAGCAAAGCCACCCAGCCCGTCCGACGTGGCCGTTCCAGGCGTCAGGGTCAGCGTGCCCATCCCGACTGGTGCAGTTGCGTTGGCTAGCGGTCCTGAAATTAACGACTGCCCGGTGGCGATCGCTTTCACCTCGACGTACGTCGGTCGCAGCGTCCGGGTCGCACCTGCCGTGGCACTTGCAGTCAGGATCGAAGCATCGCTGCTGCCGGGAAGAGGCCCAAGTCCACCGCCTTTGGTTCGGTTTCCAAGCCCCAGGATCAGCGCGTCGAGCCCCGCCTTGACCTGCGCCATTCCGGATATTCGTGCTTCGACCCGGTCGCTGCGGGTCTTTATCGACATGTCGCGGGTGCCGCGCTCGGCAGCAACCAGCGTATCGATAAGTTCGGCAGTATCGACCCCCGATCCGACTCCAAGTGCGTTGGCTATGGTAACCATGTCAGGGTTAACGTCCTTGCTTGCCTAGGCTTTAGGCTGGCTGCGGCCATGTTCGTCGAAACGCGCCGCAAGAGGGATTTCGAAGATCGGCATTTGGCGAGGCGCCTCCGCATCCAGGCTGAAGACGAAGGCCAGGACCGCGGCGACGGCGGCGTAGAGATCGTCGCGGATCGGCGATCCGATGCGGCCTGTGAAAAAGATTGCCCGCGTGAGTTGAGGATATCGCAGGACCGGGACGCCGTGCTCGGTCGCCAATTCGCGGATCGTTGCGGCGATCAGGTCGCGACCACGCGCGACGATGATCGGGGCTGCGTCACGCAGCGGATCATAGCGCAAGGCAACTGCAAATTCGGACGGGTTAACGGTGACCACGGTGGCGTCGGCCATGGCGGGACGCAAAGCCCTACGGGCGGCGGCCTTGGCTAGACGGCGCTGAGCGGCGCGCACTTCCGGGTTGCCGTCGCTTTCTCGGTGCTCGTCCCGGACCTCCTGCTTGGTCATCCGCAGCTTGGCGAGCCAGCGTGAACGTTGCCACGGCAGGTCGAGAGCGGCGATCACCACCAAGACCATGAGCAAGGTGCCAAGCAAGCCGGAGACGTCGCTACCAAGGCGCGTGGCGGCGGCCGTCGGTCCGGCAGCGCCCAACGTGGCGAGACCATTCAGTACCTTACCCAATATCGACCAGCCGACTGCGGCGAACAGCGCCGCCTTGATGATCGCCTTGCCAAGCTCGACGAGAGATTGAATGCCGAACATTCGCTTCAGGCCGGCGAGGGGTTGGAGGCGGGAAGGCTTTGGAGCAGCGGCAGCGGGGGACCAGCGCGAGCCAAGCAGCATCGGACCAAGGATTGCTGCGGCCAGCACGATGACGCCGAACACAGCTATCGGGATCCTGATGGGGTGGATGATCTGGAGAAGATCAACATCGGTTGCGTGTTGTGGGGAGATCGAGAGGGCGGCGGCGAGCATTGAGCGGCAGCCGGCGAAAAGGGCCGGACCTTGCAGGACGAGCCATGTAAATGCGGCCAGGATGCCGAGCGCGGAGCCAAGTTCGCGTGACTGCCATACGTCTCCCCGCTCTGGCGCTTCACGGCGGCGCTTGTCGGTTGCTTCCTCTGTTTTTTCAGTCACTTAGAATGACCTGCGCAAGTTCTGCCTGACCATCGGCGGCGGCCTCGGACATGGTCGCGAGCATGGCGGGCAAGGCGAGCGGCAGCGCCAGAAGGCCGGTTACCATCAGCACGGCGAACCCGATCGAGAATAGGTTCAGCTGGGGCGCGCTTCGGGCGAGGACTGCCAGCCAGAGGTTGACCAGCAGCACCACTCCCGTCACCGGAAGCGCCAGCATCAGGCCGGTACCGAAGGCGAAGGCTCCGAACTCCGCGACGCGTAGCGCGTCGATTGATGCCCCCGGGGGCAAGCTGCGGTAACTTTCGACGATGCAGGCAAATAGCCGGGCGTGACCATCGACGCCGACAAACGCCAGCCACATCAGCAATGACAGGAAGTTGGTCAGCACCGGACTGGTGCCGCCGCCGGCGCCGACCATGGTGGCAAAACCCATGCCCATCGCCTGGCTGATGACCTCGCCAGCGACACTGGCGGCGGCGAAAACGCATTGGACGATAACGCCGATGCCGAGGCCGATCAGCACTTCGCCGAGCACCGCGCCCGGCATCGCGGCGACCTCCGGCACGGTAACGACCCCAGCGGCGAGGGCGACCATGCCGAGCATCAGTGCCAGCCCGGTGCGGACCCGGATCGGCAGCAGTGCGGAGCCGATGCCGGGCAGCAGCAGTAAAGCCGCCGCCGCGCGCAGGCTGGCGAAGATCAACCGCCACAACTCGCGCTCGGGCGATGCCAGCCACGCGGAGATCACTGCAGCAGCCCGGGAATGCGGTCGTACATCGCCTCGGTGAAGTCGGTCAGCAACCGGGTCATCAACGCGCCGAAAAACGCGATGCTGGCGATGGCGACAACCAGCTTGGGCACGAAGCTGAGAGTCGACTCGCTGATCGAGGTCGCGGCCTGCAACAGCCCGACGACCAGCGCCGCAGCCAGGACTGGCAACACCACAGGCGCGGCGAGTTCGAGCAACACCCACAGCATCGCCGAGGCCGCATCGACGACAAGGTCAGCGTCGCTCACCGCCGTCTCTTCATGGTGCCGCCGCAACGAAACTGCCTGCCAGCGACCCCAGTGCCAGCGCCCAGCCATCGACAAGAACGAACAGCAACAGTTTGAATGGCAGGGATATCAGCGTCGGCGATACCATCATCATGCCGAGCGCCATCAGGATGCTGGCAACGACCAAGTCGATCACCAGAAACGGCAGATAGACGAGGAAGCCGATCTCGAAAGCGGTCTTCAACTCGCTGGTGGCAAAGGCCGGGACGAGGATCGTCATCGGCACGTCGGCGCCACGCCCGAACGGCCCGGCATGGGCGAGATTGGCGAACAGCCTGACATCCTGCTCCCGGGTCTGGGCGAGCATGAACCCATGCAGGACGGTACCGGTTCGCTCGATCGCAACCTCCGCAGGGATCTGTTGTGCCGCAAACGGCCGGTAAGCGGTCGTCGTGATTGCATCGAACTGCGGGCGCATGACGAACAGCGTCAGGAACAGCGCCAGTCCGACGAGCAACTGGTTCGGCGGCGCCTGGCCTAGCCCGATCGCCTGGCGCAGGATTGCCAGTACGATCAGGATGCGGGTGAAGCCGGTCATCATCAGCAGCAGCGACGGCAGCAGCGTCAGTGCTGTCATCAGCAGCAGGATTTGGATGGGCAGCGCCATCGGGGCTGCGGTCATCCGAGACGCTCTCTGAGCTCAGTATTGGTCCGTCCCCGCACGGCGCAGGTGCGGGTCATTCGTCCTGCCCGGAAAGCAATGGGCAGAAGGCTGGTGACGCCGGTTTTGCTGATGCTAAGCAGCAGGCTGCGCCCCTCGAATTCCACCACCGCAAGTCGCGCGCCGGGGCCGAGGTTAGCGAGTTGCACGATCTTCAGCGGTGCCACGCCGACCACCGCGCCCGGCAGGCGGATCAGCCCGCGGCGCGCAGCGACGAGCACGCCACCAAGCGCGAGCAGAAGCAGCGGCAGGGCAAGTGCCAACCGCGTCACGGGATCGATCAACGCGCCAGCCCATCGGCGAGCTCGACGATGCGGACGCCGAAGCGATCACCGATGGTAACGACCTCGCCCTTCGCCAGCAGCCGGTCGTTGACCAAGATGTCGATGCGCTCGTCGCTGCGCCGGTCGAGTTCGACAACCGCGCCGGGCTCCAGCGCTGCCAGCTCGGCCAGCGTCATCCGCGTCGCACCGATCTCGACGCTCAGCCGCATCTCGATACTGCCAAGCGCCCCAAGCGATCCGGCCGTGGCTCGCCCAATGGCCGCCTCGAAGTCGCTGTTGGTGATGGCATTCATGAGCGTTCTCCGTTCCTTGCGGCCCGCATCGAAGGGCATGTCGAAGCCCGGGCGCGGCTGGTGATCTCGACCCGCGGAAGTTCACCGTCATTGGCAATACGTCCGCGCGCCACTGTCAGCGCGCCGACGCGCAGGCCGACCTCGTGGGCGGTAGCGATCGGCAGCACGTCGCCGACGGCAATCGCGCGCGCGGCCCCGACCGTGATCGCCGCCTCGTGGAGGACCAGCTGGACCGGCACTGCAAGGCTGTCGAGGACATCCGACAGGCGATTACGCCAGCCGGTATCCAGCGGAGCAACGGCCTCCGGCGGCGGCTGCACGGCGCAGTCGATCTGATCGCGAACTAGCCCGGCCTCAATACGCAGGCTGAAGGCTTCAGCGTCGACAGGTGGGCAGCTAACCCAGTCGTCGTCGGCGGCGGGCCATAATGCAGCGACACCGATGCGCAGGCGGGCCAGCAAGGCGCCGCGCTGCCGTTCGACACTGGCGGAACCGTTGCCGGCATCGTCGGCGCGAAACTCGCCGCCGCAGTCTCGGTTAACCAATGCCGAGGCAAGCGTTGCCCCGCCGCCGCCGAGGCCGATCACCAGGCCGTCACCCCGCCGCCACCAGCCAAGCCGAGCCGTTGCGCCCTCGGCGATCTTGACGGACGCCGGAGTCCGGCAAACCTCAGCCAGCAGGTTCGATGCCAGCGCGCCGATGGCTTCGCGATCTACCGGCGGCGGTCCAACGTCACGCGAGGCAGCGACTGCGAACTCAAAGGCTTGCGGACCATCGTCATAGCCAGCTGTGATACGTGCGGCGCCGCTGGTCATTGGACGACCAGGCTGGTCAGGAAGACTTCGTCGACTCCGCCCAAGTGAGCCTTTTGCTGCAAGACGCCTTCGATCGCACCTCGCAGCTTGATCTTGAGCCGGGTCTTGGCGGCACCATCGGCGACATCGGCCTCGGCAAGGTCGCCGAGCACGGCAAGCACGGTCGAGACGATAGCGAGTTTGTGCTGCGCCAGTGCCGCGACGACCGAAGGGCCGCCGGTGGTCGATATCGCGATGCGCAATTGCAGATAACGGCCGGTGTCGGTGAGGTTCGAGGTAAAGCTGTTATCGAGCTCGACATATTCGAGCTTCGACGGCTCCACGGCTTCGGCGACATGCTTGCTCCCGCCGCCGGGCATCTGGCCGAGCCAAGTGAAGGCGATGACGGCCCCTGCCCCGCCCGCCGCTGTGCCGCCCGCAAAGGCCAAGACGATCATCACGGCCTTGCCGGCACCAGATTTGGCGACCTTAGGCTTGGGAGGTTCATTGGACATGGATTACCTCAGGCAAATCGGTCGGTACGGGCTGGTATTGTGGTGTCAGAAGAACTTGCGCTGCGACGCTGCGACGAAGGATGACCATTTTCAGGCGGCTGCCATGGTAGCGAGCGACGCGGATCGCCGCCGTCCCTGACGTCCACCGAAAGGGCGCCGAGCCTGGCGCCGCCGGTCTCGACCGCGATCTGCAGTCGGTCGGCCTGAGCCACGATCAGCCCCGCGGTGGCGCTGCGGTCGGCAGTGACGTGAACGTGCAAGGCGGTATCGCTGGTATCGAGTGCCAGCCGGATGGCACCGAGGCGGTCGGTGGCAAGCTCTATGACGTTGGCGGCAGGCGTCCGGACGGTCGCATCGACTGGCGCGCTATTGTCGGCCTGAAAAGCTTGGCTCTGGCGCAAGTTGGCGAGCACGGCGCCGGACTGTTCTGGCATGCCAGTGGGCGACGGAGCGAAACCCAGATTCTGGCCGACAAGCTGCGAGGGACTGGCACCGGCATCGCGGCGACGAGAGAGGACGGCTGGCGGATTTATCTGGACGCCAGGAGCCTTCGGCGACGGAGCGGTGGCGAGGAGAGGCGCGAAGGTGGGGAGTATCGGTGCCACAAGAAGCGGAGGCGGGTTTGCGCTGTCTGCGGCCTTTGGCGCTCCCGCGATGATAGAGATTTCTGAGGGAGGCACGCGGGGTGGCGGTGACGGCGTCGTCTCTGACACAGGCGCCACGATCGTCGACGCCGCGGGATCCAGTGTGATGGTGGGCGCTGGCCTTGCCGCTGGGAAGGTCTGGGTCGCTTGCGCCGTCCTTAGCGAAGGCCCGACAATCACTGGACTATTTTGAGCAGCCGACGGCGCTGCTGCGATCACAGTCATGGGGGTTACTGGAGCGTTGATCGAAGCTAGGGATGAAACGGACAGGGCTGAGGGTGACGCGGAGACTTCAACCGTAAGCCGCGGATGCATAGGCACCGACACCATCACCGCGGCCCCAATCGGCATCTCGACTAGAACTGTTTCGTCGTTCAACTGCTTGCCGTTCCACGGTTTATTTTCTGCTGGAGAAGCCTTGCCTGCTAAGGACGGCGCCAGGATTTGCTCTGGTCTCGAGTTCGCCGCCGGAGCCACAGCGGCAACCGACGACAGTGCGTTCGTTGAGGTGTTCGGCAGCGCGTATTGCGGCGGCTCGATTTGCAGAATGTCAGCCTTGGCGCCCGGCGCGATCTGCAGAGGCAAATCCAATGGCATCGGTAAGGCCAGCGTCGCTGCAAGAAGCTGACTGTCGAAAGCTGCTCCCGTAATGGGCAGGGCAAGGACTAGGTCGCTGGCCATTGGCAATGCGATACCGCTGATCAGAGTCACGACGGATCCGCCATCAGTCGCGCGACGATGTCGACCCGGGCCTTGAGACGCTGGGCGGCTTCGGCGGCGGCGATCCGCAGTTGGGTTTCATTGGTCTGGCGGTCGGCAACCGAGCGGCGGGCGCGGTCGAGCGCCTCGCGAGCTACCGTCGCGGCCTTGCGTTCGGCGACCGCCGCTGCATGTGGCAGGTCGGCGACCAGCGCCTCCAGCCGAGCCGCGACACTGTCGAGACGGACGACGCGGGTCTCGACCTCAGCCAAGGCGCGCAAGCCACCGACCAACTCGATGCGTCGGATTTTTTGCAGACGGCCCATGCGCTTGTTCACTGCAATTCCAGACCGATAAGAGCGTCGGTTGACGCGTTCCCGGAGGAATGCTCGACGATGCCTTGGCTGCGAAACCCGTCCATGGCGGCGCGGGCGGCGAAGGCCGCGTCGAGTTGCAGGTCGTGGCCGGGCGCATAGGCTCCCATGGCGACAAGATCGCGGTTCTCCTCGACCAATCCATGAGCGCGCCGAAACGCGGCGGCGGCGCGGGCGTGGGCAGGCTCGACCAGGTCGTGCATCGAGCGACTGATCGAGGCGGCGATGTCGATGGCGGGGTAGATGCCGCGCTGGGCAACGGCGCGCGACAGGACGATATGGCCGTCGAGCACACCTCGGGCGGCATCGACGACCGGATCATTGAGGTCGTCGCCGTCGACCAGCACCGTGTAGATCGCGGTGATCGAGCCGCCGCTGGTCCGGTCGTTGCCGGCTCGCTCGGCCAGGCGGGGGAGGAGCTGGATGGCGGACGGTGGATAGCCGCGGGGCCCGCACGCCTCGCCGAGTGCCATGCCGATCTCGCGTTGGGCGTGGGCGACGCGGGTCAGGCTGTCGACGATGAGCAACACTGATTGCCCGAGGCTACGAAAGTATTCGGCAATCGCATGGGCTCGCATGACGCCACGGACGCGGAGCAATGGGGCATCGTCGGCTGCGACCGCCACGACGACGCTGCGGGCGCGAGCCGGGCCGCTAAGCTGGGTTGCGAGGAAGTCGCCGATCTCGCGGCCGCGCTCGCCGATCAGTGCAACGACGACGGTATCGCAAGCAGTGCCGCGCGCCATTTGCCCGAGCAAGACCGACTTGCCAACGCCGCTGCCGGCCATGATGCCGACCCGCTGACCCCTGCCGAGGGTGAGAAGCGCATCGATCGCGCGTACGCCGCAGTCGAGACGCGGGCCAACGGCCGTGCGGTTCAGCGGGTTTGTGGCGGGTGGGTCGAGCGGGATACGCAGGCTGGTCAACGGCGCCGGCTCGCCGTCGAGCGGCCGCCCGCCACCGTCGAGGACACGACCGAGCAGAGCTGGGCCCACCGAGACGCGGGCCGCATCACCGAGCGGCATGACGGGATCGCCGGGCAGCAGCGTGCCTTGCTGGGCGAGCCCCATCAACAGGGTGCGGCCGTCGCGAAAGCCGATGACCTCGGCCGGGCTGGGCGGGGAACCGATGGCACAGACCGTGCCGACTGCGGCGTCGAGCCCGCTGCACTCGATGGTGTGCCCGTCGAACGCAGCGATGCGTCCGCCGATGCGCGGACAGGCAGGAATAGCTGGGGCGGCGGCGCCGGCAAGATGCGCAAGGGCGGCGGTGGTGTTCATACGAGGCCCGCGACGGCTTCGGCCAGGCGCGTGGCGAGCGAGGCGGCGACGACGTGGCGCGCGGTATCGACGCGAATTTCGCCGTCGCTGAGCTCAAGGTCGATCGTGCCCATCCCGAGCAGTGCCGCATCGCGCGGGCTGAGGCGCAGGGTGGCGCCCTCCGTATCCACAGCAGCGAACGCGCTAGCGACGAGGCGCTCCAGAACCTCGGGCGACTGGCGCAGTTCACCGTCGACCACCACCTCCGCGATACGGCGGACGAGCGTGACGAACAGCGGCGTCAGGCTGGCCGGGTCGATCACCGAGGCCGCGTCGAGCGCCTGTGCCGCCTGGCCAAGCCGGTCGCGCAAGGGCTGCAGTGCTGCCTCGGCCTCGGTCCAGCCACGCGCATAGCCGACCGCGTCCGCCGCCGCTGCGATCGCCCCACAATCCGGCGAGGGCGCAGCGATCAGTCCCGGGTTCATCGCCCATAACAGCGCCGACAATGGCGTCGCGGCCTCAAACATAGCCCGCCCCCGCGCCCGGCAGCATCAGCGTGCCGGCGTCGGCGAGGTGGCGAACGACGGCGGCGACCTGGGCTTGGGCCGCCTCGACCTCGTCGCGCTTCAAGGGCCCGCGCGTTCCAAGATCGTCCTCGATCTGCGCAGCGGCGCGCTGCGACATGGCACCCAGGATATGGTCGCGCATCTCGGTGCCCGCGCCCTTGAGCGCAACGACCAGCAGTTCCGGATCGAGTTCCCGGACCAGCGTCTGCATGCCGCGCTGGTCGATACGGAGCAGGTCGGCGAACAGGAACAGATTCTCGGCGATCAAGTCGGCAAGCTCGGCGTCCTGCAGCCTGACCGTGCCGATCAGCGCGGCTGGATCGCTGACGCCGCCGATCAGCTTGGCTGCGAACGCCGCGCCGCCGCGCTGGACCGGAGCGACCTCGGCCGCCAGCGCAACCAGATGTCGTTCGACGTCGGCCTCCAGGCTGGCCAGCGCCTGCGGGCCGATCGGACCCAGCCGTGCCAGCCGTAACAACAAGCTTGCTTGCCGATCCGCAGGAACCAGCGCCAGCACCGCCGCGCCGGCCTCCGACGGCAGATGCGCCAGGATTGCCGCGCCCGCCTGCGGATGCTCCGCCGCAATGACCGCCGCGATCGTCGCCGGCTCCACCCAGTCGAGCGCTGCAAACGGCTTGGCGCTGGCGGGCGGTCCCATCCTTCCCAGCATCGTCGCGGCGCGCGGCTCGCCGAATGCCTGGGTCATAACCGAGCGCAATTGCGCCCCGCCATTGCCGAGCGCCGCGACCTCTGCGTGCGCCGCCAGAAAATCGTCGAGCACCGCATCGATGGCGCGCGGCTCGATCTCGGCTACCGACAGCATGGCGTCGCCGACCGCCTGCACCTCTGCCGGGTCGAGCCCGCGCAGCAACGTGGCCGCAGCAGCCTCATCGAGCAGCAACAACAACACTGCGCACTTCTGGGCTCCGGAAAGCGGCAGGTGGATCATGCCCGGATCAGCCCGCGGACCACGGCGGCGGCGCGCGCGGCATCGCTGCTCACCAGCGCACGGGTCGCGTCTAGCTTGGCAGTGTAATCGACCAGCAGCGTCGGCAGCGCCGGGAGCAGGTCGGCCGCAGACATGGCTCGATCGGCAGCCCGCGCGCGCAGCCAGGGTCGCCCGATGCCGAAGACCAACAGCAGCACACCGACCAGCGCAACGGTGGCCTGAACCGCGAGGCTGACCCAGGGCTGCCACCAGCTCGCAGCACTTGCGGCGCTGCCATCGGTGAAGCCGCGCGCCGCCAGCGTCACCACGTCGCCGCGGCGGACGTCGAAGCCCACCGCACTCCGGACCAGCACCTCGAGCGAAGCGAGTTGCGCCGCCCTGCCCTTCACCGCGCCAAGGCTCGTGTCACGGACCACCACCGCGACCGACAGGCGGCGCAGCGAGCCGCGCGCGGCGCGTGTTACCGAGACCGCCTTGCCGACCTCGAAGGTGCGGTTGAACGTCTGCGATTGGGGCGTCGCACCGGTAGCGACCGGCGGCAGGCTGAGCACCGGCGGCGTGTTGGAGACCTGCGCGGCCTGGGGCACGGTGTTCGACAGTGCCCCAGGAATACCGCGCGCGGGCGGCGGCGCGCTTTCCGTCGAGCTGCTGCCTTGCTCGTTGGCGATGGCGCTGGCGTTGCGGTCGTAGCTTTCGCGCGTCGCGGCATTCTCGGAGAAATCGAGATCGGCGCTGACCTGTGCCGAGAAATTGTCGGCCCCCAGGATCGGCGTGAGCAGTGCCACCACCCGTTGCCGGACGATCGCCGCAGTGCGGGCCTCGGCATCGAGCATTCGTCCGGTCTCTCCGAGCTCGCCACTGCTACCGCTGCCCGACAACAGCGTGCCGCTCTGATCGACGACGCTCACCGCATCGGGGTCGAGCCCCGCCACCGACGAGGCGACGAGATGGACGATGGCGCGGACCTGCGCGTCGCTGAGCGTCCTGCCGCCGGCGAGGGTGATGAATACCGAGGCGCTCGGTGCGGCGCGGTCGCGGATGAACACCGAGGGTTCGGGCGTCGCGAGATGGACCTGGGCGCTTTCGACCGCGTCGATGGCGGCGATGCTGGCGGCAAGATCATGCTCCTGCGCTGCCTTGAGTTGCGCGCCCTCGACGGCGCGGCTGGTGCCAAGCGGCATCGCGGTCAGCAGCGCCGATCCACTGGGCACGGCCTTCGGCAGCCCTTGCCCTGCCAGCATGATCCGCGCCGCGGCAACCTGGTCGGCGGGAACCTCGACGGCGCCGGTCGCGGGATCGACGTCGACGCGGAAATTGCCGGTGCGCAGGGCATCGGCGACGGCGGCCTTGTCGGCTTCGGCAAGCCCGTTCCACACCGGGCGCATGTCGGGTGATCGAAAGGCGAGCCACATCAGCGCGGCAACGAGCAGCGCTCCGACCACGGCGATCAACGGCAGCGAGCGCCGGACCGCGGGCTGCGCGAACAGTTGCTGGCCGCGCAGTCGCCACGGCACTGGCAGTCCGGCATTGGCGAGAGCAAGCGCTGCCATCTCAGACCGGCATGCTCATGACGTCGCGATAGGCGCTGAGCAGCTTGTTGCGGACCTGCAGCGTCGCCTCGAAGCCGATCGAGGCCTTCTGCCGGGCGAGCATGACCGCCGCGATGTCGACGCTGTCGCCGCGCTCGAAGGCATCTGAGGCGACCCCAGCGGCGGCCTGGCCGCGATTGACGGTGTCGAGCGCCGCACTGATCGCCGAGGCGAAGCTGTCGGCCGGCTTGACCGGGGTCGGCGACAGCGCGGCATTGCGCGCCAGGATCTGGGCGCGGAGGGCGAGGACGCCGCCGGTGTCGATCGGTGGCAAGTTCACTGGATCGTTGCCGCAGCCGGCAGCGCCATCGCGGCAAGCTTGTAACGCAGGCTACGCTCGCTGATGCCAAGCCGGCGCGCGGCCTCGATGCGACGGCCGGCGCATGCCTCGAGCGTGCGGCGGATGGTGTCGAACTCGCAGTCACGGACTTGGGGCCGCAGGGTCGTGACGTTGGACACCGGCGCAGCAATGTCGAAGACGATGTCGCGGGCGGTGATCCGCTCGCCGTCGCCGTAGATCAGGGCACGCTCCAGCACATTGCCGAGTTCGCGGACGTTGCCGGGCCAGTCGTGCGCCGCGAGCTTGTCGAGCGCCTCGACCTCGGGCCAGGCCGGGATGCCGTTGCCCAGGCGCAGCAGCAGCGCCGCCACCAGTGGCAACAGGTCTGCCGGCCGATGCCGCAGCGCCATCGTGGTCAGCGGGAACACCGCCAGCCGGTAATACAGGTCGGAACGGAAGCGCCCCGCGGCAATTTCAGCAGCCAGGTCGCGGTTGGCAGTGGCGATGACGCGCACGTCGACGCTGGCCGGAACCGTGGCGCCGATCGCCAACACCTCGCGCTCCTGTAGCACACGCAACAGCTTGGCCTGGCAGCCGAGCGGCAGTTCCGCCACTTCGTCGAGCAGCAGGGTACTGCGATGCGCCGCGCGGAACAGGCCGGGCGAAGCCCCTTGTGCCCCGGTAAAGGCGCCGCGCTCATGGCCGAACAGCAAGGCTTCGAGCATCGCCTCGGGGAGCGCGGCGCAGTTGACCGCAATCAACGGCAGATCGCGGCGGGGGGAGGCTTGATGGATGGCGCGGGCGAGGACTTCCTTGCCGGTGCCGGTCGGACCATTGATCAGCACGGTGACGCTGCGCGCCCCGACGCGGAAGGCGAGGTCGTTCAGCGCGTGGCTGGAGGCTTCTCCGGCGGCAGGTGTACCGCGTGAACGGCGCAGCTCGGCGGTCAATGCAGCGGCAAAGCCATGGTCGACATTGGCGAAGTCCAGCTGGCCGAGGCATCCCGCTTCGCTCGATCGACGAAAGCGCGAGCGTGCCGCGGGAACTATACGGACGAACGGCGTGATGGGCGCAACATCGTCGCCGGGGATCACGTCGCATGTCGTGACTAGGCCGCTAAGCTTGTCGTCGTTGCGGTCGTAAACCCGGCTTGCAGCTGTACTCGACATGACGGCCCCCTGTTCGAACAGGGCTAAGCAATCGCCGTGCCAGTTAGGGTTACCAGTGAGGAACCTTGGGTAAGTGTCAGAATATTGACGGATATTGCGTCAATATCTTGACGGGTGTCGGTTCATTGACAGTAGGACCGGTTCACTTGCCGCCCCTCAGGGCGCGCGAAGCAGGATACTTTTCAGGCCGCGTCTGCCGAGGCGCTAGCGATCGTACCGCCGCCCAACACCCGGTTGCCATCGTAGAAAACCGCTGCCTGACCGGGCGACACGCCGAACTCCGGCGCGGCGAATGCCAGTCGGCCATTGTCGAGCGAGCCTAGCACCGGCAGTGCCATGGAGCGCACCTTGACCGAAACCTCGCCTTGCGGCGCTCCGTCGCCGAGCCAGTTGATCTGGCTCAACTCCACCGCGCTAACCGCCAGCGCTGCCCGGGGCCCGACGGTCAGGCGTCGCGTCGCCGGATCGAGGCGTACCGCGTACAGCGGCTCCGGAGTGCCGCCGATGGCGATGCCCCGGCGCTGCCCCACGGTAAAGTTGATCAGGCCCGGATGCTGGCCGATCACATTCCCCGACAGGTCGACGATCTCGCCGGGCTGGGCCGCCTCCGGGCGCAGCTTGGCGACGATGCTGGCGTAATCGCCGTTCGGTACGAAGCAGATGTCCTGGCTGTCGGGCTTGGCGGCAACGCTCAGGCCCAGGCGTTCGGCATGGCCGCGGACCTCAGCCTTGCCAAGGCCACCCAAGGGGAAGCGCAGATAGTCGAGCTGCTCGCGCGTCGTCGCGTAGAGGAAATAGCTCTGGTCCTTGGCCGGGTCGATGCCCCGGTGGAGCTCGGCGCCGCCCTGCGCTTCGACACGGCGTACATAGTGCCCCGTCGCCATCGCGTCTGCTCCGAGATCGCGGGCGACCCCGAGCAGGTCGCGGAACTTGACGGTCTGGTTGCATCGCACGCACGGCACCGGTGTACTGCCGCGGGCATAGCTATCGGCAAAATCGTCGATTACCGCGTCCTTGAACGCGCTCTCATAGTCGAGGACGTAGTGCGCGATCCCCAGCCGTGCCGCCACGGCGCGGGCGTCGCGGATATCGGCCCCGGCGCAACACGCCCCGGGTCGTGCAGCCGCGGCACCGCTGTCATAGAGTTGCAGAGTAACGCCAATGGTCTCGCATCCGGCCTCCGCGCAAAGCGCTGCAACAACAGACGAATCAACGCCGCCGGACATAGCGACGACGATTCGGCTGCCCGATCTGGGCAAGACGAGGCCGGTTTCGGTATTTGAGCTGAAAAGATCTACGGACACCGTTGCGGATTATACTGCATCGATCGTTCGTCAAGGCTTAACCACTTTATGACGCAAGCTGTCACCCGGGCCGCCGTCCTCACGGCTGTAGAGTTGCGTAAACAAAGGGTGAGTATGTCTGGACAGACTGCAATGCGACACTCGGTCGGCAAGGCCGACGAACCAGAATTGACGCTCGCGGATTTGCCACCACCCGATACACGTCGATGGGTGGCGCGCCGAAAAGCGCAAGTCCTTGCGGCAATTCAGAGCGGCCTGATCGACCGCGCCGAGGCCCGGCAACGGTACGCAATCAGTGAGGAAGAGCTAAGGCTTTGGGAACGCGCGGTCGACTGTGCGGGCGTTCCGGGGCTCCGAGTGACAAGAGTGCAGATATATCGTCCGATATTCGAACGTAATATTTAAGGGAACAATTTACGTCTATACCGAAAGTATTAAACGCATTAACTCTTTACTCGGACCTAAAAAGAAGGTTGAGTGGTTATGGGAATACAGTTAGCCAAATCGGAGAGGATGCGGCGCACCAACATTCCCGAGGGGGTTTCGATGCGTATTTTGTTAATTGAAGATGATCGTTTGATGTCACGGGCGATCGAGCTGATGCTCGGTGGTGCGGGACTGGAGTACGAAACTGCTGCCACCGGCGAGGATGGCATCGAGTTGGCCCGCGTTTACGATTACGACGCGATCCTTCTCGACCTTACCCTTCCCGACCTGCACGGCTACGAAGTGCTGCGGCGCCTGCGCGTCGCCCGGATCGCCACTCCGGTCATCATCCTGACGGGCAATAGCGAGACCGACGCCAAGGTGTCCGGCTTCGGTTTCGGCGCCGACGACTATGTAACCAAGCCATTCCAGCGTGCTGAACTTTTGGCTCGCGTCCATGCGCTGGTACGGCGCTCCAAGGGTCACGCGCAGTCGATCATCAAGACCGGCCCGATGTCGATCGACCTGGCCGCGCGCACAGTCGAGGTCAGCGGCCACCGCGTCGCGCTCACCGGCAAGGAATATGCGATCCTCGAGATGCTGTCGCTCCGCAAGGGCATGACGCTGACCAAGGAAATGTTCCTGACGCACCTCTACGGTGGTCGCGACGAGCCCGAACTCAAGATCATCGACGTCTTCATCTGCAAGCTCCGCAAGAAGCTGTCCGCCGCCGGCACCGGCGCATCGGGCTGCATCGAGACGGTCTGGGGCCGGGGCTATGCGCTCCGCGATCCGGAAGCCGAGCAGCAGCGCGTCGCCTGATCCGACCTGACCGGCACTGCAGACGCAGTGCCGGTTCTAGGTCTGGCGGCTTCGACGTCGTCCGGTGAAGGCCGTGACCATGCCGCGCAGGGTCCGGACTTCCTTCCCCGAATAGGCTGGACGGGTCAGCAGGTTCCGCAGCGTCATCCGCTTTGCCGCGACGGTTTCGGGTGGCGCGAAATAGCCCGCAGCAGTCAGTTCGGCATCAAAGGCTTCGATCAGGCCCTCCAACTCGCCGTGAGCCGCAGGGGCGTCGTAGTTGGCGAGCACGCTGGCCTCGGTGGTTGCGCCGGCCTGGTACCATTCATACGCCGCGAGCAGCACGGCCTGTGCCAGGTTAAGCGAGCCGAATGCCGGATTAACCGGCACGGTCAAGATTGCATGGGCGACGACCAGGTCGGTGGTCAGCAATCCGGAGCGCTCCGGACCGAACAGCAACCCGCTTGGTGCATCGCGCTCGCGCATCTCGGCGGCGGCACGGTGCGGCGTCACCACCGGACGCGTCAGCTCGCGCCCGCGCACGGTCGTCGCATAGATATAGTGAAGGTCGGCCACCGCCTCCTGCAGAGTGTCGAACACCCGCGCATCGGCAAGCACGCTGTCGGCACCGCTGGCCGATGGCCCGGCGTCGACGTTGGGCCAGCCGTCGCGCGGCGCGACTAGGCGCAGGTCGGTCAGCCCGAAGTTGAGCATGGCGCGCGCGCACGAGCCGATGTTCTGGCCGAGTTGCGGGCGGACCAGGATGACCGCCGGTGGTGCGGCGCTCACTCCGCCCGCCGCAGCGGAACGACCTCGCCCGACAACGAGCCGACAAAATCCTCGAAATCGCTGGCTTCGCGGAAGTCGCGGTAAACGCTGGCGAAGCGGATATAGGCGACAGGGTCGAGAGCCTGCAGGCCCTCCATGATCAACTCACCGATCGTACCGACCTCGACCTCGGTTTCGCCGGCGGATTCAAGCTGTCGGACGATGCCGCTGACCAGCCGGTCGATGCGGCCGTCCTCGACCGGGCGCTTGCGACAGGCGATGATGATCGACTTGGCCAGCTTGTCGCGGTCGAACGCCTCGCGCTTGCCCGACTTCTTGACGACGACCAGCTCGCGCAGCTGGATCCGTTCGAACGTGGTGAAGCGCGCGCTGCACGCAGGGCACTGCCGACGTCGCCGGATCGCGCCGCCATCCTCGGTCGGACGGCTGTCCTTTACCGCACTGTCGTCGTGAAGGCAGAACGGGCAGCGCACCTAGTTCGGATAGATCGGGAAGCGGGCGCACAGCGCGCGGACGCGAACGTTGACGGCGGCCTCGGTCGCGGCACTGCCCTCGGCGCCGTTGGCGACCAACCCGTCGAGGACGTCGGCGATCATGTCACCGATCGCGGCGAATTCAGCCAGGCCGAAGCCACGGGTGGTGCCGGCGGGCGAGCCGACGCGGATGCCACTGGTCTTGGTCGGGGGCAGCGGATCGAACGGCACGCCGTTCTTGTTGCAGGTGATGCCGGCGCGCTCCAGGGCCTCGTCGGCGTCCTTGCCGGTGATGCGCTTGGGCGTCAGGTCGATCAACGCGAGGTGGGTGTCGGTGCCGCCCGCGACGACATCGCAGCCGCGCTCGACCAGCTTGGCCGCAAGTACCTTGGCGTTGGCGATGACAGCGGCGGAATAGCTGCGGAACTCGGGACGCAAAGCTTCACCAAACGCGACGGCCTTGGCGGCGATCACATGCATCAGCGGGCCGCCCTGCAGGCCGGGGAAGACGGCGGAGTTGAGCTTCTTGCCCAGCGCCTCGTCGTTCGACAGGATCATGCCGCCGCGGGGACCGCGCAGGGTCTTGTGGGTCGTCGTCGTCACCACGTCGGC
This sequence comes from Glacieibacterium sp., assembly GCF_965200405.1. Classification (GTDB taxonomy): domain Bacteria; phylum Pseudomonadota; class Alphaproteobacteria; order Sphingomonadales; family Sphingomonadaceae; genus Glacieibacterium. The sequence goes on from NZ_OZ241356.1 coordinate 3,502,917, forward strand.
GTGGGGCAAAGGGCTGGGATGCAGCCCGGCGGCGACCAGGCCGGCGAAATGCGCCATGTCGACCATGAACTTGGCACCGACCATGTCGGCGATCGCCCGGAAGCGCGCAAAGTCGATGACACGTGGATAGGCCGAGCCGCCGGCAATGATCAACACCGGCTTGTGCTCGCGCGCCAGTGCCTCGACCTGGTCGAAGTCGATGAGATGGTCGTCGGGCCGGACGCCGTACTGGACTGCATTGAACCACTTGCCCGACATCGACGGCGCGGCGCCGTGCGTCAGGTGGCCGCCGGCGTCGAGGCTCATGCCGAGAATGGTGTCGCCGGGCTTGGTCATCGCCAGCATGACAGCGCCATTGGCCTGGGCGCCGGAGTGCGGCTGGACATTGGCATAGGCGCAGTTGAACAGCTGCTTGGCGCGGTCGATCGCGAGCTGCTCGACAGCATCAGACGGCGCACAGCCCTGGTAGTAGCGCTTGCCGGGATAACCTTCGGCATATTTATTGGTGAACACCGAACCCTGCGCCTCGAGCACGGCACGGCTGACGATATTCTCGCTGGCTATCAGCTCGATCTGGTTCTGCTGGCGGTCGAGCTCGCGCGCGATGCCGGCCGCGATGGCCGGATCGCTGGTTGCGACGCCGTCCTCGAAAAAGCCTTCGGAGCGGATCATCTGGCTGGGGGCGCTGCTCATTCTGCTGCATCCTCGAAGTGAGATTGACCGAGCTTGGCGACACGACCGGCGTGACGGCCCGCGGCATAGCTGCTGCTCAGGAACTGGCGGACGCAATCGCGCGCCACCTCGATACCGATGATGCGCGAGCCGAGCGTCATGACATTGGCGTCGTTATGCTCGCGCGCCAGGCGCGCCATCAGGCCGCTGGCGCACAGCGCAGCGCGGATTTCAGGATGCCGGTTGGCAGCGATCGCGATGCCGACGCCGGTACCGCACACCGCGATGCCGAAGCGCGCCTTGCCCGATGCGACTGCCTCGGCAACGCCGAAGCCATAGTCCGGATAGTCGACCGAGACTTCGCTGTTGGTGCCGAGATCGAGCACCTCATAGCCCATCGTCAACAGGTCGGCGGCAAGCGTCGCCTTCAGTGAGTAGCCGGCGTGATCGGCGCCGATGGCAATCGTCTCTCGTGGCATTCAACTACTCGTATTCGCACTGTCTCGGAGCAGCTACATCTAGGTAAGATCGACCCGCCTGACAACGAAATTGCTGTTGGATGCGGCTTAGCGTTCCGTATGAAGGCGGTTAACCTCCTGTCCGGAACAGGGGGGCGGCGCGGTTGGCTTAAGGCTTTCCGCGTCAAGCCGGCACCGTCGGCCGCATCTCCGCTCCCTACTCAAAGGTCAGGTCGCCACCCGCCGGCTCGCGGAAATAGCTGTCGAGCAAATCCTCATCGACTTCGGCCAGCGTCGCCGGCGACCACATCGGGTTGCGGTCCTTGTCGATCAACAACGCGCGCACGCCCTCGTAAAAATCGCGGCCGTCGCGGATGGCGCAGACGATGCGGTATTCGGTGCGCAGTGCTGCCTCGATCGTTGCGCTCTCTCCCATGCGCAGCGCGCGCAGGGTCAGCTTGAGCGAGGTCGGCGACATGCGGGCGATGGCTTCATGCTGGGCGCGGGCCCAGTCGTCGCCCTCGGCCAGGCTGGCCTGGATCGCCTCGACGCTGTCATGCGCGAAGTGGAAGTCGATCGCATCGCGTAGCGCTTCGAGCTGCGACGGGCCGGGGTCGGCTGACAGGGTGTCGAGGATCTGGGCGACGCTCTCCTCGCTGGTGGCGAGCAGGTCGCGGAGCAGCGGCAGGCGGTCCGACGGGATGAAGTGCGTCGCGATGCCGGCGTACAGGCAGTCGGCGCCCTTCAGCCGCGCGCCTGCCAATCCCAACCAGGTGCCGATCTCGCCGGGCAGGCGAGGCAGCGCATGGGTGCCGCCGACGTCGGGGATCAGGCCGATGCCGGTCTCGGGCATGGCGACCAGCGTGCGCTCGGTAGCGACGCGGTAGCGACCGTGAATTGAAAGCCCGACGCCGCCGCCCATCGTGACGCCGTCGAGCAGCGCGACATAATCGTCGGAATAGACCGCGATCGCCTGGTTCATGCGGTACTCGTCATGAAAGAACGACGGCCATTCGGGCGAGCCGGAGCGGCCGGTGTGATACAGGCCGACGACATCGCCGCCGGCGCAAAAGGCACGCTCGCCGGCGCCCTGGATGACGACGCGATCGACTTCGCCGTCGCCCAAACTCGCGTACAGCGCGGCGTGGATGGCGATGCACATCGGCTGGTCGAGCGCATTGAGCGCCTCCGGCCGGTTGAGCGTGATGAACATCGCGCGACCAACGTGCTTGGTCAGCACGGCAGCGCCTGGCAGGGTCTCGGTCATGTGGTCTCCACGAAAATAGCGTCGTCGGGCAGCGGGATCGGCACCGCGCTGGTCGAAAGCTTGGCGAGCAATGTTCCCGCTTCGTCGCGCAACTCCGCCTCCATGAAGGCGACGCGCTTGCCGAGCTTCAGGCAGACGGCGTCTGCGTAAAGCGTCATCCCGGCCTTGGCGGGGGCGAAGAAGCTGGTCTTGAGCTCGATCGTCGGGATGGCGATGCGCTTGCCCGACTTGACGATCGCGGCAATCGCCGCCGCATCGTCGAGCATCGCGACCAGGAAGCCCCCCTGGACGTTGCCCATCGGGTTGATCATCTGCTCGCTGGGCTGGAAGCTCATCCGCACCCGCCCGGCCGCGCTGTCGACCGACAGGATGCGGGTGCCCAGGAGCAGCGCCGTCGGCGGGACGTGCCGGTTCATCCGCTCGAGCAATTGCGCGTCGGTCATCGGCATGGCGGGCTCACCGGTCCTGGCTCACAGCGTCTGGATTTCGGTGAGGCCGTAGCTGCGAAGCGCCGGTGCCAGCGCGTCGACGTGCGCATCGGCGCGCGTGAAGACGGCGATGCCGGCCGGTCGCGGCGTGTCCCAGATGGTGTCGCGGAGCAGATGGGCAACGCGGCGCGCGATGCCCGGGCCGCCATCGACAAAGCTCAACCGGCGCGGGCTGGCTGCGGCAAGCTCGACGGCAACGAGCGGAAAGTGCGTGCAGGCGAGCACGATGGTGTCCAGGTCGTCGCCGCCGGGCTGGTCGAGCAGGCCATCCAGCTCGCGGGCGTAATCGGCAGGGTCTGTCGGTTCGCCGCGGAGCTTGGCCTCCGCCAGCTCTACCAGCCGCCCCGAACCGTGGCGCAACACCCGGCAATCGCTGGCGAACTCGGTCGAAAGCCGGTCGACGTAGGGCTGCCGCACGGTGGCGGCTGTGCCGAGAATGCCGATGACGCGGCTGACGCTGGTCTCGGCGGCGGGCTTGATCGCAGGAACGGTGCCGACCACCGGCAGGTTGAGCGCGGCGCGGACCGGACCGAGCGCGATGGTAGAGGCAGTGTTGCAGGCGATCACCACCAGCGCCGGGCGGTAGCGCTCGACCAGCCGCCCGAGCAGCGCCGGGACACGCGATGCGATCTCCGCCTCGGTGCGGGTGCCATAGGGAAAACCGGCGTTGTCGGCGGCATAGACCAGCGGCGCGTCGGGCAGCAGCGCGGCGACCGGCGCCAGCACGGACAGGCCACCGATGCCGGAGTCGAACAGCAGGATGGGTGCGGCCATGCATAGCGCCTAGCGGGAGCAGCTCGATGCTGCAACTCACTGGACTTGTTTCGGCGGTGGAACCTGCCAATGTCGCTGCCGGGGACGATCTGGGGGAAAACGATGGACGCGATGACGCCTGTGGCTGTGGCAGAGCCGGTGCGGTTCGACGGCCGGTTGAGCGGCTTTGTCGGGCTGGCGCTCGGCAATCTGCTGCTGACCATCATCACGTTAGGCATCTACCGCTTCTGGGCCAAGACCCGCGTCCGGCGGCACCTGTGGGAGCGCACGCTGTTCCAGGGCGAGCCCCTGGAATATCGCGGCCGCGGCATCGAAAAGCTCATCGGCGCGCTGATCGTCGCCGCGGTGCTGATCGTGCCGCTCATCGTCCTGTCGATGATCGCGGCGTTCCTGATCGCAAGCAAGGCGATATGGGCAGCGGTAATCCTGTACGTGGTCATGTATCTCGCGCTGATCTGGTTGATCGGCGTCGGCATCTACCGGTCGCAGCGCTATATCTTCAGTCGGACGGCGTGGCGCGGCATCCGCGGCGGCATGGTCAACGGCGGCTGGACCTATGGCCTGCTGTTCCTGAAACTGATGTTGCTGTCGGTTGTAACGCTCGGCTTTGCGTCGCCCTATGTCGCGACGCGGCTGTGGAATGCGCGGATGAACGACGCAATGTTCGGCTCCGCGCAACTCGGCGCGACGGCGAACTGGCGCGCGGTCTATTCGCGGTTCCTGTTCGCCTGGATCGGCGCGCTGGTGATCTATCTCGTCGCGATCGCCGTGGTGATGGCCGCGCTTGGACCCCAACTCGCGGCCTTCAAGCCGGGCGCGCCGCCGCCCGAGCATGCCGATGCGATGTTCGGGGCAATCCTCAAGCTGTACGGTGTGATGATCCTGGCGAGCATCGCCATTGGGCTGCTGCTGCTGCGCTACCAGGCGGCTCTGCTGCGCGAGCTGTTCGGCCAGACCAGCCTCGACACGCTGGGCTTTCGCTTCGATGCGACGGCAGGTGACCTGCTCAAGTTCGCGCTGGCCAATTTCGCCATCGTCATCTTCACCTTCGGGCTCGGCACGATCTTGATGCCGTTCCGGGTGTGGACCTTCTACGTCAGGCATCTGTCGACGGTCGGCAGCCTCGACACCGACACCCTGCTCCAGACCAGCCTCGCCGCACCGGTGCAGGGTGACGGGCTGGCAGACGCATTCGACGCCGCGGCATTCTGAGCCGCCATGCGCGGCGTCGTCCATGACGGGCTGAGCGCCCGCGCGCATCCGGTCGAGATCGCTGTCGACGGCGACGGGCTGGTGGTGACCCGAGCCGACGGGATCGTCGAGCGGGTGACGCTGGACCTGCTGCGCCGTGGTGACCGCGGCGCCGGCATCGACGTCGTTCACCGCACCGACCAGCCCGACTGGCGGCTGGTGCCCGGCGAGCCGCTACCTCCGGGCTGGCTAAAGGCGCTGCCGCACATCGGGCAGTTCTCGAAGCGAGCGCGGTCGATCTATCTGGGCGTCGCCGCCGTAACGGTGGCGACGATCATCGGGCTGACGGTTTTCGGCGACCGCCTGCTCGATGCCGCCGCGCCGCTGGTGCCGCGACGGGTCTCCGTGCCGATGGGCGAGGCACTCGTTGCCCAGCTTGGCGGTTCCATGTGCAAGGGCGTGGCCGGGCAATCGGCACTCGACCGGCTGGTGACGCGGCTGCGGCCCGCCGCGGGCTTCGTCGAGCCGGTAACGGTCAGCGTCCTCGACACGCCCGCCGTCAATGCACTGGCCGCACCGGGTGGGCGCGTCGTCATCTTCCGCGGCCTGGTCGACAAGGCGCAGGGGCCGGACGAGGTCGCTGGCGTCCTGGCGCACGAACTCAGCCATGTCGCGCTGCGCCATCCGGCCAAGGCATTGCTGCGCCAGATGGGCGTCTCGGTGATCGTCCGCTCGGTCGGTGGCGATATCGGCGGGCTGGCCGACACCGCGGTGCTTCTCGACCAGTCGCGCGGGGCGGAGCATGCCGCAGACCTTGGCGCGATCGCCACGCTGCACCGCGTCCGCATCTCGCCGGGCGGGCTGGCGACGTTGTTCGTCCGGATGCGCGACGCCGACCGCGCTGCCACCAAGAATTTCACGACGCGGACCGTCGATCGGTTCCGTGACTTCGCCGCCACCCACCCGGGCGCGGATGAACGGATCGCCCTGTCGAAAGCCGCCGTTTCGGACCAAGCTGACGTTGCGCCGGCGATGAGCCCGGCCGACTGGGAGGCCCTGCGCCGCATCTGTTCCTGAAACTGCAAATTTGGAACTTCGGCGCGGTTCGTCAGTTGCGTTGCATTGCCGAAACGTTTACCTTCTTTTAAGAAATGCAACGGTCTGGAACGTCGATGGGCTCGTATCATTTGGTGATCTTCAACGCGGCCGGCATGGTCGACCGCGTCAGCGTCGGCAGCTTCGCCGATGACGAAGCTGCGAAGGCAGCGGCGCGCGACCTCGATCACAATCATCTCGTCGAGGTCACCAACAAAGGCGTGCGCATTGCCCGCGTCCCGCCACGCCTGCCGGTACGTGTCGGCAGCTCGGCTTATTGAGGCGCCGGCGCGGCCTGGGTGATCCCGACGATCTCGATCTCGCTACCCGCCAGCATCGCCACGTCACCGAGCGTTTTGCCGATCAGCGCCCGCGCCACGGGCGAGACATGGCTGACGCTGCCGTTGGCTGGATCGGCCTCGTCTTCGCCGACGATCGCGTAGCTGGTACGGCGACCATCGTCGCGTTCGAACATGACCCGGCTGCCGAAACGAACGGTGTCGCTCGGCCCGCTCTCGACCAGCTGCGCCGTCGCCCGTCGCGCCGTCCAGTAGCGCAGGTCGCGTGAAGCTCGTGCCATCGCGGTGCGGTCGCTGCCGATGCCGCCCGCGGCCTGCGCCGCCGAATAGTCCGCCCGCGCCAGGGCCAGCGCCGCATCGATCTGGGCTAATCCGGCGACAGTGACATAGTTCGTGTGCTGCGACACCGGCCGGTCGGGCAAGTCTGCCGCAGCAGCTTCGCTGTCCCCTTCCTTGGTGAAGGCGACGCTCATGGCTTTGTCCTGGTCATCAGGTTGTAACGCTTGAGCCGGGCGGACGGCAGCGTCAAGCCGGGCGCTTTCCCGCGCTGCCGCTCTGCGCTAATCCAGCGCCATGAGCCATGCCCCCTACCCCGCCCTGCGCCTCCGCCGCTCGCGCGTCGCACCTTGGTCGCGCGCCATGGTCGCCGAAACCGTCCTCAGCCCGGCCGACCTGATCTGGCCGCTGTTCGTCACCGGCGGCAGCAACAATCGCGAGAGCATTGCCACCATGCCGGGCGTCGAGCGCCTGTCGGTCGACCTGCTTGGCGCGGCGGCAAAGGAAGCGGCGTCGCTGGGCATCCCATGCCTCGCGCTATTCCCCAACACACCGGCCAGCGCGCGCAGCGAGGACGGTGCGGAGGCCGCCAACCCCGACAACCTCATGTGCAACGCCATCCGCGCCATCAAGGACTCGGGCGCCGACATCGGCGTGCTGACCGACGTCGCGCTCGATCCCTACACCAGCCACGGCCATGACGGGCTGCTGTCCGAGGACGGGCGCATCCTCAACGACTCCAGTGTCGCGGCGCTGGTCGCCCAGTCGCTCAACCAGGCCCGCGCCGGGGCCGACATCATCGCGCCCAGCGACATGATGGACGGCCGCGTCGGCATCATCCGCGCCGCGCTGGAGAGCGAAGGCTTCCACGACGTCCAGATCATGGCCTATGCCGCCAAATACGCCTCGGCCTTCTATGGCCCGTTCCGCGACGCGGTCGGCTCCAGCGGCTATCTCAAGGGCGACAAGAAGACCTACCAGATGGACTATGCCAATTCCGACGAGGCGCTGCGCGAAGTCGCGCTCGACCTGGCGGAGGGGGCCGACTCCGTGATGGTCAAGCCCGGCCTGCCGTACCTCGACATCGTCCGCCGGGTGAAGGAGCGCTTCGAAGTGCCGGTCTTCGCCTATCAGGTGTCGGGTGAGTACGCGATGATCGAGGCTGCCGTCGCCGCCGGTGTGCTCGACCGCGACAAGGGCGTCGTCGAGACTCTGACCGCCTTCAAGCGCGCCGGCTGCTCGGGCGTGCTGACTTACCACGCCCGCCACGTTGCCCGCCTGCTTGGCTAGGCGGCGCCCGCTGGGTCAGAGACGCTTGGCCCGGTCCCGACGCGAATAAGGCACGAACATGCCCGGGCCGACCGATCCGGTCTGGATCCGCGACGACGTGTTGTACAGGCGGATGATGTCGACGCGGCACAGTTGCGGACCGTGCGTGTCGGTCACCAGCACATCGTCCCAGTGCATGAAACTGGCACCCGATTCAGGACGGTTGATATAGATCGTGCCGTTACTCATCTCGTAGATGATCGCGGTGCGGTCGACGATGCGGCTCGAACGAATGTCGTGCTGATAGATGCAGTCGACCGGTTTGCCCTCGACCCGGCCGGCGATCGCCTTGGCGATTTCCTGCTCCGGATTGTCGCGCGCCCCGGCCTGCACGGCGACGGTGCCGAACAGCATGGCGGCGGCGATCAGGATGGGAGACGGACGCATGGCTGTACTCCTGCTTGTTCTTGTGCCGGCATTAGGCGCTCAGCCGCGTTAACCTGAAATGTCCGGCATGGTTGCGGCAGTTGAACCGGCCCCGTCGTTCGCCTAACCGTGGCGGATGACCGCACCAATTCGCATCGCCGTGCTCGGCGCCTCGGGCTACACCGGAGCAGATCTGGTCCGCCTGGCGCTGGGCCACCCCGGCATCGAGATCGTCGCCCTGTCGGCCAATGCCAAGGCGGGGCAGACGATGGCCGAGGTCTGGCCGCACATGGCGATGTATCCGCAGCTGCCGCGGCTGGTGCGGGCCGAGGACATCGACTGGAGCGGCATCGACGCGGTGTTCGGCTGCCTGCCACATGCGGCGTCGGCGGCGCTGCTGTCGACGCTCGACGGGCCGCGCATCATCGACCTGTCGGCGGACTTCCGTCTGCGCGACGCCGGCACCTATGCGGAATGGTACGGCGGCGAGCACCCTGCCCCGGCGCTGCTGGGCGAGGCGGTGTACGGGCTGAGCGAATTCGCGCGCGGGCGACTGCCGGAAGCGCGGCTGGTGGCGTGTCCGGGTTGCTACCCGACCGCGGTGCTGCTGGCGCTGCTGCCGCTGGTCGAGGCCGGCCTGATCGACGCGGGCCGGGTCTCGGTCAATGCGCTGTCGGGCGTCTCCGGATCGGGCCGCGGCTTGAAGGAGGCCAATCTGTTCGCCGAGGTCGCCGAGGCGGTCCACCCTTATGCGCTCGGTGCGCACCGCCATATGCCAGAGATCGAGCAGGAACTCGGCGCGCGGGCCGGCCACGATTTGCGGATCAGCTTCACGCCGCACCTCGTGCCGATCAACCGCGGCGAGCTCGTTACCTGCGCAGTCGAAATGAGCGGCGGCGCGACCGTCGCCGACCTGCATGCGGCGCTGCAGCTACGCTATGCCGACGAGCCCTTCGTCCACCTGCTGCCCAAGGGTGTTGCGCCGTCGACACGGATGGTGCGCGGCTCGAACCACGCGGTCGTCAATGTCTTTCCGGACCGCATTACCGGACGGGCACTGGTCATCGGGGCGATCGACAATCTGGTGAAGGGCTCCTCCGGCCAGGCGATCCAGAACTTCAACCTGATGTTCGGTCTCGCCGAGACGGCGGGGCTGGGCCAGGCGCCACTGTTCCCATGACCGTCCAGCGCGATTCCGCCGGGCGGATCGTCACCGACAGGTTGCGGCTGCGCCAGTGGCTCGACACCGACCGCGTGCCGTTCGCTGCGATGGGTCGCGATCCGCGCGTCATGGCGCACTTCCCGTCGCTGCTGTTCGACGCCGAAAGCGGCGAGTTGCTCAACCACTTCGGCCGCGCCATCGAGGCAAGCGGCAGCGGTATGTGGGCGCTGGAACGACTGTCCGACCGCGCCTTCATCGGCTTCTGCGGCATCCAGCCGGTGGCGATCGGCTCGCCCGTCGACGGCGAGGTCGAGATCGGCTGGCGACTGGCGCGCAATTATTGGGGCCAGGGCTATGCCAGCGAGGCCGCGCGCGCGGCGCTGGTCGTCGCGTTCGACGAGCAGAGCCTCACCCGCGTGCTGGCGATCACCGTGCCTGCTAACGCCCCCTCGATTGCGGTGATGCAGCGGCTCGGCATGTCCCGCCGGTCGGAGCGCGATTTCGACCATCCCGGCCTGCCGCACGGCCATCCGCTGCGCCCGCACATCGTCCACGAGATCGCCGCCTGATGATCGAGACCGACCGCCTCATCCTCGCCGAGTGGCGCGACGACCACCGCGCCGCCATCGCCGCGATCAATGCCGATCCCGAGGTCATGCAGTATTTCGTTGCGCCGATGACGCGAGCCGAAAGCGACGCGCAAGTCGACCGCCAAATCCTCAGCCAGGCCGAGCACGGGTTCTGCTTCTGGGCGATCGAGCGCAAGGCGGACGGCGCATTGATGGGCCTCGCCGGCCTGAAGCGCGGCGCCCCCGGCACGCCGATCGAGGCCGATGTCGAGATCGGCTGGCGCTTCGGCAAGGCATTCTGGGGCAAGGGCTATGCCAGCGAGGCCGCCCGCGCCGCGCTCGCCCACGGCTTTCTGGACCCGGCCGTACCGCGCATCGCGTCGATCACGGTGCCGGGCAACCGCCCGTCATGGAGCGTCATGGAACGCATCGGCATGACCCGCGCGGTCGAGCATGACTTCGACCATCCGGCGGTTCCCCATGGCCACCCACTGCGCCGCCACGTCACCTATTTCATCAAGCGCCCCTAGTCGGTCGACAGCCGCGCATAGCCAAGCTCGTCGAGCCAGTCGTCCCCCTCGGGCCAGCTCTGCACGTAATGCGCCTCCTGCCGAAAGCGCAGCTTGAGCAAAAGCCGCTGCGTCGGCAGGTTGCGCGCATCGGTCAGCGCCTCCAGCCGGTGCAGCCCGCCTTCAAACAGCCGGTCCGCCACCGCGCCGACCGCTTCGGTCGCCAGTCCCATGCCGCGCCAGTCGGGATGCAGCGCAAAGCCGATCTCGGCCTGGCGCGGTCCGGGGTTCTCGAACCGTACGCCGATGTCCCCGGCGATCGCGCCGCCGTCCTTGACCACCAGCACGAACTGCTGCCAGCCCGGCGCCGAGATATCGGTCCGACCCAGCATCTCGTGGATCATCGCACGCGTCCCGGACAGGTCGCGGCTGAGCGGATCGAACGGCATCTGCCCGCGTATCCAGTGCAGCGCCTGGGCATCCTGCGCCTCGACCGGGCGGACATGCAGGCGTGCGGTATCGAACCTCCAGTCAGGCAAGAGTCGCCTCCCGCCACGCCAGCGCGGGCGTTTGCGCCCAGTGGGGCATGATCATCGTCTCGGCTCCCCCGGCCTTTCGCCCATTCTAGCCATCGCAACGATTTTTGGAAGCACTTGACCGGCCATGCCCCGACCCTGCAAGTGGCCGCGTGTCGCCACTCGAATTGCTCGCAGCTGCCCTTGGGATCGTCAATATCGTGCTGATTGCGCGGCGGACGGCGCTTAACTATCCGTTCGGCATCGCCATGGTGGTGCTGTACGCCGCCGTATTCTGGCGGGCGCGACTATACGGGGCCAGCCTATTGCAGGGCTTCTTCCTCGCTGCCCAACTGTACGGCTGGTGGTACTGGCGCCGCAGCCGCAGCGACCTCGGCCCGGTGCCGGTGCGTCGCCTGACGCGCGAGGGGCTGCTCATCACCCTGATGGCGGGGGTCGCCGGCTCGGCCCTCGCCGGGGTCATCCTGTCGAGCTACACCGACGCCGTGGCCCCGTGGCGGGACGGGCTTAACGCCGGCTGGAGCATCGTCGCGCAATTGCTGACCGACCGCCGCTTCGTCGAGAGCTGGCCGCTGTGGATCGCCATCGACCTGCTGTCGGTGTGGCTCTACGCCAGCCAGGCACTGCTCGCGACCGCAGCGCTTTACGCGGTCTTCCTGTGCCTTGCCGCATGGGGCTGGAGCAACTGGCGGCGGGCGGCGACATGACCTTGCGGATTTGCCTTGCCGGGGTCGAGAGTACCGGCAAGACCGTCCTTGGCCAGCGACTGGCGACCGAGTTCGGCGGCGTCTTCATGCCCGAATACGGCCGCGCCTATTGCGAGGCACGCGGCGTCGACGGCTTGACCATGGAGGATCTCCACATCATCGCCGCCGGCCATGCGGTCGAGCGTGCCCGGCTGCTCGCCAAGGCCCCAAAGGTGCTGATCGAGGACACCGACATCGTCATGACCTGCGCCTGGGCCGCGATGCTGTTCGGCGCGCCCGACAAGACCCTGCGCGACCTGCCGGCCGACGCGGCGCAGTATCTGATGTTCGATCCCGGCACGCCGTGGATCGCCGACGGCACCCGGCTGTTCGGGTCGACCACGCAGCGCGCCCGCTTCGACAGCCTGATCCGCGCCGAGTTCACGCGCCGCGGCATCGTGCCGGTAGAGATCTCCGGCAATTGGCAGCAGCGCCACCTCGCCGCCGCGGCGGTCCTCAAGCACGCCTGATGTCGACGTGGTATGCGCATGGTGGCGATCCGACGCGCACCGCCTGGATCGTCGTCTTCGGCTACATCGGCGCGTTCACCCTGACGGTGATGGCGGCACGGCGAGCCCCGGCCGGGCCGGAGCGGCGCTTCTGGTGGCTGGCGACGATCGTGCTGCTGCTGCTCGGCGTGAACAAGCAGCTCGACCTCCAGACGCTGCTGACCGACACGCTGCGCCGCCTGTCGCGTCAGGAGGGCTGGTACCGCAATCGCCGCGAGGCCCAGATGCTGTTCATCGTCGGACTGGTCGCCGCATCCGCCGTTGCCGGCGCCGTGATGTTCGCGTGGCTGGCGCGGGCCCGGGCGAGCGGCAGCGTCATGCTGTCGACGCTGGGCCTGGTCCTGCTCGGCGCCTTCGTCCTCGTCCGTGCGACGTCTTTCCACCACGTCGATGCTCTGCTGCGCGGCGAGCTGCTCGGCCTGCGGCTATACGTCTGGCTGGAGGTAGCGGGCATCTGCGTCGTCGCGATCGGCGCCACGACCTATGGCCGGGGCAAGGGCCGTCGCCCCGTCGCCGCACTGGCCGGCAGCCCGGTTACCGCTGAGCCTACCTACGCCGGTCCCGCTGCCGGCTCGCCAGCCACAGCCCCGCCGCCAACTGTACCGCGCCATAAGCCCGTCGCATGCCCGGCCGCCCACTGAACGGCCGTACCACCGCCTCCGCACCCATCGCCTCATGGTCCCACAGTGCGACGTGCCGCTCCGGCTGCACCAGCCCCAGCAGTCCGTCGCCGATCATGAACACCGCCGCCATCTCCGCAACGCGCCCGGTCAGATTCGCCGCCATCATCGACTCCTTCGCACCGCGCAACGCGTGCGACCAGTGCGCGCTCCCACGACTTCACGTCGCGGGTGCGATGGGTTAGCAGCGGGCATGACCAATATCCTCCTGACCGGCAGTACGCGGGGCATCGGCGCGGCTGCGTTCGAGACCCTGATCGCCGCCGGTGCCACGGTCGTCGGCCATGGCACCCAGCCCCGCGGCGATGTCGTCGGCGTCGACCTGTCGCAGCCCGGCGCTGGCGACCAGCTTTGGGAAGCCGCCCTCGAGCAGCTCGGCGGTCGCATCGACGTGCTGGTCAACAACGCCGGCGTGTTCGAGCCCGTCGCGGTCGACGACAGCGATGCCGAGTGGCGGGAGGTCTGGGCGCGCAGTCACGCGATCAACCTGCAGGCACCTGCCGACCTGTGCCGCCGCGCCGTGCAGCACTTCCAGGGACAGGGCGGCGGTCGGATCGTCAATATCGCCTCGCGCGCCGGCCACCGCGGCGACTCCCCGGCCCACTGGCATTACGCCGCCGCCAAGGCCGGGCTGATCGCGCTGACCAAGACCATCGCCCGCGCCTATTCGCACGAGAACATCCTCGCCTTCGCCGTTGCGCCGGGCTTCGTCATGACCGGCATGGCCGAGGATTATCTCAGCTCGCGAGGTGGCGACAAACTACTCGCCGACATCCCGCTGGGTCGCGTTGCCACCCCGGATGAGGTCGCCGAGACGATCCGCTGGCTGGCACTCGACGCGCCGCCGTCGCTGACCGGCGCAACCCTCGACGTCAACGGTGCATCCTATGTCCGATGAGGCCGGCTACGACGCTTGGCGGGTGACGCTGGCATGCAGCCGCGCCGAGGCCGAGGCGATCCCTTTCGCCGACGATGTGTTCGCCGATCTCGACACGCCGCCGTCGTTGCTCACCGACGAGCCCGACCCGGCCAAGCCGGACGACTGGCTGCTCCAGGCTTATTTCAGCACCGAGCCTGAACCAGAATGGCTGCTCCGGCTACGCGACCTGGCGCCGTCGGCAAGGTCAGAGCCACTCGTCGAGCATTTGCCGGCAACCGACTGGGCTACGCTGAGCCAGGCTGGACTGACCCCGGTCAGTGCCGGGCGCTTCCATGTTGCCACCGCGGCGCACGCTCACGAGCGGCGGGTCGGGCAGATCGGCCTGATCGTCGAGGCGGGGCTGGCGTTCGGCACCGGACAGCATGCGACGACCCATGGCTGCCTCGCCGCCATCGACCGGCTGGCCCGGACGCGGCGTTTCGAGAACGTGCTCGACCTCGGCACCGGCACCGGCGTGCTGGCAATGGCGGCGGCCAAGCGCTGGCGCGGCGCGGTGGTGACAGCGAGCGACATCGACCCGATCTCGGTGCGTGTCGCACGCGCAAATATCCGCGCCAACGGTTTAATTTCCGGAGTGGGACGCGGACGGATCGACGTTTTTGCGGCGATCGGGATGCGCGACGCGCGGCTGGTTTCGCGCGGGCCTTACGACCTGATCGTCGCCAATATCCTGGCCGCGCCGCTGGTCGATCTTGCGGGGCCGGTGGCGGCTGCGCTGGCGCCGGGCGGGATACTCATCCTCGCCGGGCTGCTCGACACGCAGGCTGTGAAAGTGTCCGCGGCCTATCAGGCGCGCGGCTTGCGGCGCATGAGCACCAGCGGTGGCGAATGGCCAACGCTGGTGCTGCGCCGCAGCTGGTAGTTACGGACGCCAGGCGTGAAATAGCACTGGCGCAAACGCTGGTACGAACGTCGGCATGCGACGCGGTGCAGGTGCTGCAACCACATCGGTGTTCCGCGCCCCAGCGACCGGACGGATTGCCGGCTCGTAGTTCTCGATGACTGCCTTCACGGCGGTTCTCCTGTTATCCGGCTTAAATAAGCCAAGCCGGTACAAGCGATATAACCGCGTTCCGATAATGTTGCAGTGCAGCAGCGCAGGCGGCAGCTATGCTGTAGCGACATAGCGCTCGGGTCAGGCTGCCCGCGGCGCGTAATTACGTCTTAGCGTGCCGCTGCGACCAGCGCGGCCCAGCCTGCCTCGTCCATCGTCGCGATGCCCAGCGCCTGCGCCTTGGCCAGTTTCGAACCCGCGTCGGCCCCCGCAACGACCAGGTCGGTCTTCGCCGAAACCGATCCTGCCACCCGCGCGCCAAGCGCTTCCGCCTGCGCCCGCGCCTCTTCACGGCTCAATGTCGTCAACGAGCCGGTAAAGACCACCGTCTTTCCCGACACTTCCGAAGCGCGCGTCGTATGCTCGACGGGCCGCACCGTGATCTCGCGCAACAGGTCGGCGACGACCTCGGCATTGTGCGCCTCTGCGAAAAATTCGGTCAGCGCCTCGGCGACTTCCGGCCCGATCCCGCTGACACCGAGGTGCGCCGCAAGTTCCAGCGCCAGCCTGAACCTATGCTTCTCGGCAGTCTCCCCGACTTGCGGCCCGGCCGCGCGTCGCTCGGCCAGCAGCGCGACCGCCGCGTCGATGCGCTCGACGAAAGCCGGCCACTCTCGATAGGCCCTTGCGATATCACGCGCCGTGATCTCACCGACATGGCGGATCCCCAGCCCAAACAGGAAGCGGTCGAACTCGACGTTGCGCTTCGTCTCGATCGACGCGAGCAGCTTGTCGACCGAGGTGTCCTTGAACCCCTTGCGCTCGAGCAAGGTCGTCCGGTGCTGGTGAAGCCGGAAGATATCGCCCGGCGTCGCGATCATCCCCTCGGCAAAGAACAGCGCCACGCGCTCCTCGCCAAGTCCTTCGATATCCAGCGCCCGCCGCGATACGAAGTGCCGTAACCGCTCGACCCGCTGTGCCGGGCAGATCAGCCCCCCGGTACACCGCCGCACGACTTCCCCAGCTTCGCGCTCTGCCGCGCTGCCGCACTCCGGGCAGACCGTCGGCAACCGATATGGCTCGAGCGCGTCATGCTCCGCTACCGGTGTCGCCCAGCCGAGGATCTGCGGGATCACGTCTCCGGCACGCTGCAGCTCGACCAGGTCACCGACCCGCACGTCCTTGCGCGCGATCTCGTCCTCGTTGTGCAGCGTCGCGTTGGTGACGATGACTCCGCCGACACCGACCGGCTCCAGCCGCGCCACCGGCGTCAGCGCGCCGGTCCGGCCGACCTGGATGTCGATCGCCACCAGCCGCGTCGTCGCGCGCTCGGCCGGAAACTTGTGCGCCAGCGCCCAGCGTGGGCTGCGCGCCACCTGCCCCAGCCGCTCCTGCCAATCCAGCCGGTCGACCTTGTAGACCACCCCGTCGATATCGAAGGGCAGCGCCGATCGCTCCGCCTCGATCGCCCGGTATACCGCCAGCGCCGCGTCCGCCGTCTCGACCAGCGCCAGTCGTTCATCGACCGGAAAGCCCCAGCCACGGATCGCCGCCATGACCGCGAACTGCGTCTCGCCGGGCAGCGCGCTCGCCTCCCCCCAGCCATGCGCCAGGAAGCGCAGCGGCCGCGCCTTGGTGACCTCCACGTCGAGCTGCCGCAGCGATCCTGCGGCGGCATTGCGCGGGTTGGCGAACAGCCGGTCACCCGCCTCCGCCTGGCGGGCGTTGAGACTGAGGAAGTCGGCCTTGGCCATATAGACTTCGCCGCGCACCTCGAAGACCGCTGGCGCATCGTCGGGCAGCGTCGTCGGAATATCGCCCAACGTCAGGAGGTTGGCCTTGACGTCCTCGCCGGTGGTGCCGTCGCCGCGGGTCGCGCCGCTAAACAGCCGGCCATGCTCGTAGCGCAGGCTCGCCGACAGGCCGTCGATCTTGGCCTCCGCCGTCAGCGCCACCGGCACGTCCTCGGCGAGCCGCAGGAAACGCCGGACCCGCGCGATGAACTCGTTGACCTCAGCGTCACTGAAAGCATTGTCGAGGCTGAGCATCGGCCGAGCGTGGCGGACCTTGCCGAATTGCGATGCCGGCGTGCTGCCGACCCGCTCCGAGGGCGAATCCGCGCGCTTGAGGCTGGGGAATGCGGCTTCGATCGCTGCATTCCGGGCGAACAACGCGTCGAACTCGGCATCGCTGATCGTCGGCGCATCCTCGACGTCGTAGCGCCGGCGATGCTCGGCAATCTCCGCTGCCAGTTTCGCCAGTTCAGCGG
This sequence comes from Glacieibacterium sp., assembly GCF_965200405.1. Classification (GTDB taxonomy): domain Bacteria; phylum Pseudomonadota; class Alphaproteobacteria; order Sphingomonadales; family Sphingomonadaceae; genus Glacieibacterium. The sequence continues at coordinate 3,520,046 of NZ_OZ241356.1, forward strand.
CGGCTTGCGCCTCGGTCAGGTCTGCCATCGATTCCATGGCCTCGATCTAGCATCCCTGATCGAGAGTTTCGACCGTCGCGCTGCCGGTCGTGGCGACCAACGAAGCTACAGCAAACGCGCGATCGCTGCGTCGGTCGACAGCTTCTGGGCAGGCTGCGACGACAATCCAAGCAGCCGGTCGGCCTGCGCCCGCGCTTCGTTGGTCACCTCGGCGCCCGACAGCATCCGGGCGATCTCCTCGCGGCGATCGAGGGTGCTTAGCTCGACGACACCGGTGCGGGTGACCTGGCCATCGCTCGACTTGGCAATGCGCCATTGATGCGCGGCGCGGGCGGCGACCTGCGGGCTGTGCGTGACGATCAGCACCTGCGTGGTCTGCGCCAGCCGGGCCAGCCGGTCGCCGATGGCGCTGGCGACCGCGCCGCCGACGCCGCGGTCGATCTCGTCGAAGATCAGCGTGCCGGCGCTGCCGGTACCCGCCAGCGCGACCTTGAGTGCCAGCACGAAGCGCGACAGCTCGCCGCCACTGGCGATCTTGGTCAGCGCTCCGAACGGCGCGCCGGGGTTGGTGGAAACCTCGAACTCGACGCGCTCGCGCCCGGTCGGACCCCAGACGGCTTCGTCGAGCGGGACGATGGCGCTGCGGAACCGCGCGGCGTCGAGCTTGAGCGGGCGGAGCTCCTCCATCACGGCGGCGTCGAGCTTCGCCGCACCAGCCGTGCGCGCCTTGGTCAATGCCTCGGCCGCCTTCACATAGGCCGCGCGTGTCGATGCCACCGCCTTGTCGAGACCGGCCAGCCCGGCCTCCCCGGCGTCGAGCGCAGCCGCCCTTGCCGTCATGTCCTCGGCCAGCGCCGCCAGCGCGTCGGGCTCGACCCGATATTTCCGCGCCGCCGCCCGCAGTTCGAACAGTCGCGTCTCCGCCTCGTCGAGCCGCGCCGGGTTGATCGCCAGCGCCGCCTCCGACGCCGCCAGATAGCCTTCCGCCTCGCCGGCCTCGATGATCGCCCGGTCGAGCGACGCCGCCGCCTCGGTCAGCAGCGGATGTTCGGGCGCGATCCGGTCGAGCCGCCGCGCCGCCGATCGCAGCCGCGCAAAGCCACCGTCGGAGCCATCGACCAGCGCCGCCACCGCGTTAAGGTCGTCGGCCAGCCGCGCGCCCTTTTGCATCGTCGTGCGCTCGGCGGCGAGTTCGGCATCCTCGCCCGGTTGCGGCTTGAGCGCCGTCAGTTCCTCGACCGCATGGGTCAGCCATTCGCGGTCGCGCTGCGCCGCTTCCAATGCCGCGCCCGCATCGGCCCGCGCCGCGACGGCCGCCGCCCAGGTCGACCAGGCCCCCGCTACCGCCGCAGATTCAGCGCGCAGCCCGGCAAAGGCATCGAGCAGCGCCCGGTGGCCGCGCGCGTTGAGCAGCCCGCGGTCGTCCTGCTGTCCGTGGATCTCGATCAGCGCCGCGCCGATCTCGCGCAGCAACGCCGCCGACACCGGCGCATCATTGACGAACGCGCGACTGCCACCGTCCGCCTTGACGACGCGGCGCAGGATGATCTGGTCGTCCTCGGGCGGATCGAAGCCATTGTCCTCCAGCAGCGCGCGTACCGGATGTGCGGCCGGCAGGTCGAACGAGGCGGTGACGCGGGCCTGGGGGGTCCCGGTGCGCACCAGCCCGGCATCGGCGCGCGCGCCCATCGCCAGGCCGAGGCTGTCGAGCAGGATCGACTTGCCCGCGCCGGTCTCACCGGTCAGGACGCTCAGGCCATCGGCGAAATCCAGCCGCAAGGCCTCGATCAGCACCACGCCCTGGATGTCGAGCGTCGTCAGCATGGGCTGCCGGTCAGGCGGCGGCCTTCTTGCCGATCAGCGCGAACGACCGCTCGTACCATTTCGAACCCGGGTAATTGTAGCCGAGCACGCCCGCTGCCCGCTTCGCTTCCTCTGGGATACCCAGCGCGAGATAGCATTCGACCAGGCGGTGCAGCGCCTCGGGAGCGTGGCTGGTGGTGTCGTAATTGTCGACGACGTTGCGGAAGCGTAGCACGGCGGCGAGATACTGGTGATCGTTCTCGTAGAAGCGGCCGATGGTCATCTCCTTGCCCGCGAGATGGTCGCGGGTCAGGTCGATCTTCAAGCGCGCGTCGGCGGCATAGTCCGTGTTGGGATAGCGGCGGATCAGCTCGCTCAACGCGTCGAGCGCCTGCTGGGTGATCTTCTGGTCGCGGCTGACGTCGCTGATCTGCTCGTAATAGCTGACCGCGACGATGTAATAGGCGTACGGCGCCTCCTTGCTGCCCGGGTGCAGCGACAAGAAGCGCTGCGCCGACGAGATTGCGTCGGTGTACTGGCGCGCGACATAATAGCTGAACGCGCTCATCAACTCGGCACGGCGGGCCCAGACCGAATAGGGATGCTGGCGCTCGACCTCGTCGAACTGCGCGGCGGCGAGCTTGTAATTGCGCTTGTCGAGGCTGTCGCGCGCGGCGTTGTACAGCGTCTCGACGTCGAGGGCGATGTAGGCGCGGTCCTTCTTGACCTTGCTCGAGGCGCACCCCGTCAGGACCATGGTGGTTGCGACCAGCGGCAGCGTAAACGCGCGAACACGGGATGACATCATGCGCGCGCTTCTACCCGAGTGGCGCGGGAGTGCCAAGCGTTGCCGCTACCGGAATGCGACGGTCTTCAGATGCTCCCACGGGCCATCGAGATAGCGCCAGACATCGACCCCGACGATGCGACATTGCCAAGGGATAAAGGCCGCGCTCAACGCCGCGAGCGTCGCCTTCGCAGTGGTCGCGTCGACCTTGTTCTGGATGGTGACATGACCGCGCCAGCCCTGCCGGTCCTGGGCGATGAGCAGCGGCGACCACGCCTCGGCCAGGTCGCCCCGCAGCGCCTCCAGCCCCGGCGAGCGCAGGGTGATCGCGACGCCCTTGCCGAGCGACCGCAAGCCGTAGACCTCGACATCCGGCGCCGGCGTGTGGCGCGCGGCGAACTTGAGCCGGTCGACGACGGCCTCATACTCGCTGCCCGGCAGCTGGTGGAACATCGAGATGTGCGCGGGGACGCGGTTGATCGCAGCGGGATAATGCGCCCGGCGCAGCGCCTCGAAGCGCGCCAGTGCCGGCTCGTCGGGGCGCGCGGTCAGGATCAGCGGGCGGTGGTCGGTGGTCATCGGATGCTCTTGCGTCACGAGGCGGACGACGCACTCGATGGCCAGTTATCCTTGTCGAACCCGGGCCGGGCCGCAAGCTCCGCCGCCGTCATGGGCAGCGACAGGTGACCGTCCGCCGGGTCGATGGTGAAGTCGCACCAGGTCACCGCATGCAGCGTCTCGCCAATGCCGAGCATGCCGCCGCTCGCCAGCACGACATAGGCGATGTCGCCCTTGCCGGCGATCATCATGATCTCCGCGACCTTGCCGAGCGCCTTGCCGTCGCTGCCGAGCACAGAGGATTCGAGTAGTGCGCCAGCCGCCACCAGCGTCGTCTGCGCCGCGCCGGCGACCTCGGCCTCGTCGGGCGGGCTCATCGCCGCCGCCGGAAGATCTGCGCCGTCGCCTCGGTCGCCGCGCCGGCGCCCTTCTCGTAGCGCGCCCGGATACCGAGCCAGCGCCACACGCCGACCAGGTTGACGGCGAGCAGGAAGACGTTCTGCCACAGCAGATTGCCCTGCCCAGTCACCGCGCCGATGACGATCCAGCCGATCGAGCCGACGCTGAAGACGATGAAGCCCCAACCCGTGATGCGGGTCCCGAGGTTGGCCGCCACCATCACCGCGGCCAGCGTCGTGGCGATCGGTGCGACCCAATTTGCAGCTGTTTCCATCTTCGGGCGAACGGCAGACCGCGACGGTGTGTTCCGTCCGCGGCGAGATGATGCAGCGGCGCCACTGGACGGACCATGCCGCTGGTCTATAGCGGCGACAGGCACGAAATCAGGGTTGTCGGCATGGCATTCGTTCGCGGCACATGGGCGTTCATCGTCGGCGTCAAGGACCTGCTCGTCCTGTTGCTGCTGCTGTTGTTCTTCGGACTGCTGTGGGCGGTGCTGCACACCCGCGCGCCGTTGTCGGTACCGTCGGGCGCGGCGCTGGTCATCGACCTCAACGGCACGATCGTCGACCAGGCCTCGGAGCGCTCGCCCTTCGCCTTTGCCAGCGGCGTCCAGCAGCCGCGCCAGATCCAGGGCCGCGACGTCATCGCCTCGCTCAAGTCGGCGCGTACCGACAACCGCATCAAGGCAGTCGTGCTCGACCTCGACACCTTCCTCGGCTCGGGTGAAGCCGACCTGCAGGCGATCGGCCGCGAACTCGATGCGACGCGGGCCGCCGGCAAGCCAGTCATTGCCTATGCCACCGCCTATGCCGACGACGGCTATTATCTTGCCAGCCACGCCACGAAAGTCTGGATGAACCCGCTTGGCGGCGTGCTGCTGACCGGTCCCGGCGGCCCGAACCTGTACTTCAAGGCGGCGCTCGACAAGCTCGACGTCGACGTCAATGTCTTCCGCGTCGGCACCTACAAGTCGGCGGTCGAGCCGTTCACCCGCACCGAATCCTCGCCCGAAGCCAAGGCGGCGGAACAGGCGCTCGTCGACAGCCTGTGGAAGACCTACGCCACCGACGTCGCCAAGGCGCGGCCGGGTGTCGACGTCAACGCCTTCCTGGCAAATCTTCCCGCCCGCATCGGCGAGGCCGGCGGCGACTTCGCCCAGGCCGCGGTCAAGGCGCGGCTGGTCGACCAGCTCGGCACGCGCGCCGACTTCGGGCGCGCGATGGCCAAGCTCGTCGGCGCCGGCGCCAACAGCCAGCCGGGCAGCTACAACGCCGTCAAGCTGCGCACCTACCGCGACGCCACCAGGACCAGCGGCAGCGGCCCGGCGGTCGGCATCGTCTACATCTCGGGCACCATCGTCGATGGCCAGGCACCGCTGGGCAGCGCCGGCGGCGACACCATCTCGGCGCAGATCGAAAAGGCCGTGGCGAACGACGACATCAAGGCGCTGGTCGTCCGGGTCGACTCCCCGGGCGGCTCAGTGCTCGCCTCCGAACGCATCCGCGAGGCGCTGACCGAGGCGCGCAACAAGGGGCTGCCCGTCGTCGCCTCGTTCGGCACCGTCGCCGCATCGGGCGGCTATTGGGTGTCGACCGCGGCGCAGGAAGTCTTTGCCGAAGCCTCGACAATCACCGGTTCGATCGGCGTGTTCGCGGTCGTGCCGACGTTCAATCGCGCTCTCAAGGCACTCGGCATCGGCACCGACGGGGTCAAGTCGACGCCCTACTCGGGTGACCCCGACGCCATCCGTGGCCTGACGCCCGACACCAAGGCGATCCTCCAAGCCTCGGTCGAGGATGTGTACCGCCGCTTCACCGGGCTGGTCGCCCGCGCCCGCGCCCTGCCGGTGACCCGCGTCGACGAGATCGGCCAGGGCCGCGTCTGGGCCGGCAACACGGCCCGCGACCTCAAGCTCGTCGATCATCTCGGCGGCCTCGACATGGCGGTCGCCGCCGCGGCCAAGCGTGCCGACCTGCCCGCAGACGTCCGCACCGTCGACATCGAGAAGAGCCGGTACCTGCCGTTCCAGTTGCTCTCCAGCGTCTTCGGCAGCGACGACAACGACGAGGGCGCCGAGACCGACGCCAGCATCCGCGATCCATTCGCGCGCGCCACTCGCCTGTCGCGGCTGCGGATGCTGTCGTCGGTCGGGGAAGCCCAGGCGATCGCCGCCGGCCCGACGGTGCAGGTGCATTGCCTCGCCTGCGCCACGGTCACGCCGCCACGGCTGGAAGATGTCACGCGGGCCGAGGCCTGGCTGGCCAAGGCGTTCGCGGTGGTTACCGGTCAGGCGTCGCGGTAACCCGGCAAGGCGACGTCCCATTTCAGGGCTATCGCTCGCAGCGTGAAGCCGGCGGCGGCGCCGACCACGCCGGCAAGGCTGTTGTCGACCCCCGCCAGATGCAGCCCGACGAAGACCACCGCGGCCAGTGCGCCGGCTGAAACGTAGATCTCGCGGCGCAGCAGGATCGACGGCTGTCCGGCCAGCACGTCGCGAACGATACCGCCGAAACACGCCGTCAACACGCCCATCGCGGTGGCCGCCAGCGGCGGCACCCCATAGCTCAGCGCCTTGGCCGCACCGACCACCGCATAGGCCGCCATGCCGATCGCATCGAGCCACAACAGCGCGTCCATCCGCCACCGATCCGCCTTGAGCAGCCAGACCAGCCCCGCCGCGATCATGCACACCCCCAGATAGTCGGAGCGGTAGACCCAGAATACCGGGGCGCCGATCAGCAGGTCGCGCAACGTCCCGCCGCCGACGCCGGTCACGGCAGCAAAGAAGGCGAAGGTCACGATGGTGTGCTTTGCCCGCGCCGCGCCCAACGCGCCCGAAGCCGCGAACACCGCCACCCCGGCATAGTCGAGGGCGGCGAGCAGGGGACGGGCGCTCTCGATGGTCAACGGGTTCAAGCCAGGACCTCACCAAGACCTAGGACAAATGCCAGACGCGCATCGACTTCCGCCAGCTGATCGGGCGAGACCTGACCAAAGACCGGGCCGCACTTGTCCCGCCGGATACTTGCCATCCGTTCGATCATCAACTGGCTGACCTCCGCCAGCCCATTTCCAGGGGCTGGTGCGATCGTAACCCGCCGGAACGTGACAGGGAAGAACGTCGAGGAGAACGGGATCACCAGGACAGTGGACGTCGCGCCAAGCAGGTCGGACTGAATGACCAGCGCCGGGCGGGGTTTGCCAGCATTGCCTTGGAGGGCAACACTGACGATGTCACCGCGCTTCATCGGCAGGCAAGGACCTGGTCTCGGGGCTTGCCCACTCGTCCAGAGTTGCCAGTTCGGCATCGACGATGCTTTGCCACTCGTCATCGGGCGCAGCGTCGATCAAGGCGGACTCGCGGGCGAGCTGTTCGATAAACGCCGGCGAACTGATATCGGGAACCCACAGGCGCACCTCGCGCAGGCCTGCGACACGTCGACCACCGCGGTAACGGCGAAACCTGCTCGGGGCGATGTGTTCGTTCACCAAATCAGCCTAGCGCGCCGCCTAGCCACCCGCAAGCTTACCGCCGCGGGGCGTTCAGCAGGTTGCGGCGATACTCGCCCTGACGCTCGAACATCCAGCCCGGGTATTCGCCGGGCAGTTTGCTGGCGGCGTCGAGTGCGGCCAAGTCGTCGGCGGACAGGCTGACCTCGGTTGCCGCGAGATTGTCGGCGAGCTGGTCGGGACGCTTGGCGCCGATAATGACACTGTTGACCACCGGCTGGTGGAGCAGCCAGGCCAGCGCGATCTGCGCCACCGAGACGCCGCGTGCCTCCGCCATCGGCCGCATCGCGTCAATCACGGCAAAGCCGCGCGGCTTGTCGACCGGCGGGAAGTCGAAGTTGGTGCGCCGGCCACCGTCGCCCTGGTCGTCGTCGCGGGTGTACTTGCCCGACAGGAAACCACCCGCCAGCGGGCTCCACACCATCAGGCCGACGCCCTCCGACGCCAGCATCGGCACGATCTCGCGCTCCAGGTCGCGTCCGGCGACGGTGTAATAGGCCTGCAGCGAAGCAAAGCTGTGCAGCCCGAGCCGCTCCGAGATGCCCAGCGCCTTGGTGATCTGCCACGCCGCCCAGTTCGACACGCCAATGTAGCGGACATGGCCGTGCTGGACAAGCGTATCGAGCGCCCGCAGCGTCTCCTCGATCGGCGTCGCGGCGTCGAAACCGTGGATCTGGTACAGGTCGATGTGGTCGAGCTGGAGCCGCTTCAGGCTGGCTTTGCAGGCATCGACCAGGTGGTAGCGCGAGGCGCCGCGGGCGTTCGGCCCGTTGCCGGTCTCGCCATAGGCCTTGGTCGCGATGACGACTTCGTCGCGGTTGATGCCGAGCGACTTGAGCGCCTGGCCGGTGATCTCCTCCGACCGGCCGTTGCTGTAGACGTCGGCGGTGTCGATGAAGTTGACCCCGCCCTCGACCGCGGCCTTGACCAGCGCCTCCGCATCGCCCTGGTCGAGCGAGCCGATCTGCTTCCAGATTCCGGTCTCGCCGCCGAAGGTCATGGTGCCGAGGCACAGCTCCGAGACGAACAGGCCGGTCGTGCCGAGGCGATTGTAGCGCATAGGAAAGCTCCAGGGTCAGCGCGCCGGGCATGGCGGCTCGTCGATAGCGTGGGTTGTCAGGGGACGGTAGATATGGACATTGATCTTGTCCTTTAGTTCCCACAATTGTTCGGCAATCGGGCGATAGTCGGCGACCAGACCCTCGGCATAGCGTCCGATCGACGCCGTCATCTGGTGCCGCAGGCCGATCAGCACCGCCGCCTCGTCGGCGTTGAGCGCGACGCCCAGGTCCTTCAGTCCGCTCGCCTCGTACAGCTTGAGGCGCGTCAGATAGGGCAGCATCTGGCCCTGGATCTCCAGCAGCTCGCGCATCGTCGTTTCGAGCTTGGGATAATACAGGCGGCGGATCGTCGTGATGGTTTGCAGCAGCTCGTTTTCCAGCGTCGGGTCGCGCAGGAAGATCGAGGCCTTGACCGCCGTCAGCCGAACCTCCCCGAACAGCTCGGAGTCACGGTCGTGGAAATCGGCGGGGGCGAACTGCTGGGCCTCGGCGCGCATCGTCAGGTCGCCGACGCAGGATTGCAGAAAATACTCCCACTTCTCGACGGCGACGCGAAACTCGACCAGCTCGTCCTGCTCGTGCCCGCGCAGGCCCTGCTTGATCGCCAGCGAGGCATCGACGCGCTTCTCGATAGCGCCGAGCCGGGATTTGAGCGCCGCATCGAAGGCGCTGCGCCCGACATAGACGATGGCGGCAATCGCAATCAGCCAGAACGGCGCCGCCCAGATCGCTTTCGCAAGCTCCATCTCGGCACCCTCCGTGGCGGGACTACATGTGGATCGGCTTGCCTGTCACCGCCATCGCGGCTTCCTTCAGCGCCTCGGTATGCGTCGGATGCGCGTGGCAGGTCGCGGCGATATCCTCCGACGAGGCGCCGAACTCCATCGCCAGCGCGGCCTCGGCGATCATCGTGCCGGCGACCGCGCCGATGATGTGGACGCCGAGCACGCGGTCGGTCTTGGCATCGGCCAGCACCTTGACCATGCCGTCGGTGTCGCGGTTGGCCTTGGCGCGGCTATTGGCGCTGAACGGGAATTTGCCGACCTTGTAGTCGACGCCCGCGGCCTTGAGCTCCTCCTCGGTCTTGCCGACCGTGCCGACCTCGGGGTGGGTGTAGACCACCGCCGGGATGACGGCGTGATTGACCATACCGTTGCGGCCCGCGATGTTGTCGGCGCAGGCAATGCCCTCGTCCTCGGCCTTGTGTGCCAGCATCGGGCCCTCGACGACATCGCCGATCGCCCAGATGCCGGGGACGCTGGTCGAGAAGTCGGGGTTGATCGGCACGCGGCCGCGCTCCAGCTTCAGGCCGGTCGCATCGATGTTCAGCCCGTTGGTGTTCGGACGGCGACCGGTCGACAGCAGCACGATGTCGGCGGCGATCTCCTCGCGCTCGCCACCGGCGGTCGGCTCGACGACGACGATCGCACCGGCGCCTTCACGACGCGCCTCGACGACCTTGAGCGAGGTGCGCAGCTCCAGGCCCTGCTTCTGCAGGATGCGCGCGAACGCCTTGCCGATCTCGGCGTCCATCGCCGGGACGATCTGCGGTGCATATTCGATGACCGTGACCTTGGCACCCAGCCGCCGCCAGACCGAGCCCATCTCCAGGCCGATATAGCCGCCGCCGATGACCACCAGATGCTCCGGGATCTTCGGCAGGCTCAGTGCCTCGGTCGAGGTGATGATGACCTCGCCGTCGGGCGTCACGCCGTTCAGGCTGGCGACTTCCGAACCCGTCGCGATGATAAAGTTCTTCGCGGTGACGGTGCGGTCGCCGACCTTCAGCGTGTGTGCGTCGACGAACTCGCCGAGGCCCTTGATCCACTCGACCTTGTTCTTCTTGAACAGGAATTCGACACCGCCGGTCAACTCGCCGACCGCCTTGTCCTTCTCCGCCATCAAGGTGGGCAGGTCGATCGCGACGTCGCCGAAGGTGATTCCGAACTTCGCCAGATGGCCTTCCTTGGCCTCCTCGAAATATTCGGTGGCGTGGAGCAGCGACTTCGACGGGATGCAGCCGACGTTGAGGCAGGTGCCGCCGAGCCGCGAGTGCTTCTCGACGCAGGCGGTCTTCAGGCCGTTCTGGGCGGCGCGGATCGCAGCGACATAGCCGCCGGGACCCGAGCCGATCACCACCACGTCGAAATCGAAGTCGGTCATCAGGCTTCCTTACAGGTCGATCAGCAGGCGGGCCGGGTCCTCGATCGCTTCCTTGACGCGGACCAGGAAGGTCACGGCTTCGCGGCCGTCGACCAGGCGGTGGTCGTAGCTGAGTGCGAGGTACATCATCGGGCGGATGACGATCTGGCCGTCACGGACGACCGGGCGCTCTTCGATGCGGTGCATGCCGAGCACGCCCGACTGCGGCGTGTTGAGGATCGGCGTCGACATCAACGAGCCGAAGACGCCGCCGTTGGTGATCGTGAACGTGCCGCCCTGCATGTCCTCCAGCTTCAACTGGCCGGCGCCGGCGCGCTTGCCGAAGTCGCCGATGGCCTTTTCGGTCTGCGCGAAGGTCAGCTTGTCGGCGTTCTTCAGGACCGGCACGACGAGGCCACCCGGCGAGGATACCGCGATGCCGAGGTCGGCATAATCGCGGTAGACGATCTCGTCGCCTTCGATGGCGGCGTTGACCGAGGGGACGTCGCGCAGCGCCAGCGTCACGGCGTGGACGAAGAACGACATGAAGCCGAGGCGGACGCCGTGCTTCTTCTCGAACAGATCCTTGTAGCGGGCGCGGGCGGCCATCACCTGGGTCATGTCGACGTCGTTGAACGTCGTCAGCATCGCCGCGGTGTTCTGCGCTTCCTTCAGGCGGCGCGCGATGGTCTGGCGCAGGCGCGTCATGCGGACGCGCTCCTCCTTGCGGGTCGGCGCAGCATCGGTGGCGGCAGCGGCCGGAGCAGCGGCGCCGACGACCTTGGCGGTGCCGGCTTCGATCGCAGCGAGGACGTCGGCCTTGGTCAGGCGGCCTTCGAGCCCGGTGCCGGTGATCGACTTCCCATCGAGGTTATAGTCGCCGAGCAGGCGGCGGACGGCGGGGGCCATCGCGTCGTAAGGATCGGCGGCTGGAGCCGGCTCGGCCTTGGGCGCAGGCGCCTGGGCGCCGGGTGCAGGCACGTCGATCTTGGTCTCGACAGGCTTGGCAGCCTCGGGCGCAGGCTTCGGCGCCTCAGGAGCAGGCTTTGGTGCCTCCGCCGCGGGCTTGGCAGCGCTCTCGACCACGGCAGGCGTCGGTGCGGCAGCCTGTGCGGCACCACCGGCGGCGCCCTCGATCCGGGCGATGGTCGCGCCGATGACGACGGTGTCGCCGACCTTGACCAGCTGCTCGCCCATGATGCCGGCGACCGGCGACGGCACTTCGACCGCGACCTTGTCGGTTTCGAGGCTGACGATCGGCTCGTCAGCGGCGACCTTGTCGCCGGGGTTCTTCAGCCATTGGCCGACGGTGGCCTCGGTGATCGATTCGCCCAGCGCCGGGATGGTGACGTCGGTTGCCATGAGATTATCCTGCGTTCTGGGTCGACTTGAGGCCACCGCGGATCGCCGCGGTGACTTCGGAGCGGCTGGCGCCGAGCGCTTCCGCGATCAGCTTGGCCTGTTCGGCGTTGTGGCGGCGCATCAGGCCGGTGGCGGTCGCCGCGGCGGGCGCGCGCCCGGCATAGGTCGGACGCTTGCCGAGCGCGGTCTCGAGGTACGGCGCGACAAAGGTCCAGGCGCCGGCGTTCATCGGCTCCTCCTGGGCCCAGACGACTTCCTCCAGATTGGTGAAGCGCTTGGCATAGTCGGCGATGACGTCGCTCGGGAACGGGTACAGCTGCTCGACGCGGAGCAGGTAGATGTCGTCGCGGGCGTTCTTCTCGCGCGCTTCGAGCAGGTCGTAATAGACCTTGCCGCTGCACAGCACGAGCCGGCGGACCTGTTCGTCCGCGACCGGGTTGAGGTCGTCGAGGCAGCGGTGGAAGCTGGTGCCGGCGTCCATGTCGCCCAGCGTCGACACTGCCCGCTTGTGGCGCAGCAGCGACTTCGGCGTCATGATGATCAGCGGCTTGCGGAAGTCGCGCAGCATCTGGCGGCGCAGGACGTGGAAGTAATTGGCCGGCGTCGTGCAGTTGACGACCTGGAGATTGTCCTCGGCGCACAGTTGCAGGAAGCGCTCCATGCGTGCCGACGAATGCTCCGGCCCCTGCCCTTCGAAGCCGTGCGGCAGCAGCATCACCAGGCCATTGGCGCGCAGCCACTTGACCTCGCCCGACGCGATGAACTGGTCGATCATGACCTGCGCACCGTTGACGAAGTCGCCGAACTGGCCTTCCCAAAGCACCAGCGTCTTGGGGTCGGCGAGCGAATAGCCATACTCGAATCCGAGAACGCCGAACTCCGACAACGGGCTGTCGAGGACTTCGAACTTGGGATCGATCGCCTTCAGCGGCACGTACTTGCTGCCGTCGTCCTGGCTGACCCAGACCGAGTGGCGCTGGCTGAAGGTGCCGCGCCCGGAGTCCTGGCCCGACAGGCGGACGCCGTAGCCATCCTCCAGCAGGGTCCCGAACGCCAGCGCCTCGCCGGTCGCCCAGTCGATGTTCTCGCCGGCATCGAGCGTCGCGGCCTTGGCCTCGAGGATGCGCGCCAGCGTCTTGTGGATGGCAAAGGCCGGCGGCACGCTGGTCAGCGTCTTGCCGACGGTGCGCAGCTCGCCCGCCGCGACGCCGGTGACGGCAGCGCGGCGCCCGGTGACTTCTTCCTTGGGCTTGCCGAGGCCCGACCAGCGACCCTCGAACCAGTCGGCCTTGTTGGCCTTGAAGCCTGCAGCCGCCTCGAAGTCGCCTTCGAGCCGGGTGACGAACTGGTCGATGTTGTCCTTGTACCAGGCGGCGTCGATCACCCCCTCGGCGGTCAGGCGCTTGGCATACAGCTCGCTGACCGGCGGGTGGCCGGCGATCGCCTTGTACATCAGCGGCTGGGTGAAGCTCGGCTCGTCGCTCTCGTTATGGCCGAAGCGGCGGTAGCACCACATGTCGATGACGACGTCGCGCTTGAACGCCTGGCGGAACTCGGTGGCGACCTTGGTGACGAAGGTCACCGCCTCGGGATCATCGCCGTTGACGTGGAAGATCGGCGCCTGGACGATCTTGGCGACGTCGCTCGGGTACGGCGACGAGCGCGCGAACTGCGGGCTGGTGGTGAAGCCGACCTGGTTGTTGACGACGAAATGGATGGTGCCGCCGGTGTTGTAGCCGGGGACGCCCGAGAAGCCGAAGCACTCGGCGACGATGCCCTGCCCTGCGAACGCCGCGTCGCCGTGCATCAAAACAGGCAGCACCTGCTCGCGGTTCTGGTCGTTGCGAACCGTCTGGATGGCGCGGACCTTGCCGAGCACAACCGGGTCGACGGCCTCCAGGTGCGAGGGGTTCGGGGTCAGCGACAGATGGACCTTGTTGCCGTCGAACTCGCGGTCGGTCGAGGTGCCTAGGTGGTACTTAACGTCGCCCGAGCCGCCGACGTCGTCGGGATTGGCCGAGCCGCCCGAAAACTCGTGGAAGATGACGCGGAACGGCTTTTGCATGACGTTGCCGAGCATGTTGAGCCGGCCGCGGTGCGGCATGCCGAACACGACTTCCTGGATGCCGTTCTGGCCGCCGATCTTGATGATCGACTCCATCGCCGGGATCATCGATTCACCACCGTCGAGGCCGAAGCGCTTGGTGCCGACATATTTGCGGCCGAGGAAGCGTTCGAACTGCTCGGCTTCGATCAGCTTGTTGAGGATCGCCTTCTTGCCGAGTTCGGAGAACTGGATTTCCTTGTCGCGGCCTTCGATCCGGTCCTGGATGAAGCGACGCTCCTCGACGTCGTTGATATGCATGTACTCGACGCCGACGTTACCGCAGTAGTTGGCGCGCAGCACGGTCACCAGATCGCGGATGGTGGCGCTTTCCATGCCGAGATGGCCGCCGATATAGACTTCGCGGTCGAGGTCGCCCTCGTTGAAGCCGTGATATTCCGGCGTCAGGTCGGCGGGCAGCTCGCGCTTCGACAGCCCGAGCGGGTCGAGGTTGGCGGCAAGATGGCCACGCACCCGATAGGTGCGGATCAGCATCAGCGCGGCGATCGAATCCTGCGCGGCGCGACGGACGGCATCGGCATCGGGGGCAACGGCGGTGGGTGCAGCAGCGGCGGCAGCGGGCGCGACCGGCGCCCCGGCCTTGGGCTTGTCGGCCTTCGGCGGCAGCACGATGGTCGCGGCATCGAGCGACCGAGTCAGCTCGTCCCCGGCAACCACTGGCCAGTCGGCGCGACCCCATGATGGGCCGGCGCTATCCTCCGCCGTCGGCAGCAACGCCTCGTAATCCATTACGCGTCCTTCTCGCACTCGCCCGGCGATGTAGCGGCGCATGTCGCCAATGTCACCCGCTACGGACGCATGGCTCGCATGTTTACCGTTAGTGGCGCCCGGAACGAAAGTTCAATTCCAGCAGGATACCGTTCGGCTCGGTGACGAAGACCTGCTTGAGATCGCTCGCGACGACGTGATTGCAACGGTATGCGATGCCCAGCCGGTCGAGACGCGCCGTCATTGCATCATGGCCGCTGCAATCGAGCGCGACATGATCGAGCGGGCCGGTATCGCCGCTGCCCCGGGCCGGCGCTGAATCGAGATGAAACAGCGCGCGGCCGGTGCCGTCGTAGATCCAGGTATAGCGCGCCGGATCGAGTCCGCTGATCGGCGGTCCGGCGGTGAGCTCGAGCACGTCGGTGAAGAACCGCACCGTCTCGCTCATCGAGACAGTGCGGATATTGACGTGATCGAGCCCGTTGACAGTCACCCGCGGAGCAACTCCGCCAGCGTGGTGCCGAGTTGCGACGGCGAATCCGAGACGCGGATGCCGGCGCGCTTCATCGCCTCGATCTTGTCCTCGGCACCGCCCTTGCCACCGGCGACGATCGCACCGGCATGGCCCATGCGGCGGCCCGGAGGTGCCGTGCGCCCGGCGATGAAGCCGACCATCGGCTTCTTGACCTTGTTGAGGCGGATGAAGTCGGCTGCGTCCTCCTCGGCGGAGCCACCGATTTCGCCGATCATGATGATCGACGTGGTCAGCGGGTCGGCGAGGTAGAGTTCGAGGATGTCGATGAAGTCGGTGCCGTTGACGGGATCGCCGCCGATGCCGACCGCGCTGGTCTGGCCGAGGCCGACCGCAGTGGTCTGGTGGACCGCCTCATAGGTCAGCGTGCCGGAGCGCGAGACGACGCCGACCGAGCCCTTCATGAAGATGTTGCCCGGCATGATGCCGATCTTGCACTCGCCCGGCGTCATCACGCCCGGGCAGTTCGGCCCGATCAGGCGCGATTTGGAACCGCTGAGCGCGCGCTTGACCTTGACCATGTCGAGCACGGGAATCCCTTCCGTGATGCAGACGATCAGCGGGATCTCGGCGTCGATCGCCTCGAGGATGGCGTCGGCGGCGAAGGGCGGCGGCACGTAGACGACCGAGGCATCGGCGCCGGTACGCTCCTTGGCTTCCAGCACGGTGTTGAACACCGGCAGGTCGAGGTGGGTCGAGCCACCCTTACCCGGCGCGACGCCACCGACCATCTTGGTGCCGTACGCAATCGCGGCTTCGGAATGGAAGGTGCCCTGCTTGCCGGTGAAGCCCTGGCAGATGACCTTGGTGGCGGCGTTTACGAGAATCGACATCAGGCAGCCTTCTTCACTTCGGCGACGATCTTCGCCGCTGCGTCACCGAGATTGTCGCCCGAGATGATGGGCAGGCCCGAATTGGCCAGGATTTCCTTGCCGAGCTCGACGTTGGTGCCCTCGAGGCGGACGACCAGCGGCACGCTGAGGTTCACTTCCTTGGCCGCCGCAATGATGCCTTCCGCGATGATATCGCAGCGCATGATGCCGCCGAAGATGTTGACCAGGATGCCCTTCACGTTCGGATCGGACAGGATGATCTTGAACGCCGCGGTAACCTTCTCCTTGGTCGCGCCGCCGCCGACATCAAGGAAGTTGGCGGGCTCGGCACCGTTGAGCTTGATGATGTCCATCGTCGCCATCGCCAGGCCGGCGCCGTTGACCATGCAGCCGATGGTGCCGTCGAGCTTGATATAGCTGAGGTCGTAGTTCGAAGCCTCGACCTCGGCTGGGTCCTCCTCGGTCAGGTCGCGCAGGGCAACCAGGTCGGGGTGGCGGTACAGCGCGTTGCTGTCGAAGCCGACCTTGGCGTCGAGGACGAGCAGCTTGCCGTCCGTGGTGGTGGCCAGCGGGTTGATCTCGATCTGCGAGGCATCGGTGGCGACGAAGGCGTTGTAGACCTGCTCGACGACCGAGACGCACTGCTTGAACAGATCGCCCGACAGGCCGAGCGCGAAGGCGACGCTGCGGCCGTGGTGCGGCTGGATGCCGGCGGCGGGGTCGACGAGGAAGGTGTGGATGCGCTCGGGCGTGTCGTGCGCGACGGTCTCGATGTCCATGCCGCCCTCGGTCGAGGCGACCAGCGCGATCTCGCCCGAGGCCCGGTCGACGAGCAGTGCGAGATAGAACTCCTTGGCGATGTCGGCGCCGTCGGTCACGTAAAGCCGGTTGACCTGCTTGCCGTGCTCGCCGGTCTGGATGGTGACCAGCGTGTTGCCCAGCATGTCGGTCGCGGCGGCGCGAACCTCGTCGAGCGAGCGGGCGAGGCGGACGCCGCCCTTGGCCTCGGGTGGCAGCTCCTTGAACTTGCCCTTGCCGCGGCCACCGGCATGGATCTGCGACTTCACGACGAACAGCGGACCGGGCAGCTTGCCGGCGGCGGTGACGGCTTCCTCGACGGTCATCGCGGCGTAACCGATCGGGATCGGCACCCCGAACTTGGCGAGGACTTCCTTCGCCTGATATTCGTGGATGTTCATGCGAATGCCTCCATCGGGCTCAGCCCAAGCTTTTCGAACAGGCGGGTATCACGATCGACCCCGGGATTGGCAGTGGTCAGCAAGCGGTCGCCGACGAATATCGAATTGGCCCCGGCAAGGAAACACAGCGCCTGCGTCTCGTCGCTCATCGCCTCGCGGCCCGCGGACAGCCGGACCATCGCGTCGGGCATGGTGATGCGGGCGACCGCCACAGTGCGCGCGAACTCGATGCCGTCGATGGCGGGCGCGGCGCCCGACAGGATGGCGTCGCCCAGCGGCGTCCCGGCGATCGGCACCAGGCCGTTGATCGGCACGCTGCCCGGATGCTCGGGCATCGTCGCCAGCGTCGCGATCAGGCCGATGCGATCCTCGCGGCTCTCGCCCATGCCGATGATGCCGCCGCAGCACACGCCGATGCCCGCCCCGCGAACGTTCGCCACGGTGTCGAGCCGGTCGTCATAGGTCCGCGTCGTCACGACATCGGCATAGAACTCGCGCGAAGTGTCGATGTTGTGGTTGTAATAATCCAGCCCGGCCTCGGCCAGCACCGCCGTCTGTGCCGGGCTGAGCATGCCCAGCGTCATGCACGTCTCCAGCCCAAGCGCGCGGACCCCGGTGACCATCGCCGCCAGCGCCGGCAGGTCGCGGTCCTTGGGGTTCTTCCACGCCGCGCCCATGCAGAAGCGCGACGCCCCGCCGTCACGGGCGCGCGTCGCCTCGGCGATGACCTCGGCAACCGGCATCAGCTTGTCGGCCTTGACCCCGGTCATGAAGTTCACCGACTGCGCACAATATCCGCAATCCTCCGGGCAACCGCCGGTCTTGATCGACAGCAGCTGCGACTTCTGCACCTTGGTCGGGTCGAACCGCGCCCGGTGCACCGTCTGGGCGCGAAACATCAGCTCGACGAACGGCAGGTCGAACAGCCCGGCGATCTCCAGCCGGGTCCAGTCGTTGCGCACCACCGGGGCAGCTCCCAGGCTCACGCCAGCGAGCCGTCGATCGCCTTGCAGGCCACCAGCAGTTCCTTGACCGCTTCGACCGAGACGTCGAGGTTGCCCTTGGCTTCGTCATCGAGGGCGATCTCGACGATCTGCTCGACGCCGCCGGCACCGATGACGACCGGCACGCCGACGTACAGATTGTCGATGCCGTACTGGCCGGTCAGGTGGGCGGCGGCCGGGAGCAGGCGCTTCTGGTCGTACAGATAGGCCTCGGCCATCGCGATGCCGCTGGTCGCCGGGGCGTAATAGGCCGAGCCGGTCTTGAGCAGGCCGACGATCTCGCCGCCGCCGGAGCGGGTGCGGGCGACGATCGCGTCGATGCGCGCCTGCGTCGAGCGGCCCATCTTGATCAGGTCAGGGACCGGGATGCCCGAGACGGTCGAGTAGGAGATGACCGGGACCATCGTGTCGCCGTGGCCGCCGAGCACGAAGCTGGTGACATCCTTGACCGAAACCTGGAACTCCTCGGCGAGGAAGTGGCTGAAGCGCGACGAATCGAGCACGCCCGCCATGCCGACGACCATGTTGTGCGGCAGGCCGGAGAATTCGCGCAGCGCCCAGACCATCGCGTCGAGCGGGTTGGTGATGCAGATCACGAAGGCGCCGGGGGCGTTGGCGGCGATGCCCTCGCCGACGGCCTTCATGACCTTGAGGTTGATGCCGAGCAGGTCGTCGCGGCTCATGCCTGGCTTGCGCGCCACGCCGGCGGTGACGATGATGACGTCGGCGCCGGCGATGTCGGCATAGTCGTTGGTCCCGGTGATCTTGCCGGCAAAGCCTTCGACCGGACCGCACTGCGACAGGTCGAGCGCCTTGCCCTGCGGCACGCCCTCGACGACGTCGAACAGCACCACGTCGCCAAGCTCCTTGAGCGCGGCGAGATGCGCCAGCGTCCCACCGATGTTGCCGGCGCCGATGAGGGCGATCTTGTTGCGTGCCATGTCGAATATCTCCGTGTCGGCGCGGGGGCGCGGATGGGGGCGATGAGGGTGCGGGCGGGGGATAGCCCGGTTGCCGCGCCCCCGCAACCGTGACAGGCTTTGCTTTTGAGAGGAGCTTCGACGGATGGACAGGGTACGCGCGGCACGCGGCGCGACGGTGGCGGGTATTGCCACGCTGGTACTGAGCTGGTGGTTCACCACCCAGGCCGCGGTGGCGTGCAGCGACGGCGGCCCGGTCAGCGCCACCAGTGCACTCGGCGCGTTCCAGATGGCGCGCAACCCCGAGGCGGTCAGCGCCGCGATCGGCTGCACCGAGCGACTGCACGTGCTCAACAGCATGAATCGCGCCGATTTGATCGCCTTCATCCCGAGCTATGGCCTGCTGGTCGTGCTGGCGACGGTGGCGCTGGCGAGCGGGCGGCTGCGGCGCGTGGCGCTGCTGTTGTTCGGTATCGCGCTGCTCGGCGATGTCGTCGAGACGGCGACGCAATTGTGGATCGGCGGGCGCTGGCCGTTCGTCACACAGCCGATGATGGGTCTGCTGGCGGCGGGCAGCGCGGCCAAGTTCGCCGGGCTGTCGGTCGGTTGCGGCGCGTTGGGGCTGGCGATGCTCCAGCATCTGCGCGGCATGACGCGCTGGCTCGGGCTGGGGGTCGCGGTGTTCGGGCTGCTCGGGCTGACGGTGTTCGTCAAGACCGGCGCGCCGTTCCTGTCGCTGGCGATCCTGCTGCTCGTCGCGGCGTGCGCGATCAATGCGCGGCGGCGAAAGGTGGAGGTGAGCTGAGGCCGCAAAACACGACCGTCATCCCGGCGAAGGCCGGGACCCATTCAGCGCCCGCTTCGTGATCGCGAACCGACCCATAAACGAGCTGAATGGGTCCCGGCCTTCGCCGGGATGACAAAGCAGAACTCAGCCTAACCCATGCCCCTGCGACAGATACTCCGCCGACTGCATCTCCATCAGTCGCGACACCGTCCGCTCGAACTCGAATGCGCCGTCGCCCTCCGGGTACAGCTCGGCCGGTGGCACGTCGGCGGCGACCAGCAGATTGACGTGGTACTCGTACAACGTGTCGATCAGCGTGACGAAGCGCGCCGCGTCGTTGCGCTGGTCGGGTGACAGTCGAGGGACGCCGACGATCAGCACGGTATGATATTTGCGCGCCACCGCCAGGTAATCCGCGGTCCCCAGCGCCTGCTTGCACAGCCGCGCGAACGAGAACACCGCGACGCCTTTAAGCGACTTGGGCACGAACAGCGTCCGCCCGCCCGGCACCGGGATCGTCTCCGACGGCACGTTCCCGCTGTCGTCGGGCGAGAAGTCGGTCATCCGGAAGAACGCCGCGCGCATCGCGTCGGTCGCCTCGGGGCCGTTCGGCGTGAACCAGGTCGGCCCGCCACCCAGCCGCGCCATGCGATAGTCGGTCGGACCGTTGAGCCCGATGACCTCCAGCTTGCTCTCCAGCAGCGCGATGAACGGCAGGAACAGCTGGCGGTTGAGGCCGTCCTTGTACAGGTCGTGCGGCGGCCGGTTGCTGGTCGTGACGATCGTCACCCCGGCCTCGAACAGCGCCGTGAACAGCCGCGACATGATCGCTGCGTCGGCGACATCGCGGACCTGCATCTCGTCGAAGCACAACAGCCGCGCCGACGCCGCGACATCGGCGGCGACGGCGGGGATCGGGTCCTCGTTCGACGACGCGCGGTGACGGTGGATGTCGGCGTGGATCTCCAGCATGAACTCGTTGAAGTGGACGCGCCGCTTCGGCTGGACCGTCGCATGCGCGAAGAACAGGTCCATCAGCATCGACTTGCCGCGCCCGACGCCGCCCCACAGGTAGATGCCCTTGGGCGGCTCCGGCGGCTTACCGAACAGGCGGGTCAGCAGCCCCGACTTGTGCTGGACCGCCAGCGCACGACGCAGCGCGAACAGGCGGTTCGCCGCCGACGCCTGTTCCGGATCGGGCCGCAGCTCGCCGGCCGCGACCAGTGCATCATAGGCCGAGCGTGAGTCTGGCAAACTTCAGTCTCCGGCCGCGCTGGGGGTCGGTGGCACCGGCGCGCCGGGTGGCCGCGTGATCTTGCGCATCGTGCCCGTGAACGAGCAGACGATGGTGTCGCCCTGCTTGAGCAGGCCGCGCACGAACAGCATCTTGCCGGTTTCCTTGAGGATCTCGCCGGTCGCGTCGATCGGCTCGCCGACGATGCCGCCGCTCAGGAAATCGGTGGCGCACGACAGCGTCACCGCGCCGCTTTTCTGCAGCTGGGGAAAGATGAAGGCGAACATCGACATGTCGATGAACGACATCAGGAAGCCGCCGTGCAGGAAGCCGAGGCCGTTGGAATGGCGGCGGTCGGTCGGCATCCGGCATTCGACCGTGCCGTTGGGCATCGGGCGGAAGTAGAAGTCGCCGAGCAGGTCGTGGAAGCGGCCCTGGTTGGCGCGGGGCCAGCGGTGCCAACCGGCGAAATCGCCGTCGTCAATGGGTTCAGGAGGAGGCATGCGCCTGCGTTAAGCTGCCGCGCCTGCGAAGGAAAGCCCTTGTGGCGCCGGCGTCTCTCACGCTTATCAGGCGACATGGACCAGAGCACCGCCGCCGCGACCGTCATCCTGCTGCGCGAAACGGCGGCGGGGCTGGAGCTGCTGCTCACCCAGCGCTCGCGCCGATTGGGCTTTGCCGGGGGCGCGATGGTCTTCCCCGGCGGCAAGGTCGACGTGGGCGATCTGGCGGTGGCGCGCGACCCGATATCGGCGAGCGGCTTCGGCGGGCTGTCCGATGCCGACGCCGCCGCTCGCATCGCGGCATCGCGCGAGACGCTGGAGGAGGTCGGCGTGCTGCTCTCCGACGGCCCGCCGCTCGACGCCACGACCCTGGCCGATTGGCGCGGCCGCTTCATCGCCGTGCCCGACGAGGCGGAGGCAGCGACCTATGCCGCCTTCCTCGCCGCCACCGGCCACCGTGCCGACGCCGCGCGGCTGCTGCCCTTCTCGCACTGGGTGCCGCCGGTCTCCGCCGGCCTGTCGCGCCGCTTCGACACGCTGTTCTATGTCGCCCGCGTCGATGCCGACACGGCGGTCGAGCCCGATGGCGTCGAGGCCGTCGCCGCGCATTGGACGACACCCGCCGCCGCGCTGGTCGCCGCCGACGCGGGCGAGATCGGGCTGGTCTTCCCGACCCGCCGCAACATTGAGCGCCTGGCACAATATGCGACCATCGCCGCGCTGACGGAGCGCCTCGCCGAACTGCCGCTGGTCCGCATCCAGCCCGAGGTCGTGGTGCGCGACGGGGTCGACTGGCTGACCATCCCCGCCGGTTGCGATTATCCGATTACCGAGGAACGCTTCGATACCGTGCGCCGGGAGTAGGCGAGCGGCGGACTTGGTAACGCCCCGGGAGTAGGAGCGCGCCGGGCTTGGTGACCCCCGTCATCCCGGCGAAGGCCGGGACCCATTCGGCAGCGGCTTTGGCTTAGAGAACGACCTAAGCCGAAAGCTTGCTAAATGGGTCCCGGCCTTCGCCGGGATGACGATCGCCGACCGACCCCCTCCCCTGCACCGCAGGCCGCCCCCCCCCTGCACCGCCGACCACGCGGACCCCCCGCCCCCTTCGCCCGTTCACTCCGCCATGCTTCCCCGCCTGCTGACCAACCTCGTACTGATCGTCATCGCGTGCCTGCTTGGGGTCAGGGCGTTCGAGTCGTTGAACTTTCTCCGGCCGGCGATGACCCCGGCCGATCTCGGCGAGCCGCTCGGCGCAGCGACGATGGCGAAGCTGGCGAGCGTCCGCGACGATCCGAAATGGTGCCGCGCCGTGCTCGGCTTCGACAAGGTCGCGTTCACCCCGGTCGCCGACCGCGTCACCGGCCCACGCTGCGGCTGGCAGGGCGCAGTGCGGCTGACCGGCGCCGGCCTCACTCCGCGCGGCCCGATGATGACCTGCCCGCTGGCGGTGGCGCTGACGGTCTGGGAGCGTGACGTCGTCCGTCCCGCGGCGCGCGCCCGGCTAAAGACCAGCCTGACCGGCCTCGACCATTATGGCACCTACAATTGCCGGTCGATCGCCGGCACCGATCGGTCCAGCCAGCACGCCACCGCCAACGCCATCGACATCGCCGGCTTCCGGCTGGCACGCGGGCCGACAGTCACCGTCGCCCGCGACTGGCGCGGCGACGGACCGCGCGCCGCCTTCCTGCGCAGCGTCCATGAAGGCGCCTGCCGGGTCTTCGGCACGACGCTCGGTCCGGACTATAATGCCGCACATCACGACCATCTGCATCTCGACATGGCAGGCTGGAGTTTTTGCCGCTGACCGGCGAGGGAGCCGCGCCGGTCGACCGTAACCCTCAGGCAATCACGGAGAATCGTCGGATGCATAGCCGCCACCATGCTGCGATCATCGTCACCTGCACGATCGCGACCTTCGTGGTGGCGCTGTGGACGGCCAGCGCCCAGCCGGCGCCCGCTCCGTCAACGCCTGCTCCGTCAACGCCCGCCGCCGTCGCGCCCTCCACCGCCGATCGGCGCGAACGCATCATGGCACTCGACACCGATCACGACGGACGCTGGAGCCGGGCGGAATGGCTGGCAGGTGGCCGCAGCGAGCGGGCCTTCGCGACGATCGACGCGGACCACGACGGCTTCCTGACCCAGGACGAACTCAGGGCCGGCATGGCCCTGATGCAGCGGGCCCGCGCCGAACGCTAGGCTGCGTCACTCGCCATCGAGTGGCGGCGGCTCCGGCGTGTCACCCTTGTAACCGCTCGACGGCGCCGGGTCGGAGCCGCGGCCGGGCTGGGTGTTCGACGGCGGATCGCTCGACGGAAAGGTCTCGTCCAGCCCGATGTCCAGCTTGGCGTCCTCGTTCTTGGGATTGCGCTTCAGCTCGGGATGCTGCTCGGCGTCCATGCCGTCGCGGTGCTCCGAATTGGGTGGCGTCTCGTCGTGTGCGAGGGGGCGGTCGTCGGCCATGTCCATGTCTCCGTAACGAGGGCTTTCACTACGCGCGGGCAGGTGCGGCGTTCCGCTGCGCGGTTGATGAAAGGCCCGGCGGTGCCTATCTAGAGCCCTGACGTTGCGCCTTGCGCGACACGAACAAATCTGGAACAAACTCTCCCTATGCTGACCCACATCAAGGTGCGCGGCGCGCGCGAGCATAACCTCAAGGGCGTCGACGTCGACCTGCCGCGCGATGCGCTGGTGGTCATCACCGGCCTGTCGGGGTCGGGCAAGTCGAGCCTTGCCTTCGACACCATCTATGCGGAGGGCCAGCGCCGCTACGTCGAGTCCCTCTCGGCCTATGCCCGCCAGTTCCTCGAGCTGATGTCCAAGCCCGACGTCGATCACATCGACGGCCTCAGCCCGGCGATCAGCATCGAGCAGAAGACCACCTCCAAGAACCCACGATCGACGGTCGCCACTGTCACCGAGATCTACGACTATATGCGCCTGTTGTGGGCGCGGGTCGGGGTGCCCTATTCGCCCGCCACCGGCCTGCCGATCACCGCGCAGCAGGTCAGCCAGATGGTCGACCGCGTGCTCGCCCTGCCCGAGGGTACCCGCCTGCTGCTGCTCGCGCCGATCGTCCGCGGCCGCAAGGGCGAGTACAAGAAGGAGCTCGGCCAGCTCCAGAAGGACGGCTACCAGCGCGTCAAGATCGACGGCAAGCTGTACGACATCGACGACGCCCCGGCGCTCGACAAGAAGTACAAGCACGACATCGACGTCGTCGTCGACCGCATCGTCGTCCGCCCCGACGTCGGTGCCCGCCTGGCCGAAAGCTTCGAGGCCGCGCTGAAGCTCGCCGACGGCCTGGCGATCGTCGAGATGGCCGACCCCCCGCTCACCCCCGACGGCGAGCATGTCGCCGACCCGACGCCGGAGCGCATCACCTTCTCCGAGAAGTTCGCCTGCCCGGTCTCCGGCTTCACCATCGCCGAGATCGAGCCGCGGCTGTTCTCGTTCAACGCCCCGCAAGGCGCCTGCCCGGCCTGCGACGGCCTGGGCGAAAAGCTGTACTTCGACCCCAGTCTCATCGTCCCCAACGAGGCGCTGACCATCGCCGGCGGCGCGGTCATGCCCTGGGCCAAGTCGCAGCCGCCCTCCCCCTATTACATGCAGGTCCTGGCCAGCGTCGGCCGCGCCTATGACTTCACCCTCAAGTCGAAATGGTCCGAGCTGACCGTCGAGCAGCAGTCCGCCGTGCTGGCCGGCACCGGCACCCGCGCCATCCCGCTGCGCTTCGAGGACGGCCGCAAATCGTACGAGGTGACCAAGGTCTTCGAGGGCGTCATCGCCAACCTCGACAAGCGTTTCCGCGCCACCGAATCCGCCTGGATGCGCGAGGAGCTGAGCCGCTACCAGTCCGCCGCCCCCTGCGAAGTCTGCCACGGCGCCCGCCTCAAGCCCGAGGCGCTGAGCGTCAAGATCGATGGCGAGTCCATCGCCGACGCCGTCCGCCGCCCGGTCAACCAGGCCTATGCCTGGGCTACGGGCCTGGCCGAGAAGCTGACCCCCAAGGAGCGCCAGATCGGCGAGCGCATCCTGAAGGAGATCGTCGAGCGCCTCGGCTTTCTCAACAACGTCGGCCTCGAATACCTCAGCCTCGACCGCAAGTCCGGCACCCTCAGCGGCGGCGAGAGCCAGCGCATCCGCCTCGCCAGCCAGATCGGCTCCGGCCTGTCGGGCGTGCTCTACGTCCTCGACGAGCCCAGCATCGGCCTCCACCAGCGCGACAACGACCGGCTGCTCGTCACCCTCAAGCGCCTGCGCGACCTGGGGAACACCGTGCTGGTCGTCGAGCATGACGAGGACGCCATCCGTGCCGCCGACTACATCGTCGACATGGGGCCTGGCGCGGGCTCCCACGGCGGCGCCATCGTCGCGGAGGGGCTGCTGCAGGACATCCTCGACAACCCCAACAGCCTGACCGGCGACTATCTCAGCGGCCGGCGCAGCGTCCCCGTGCCCGCCAAGCGCCGCAAGGGCAGCGGCAAGAAGCTGACGGTCAAGGGCGCCCGCTCCAACAACCTGCAGAACGTCACCGCCAGCATCCCGCTCGGCACCTTCACCTGCATCACCGGGGTCAGCGGCAGCGGCAAGTCGACCTTCACCATCGACACGCTGTACGCCAGCGCGGCGCGCGTCCTCAACGGCGCGCGGATCGTCAGCGGCGCGCACGACGACGTCACCGGGCTACAGCACCTCGACAAGGTCATCGACATCGACCAGTCGCCGATCGGCCGCACGCCGCGCTCCAACCCCGCCACCTACACCGGCGCCTTCACCAACATCCGCGACTGGTTCGCCGGCCTGCCCGAGTCACTGGCGCGCGGCTACAAGCCCGGGCGCTTCAGCTTCAACGTCAAGGGCGGCCGCTGCGAGGCGTGCACCGGCGACGGGCTGATCAAGATCGAGATGCACTTCCTCCCCGACGTCTATGTCACCTGCGACGTCTGCCACGGCCACCGCTACAACCGCGAGACGCTGGAGGTGAAGTTCAAGGGCAAGTCGATCGCCGAGGTCCTCGACATGACCGTCGAGGACGGCGTCGAGTTCTTCAAGGCCGTCCCGCCGATCCGCGACAAGCTGGCGATGCTCCACGAGGTCGGCCTGGGCTACGTCAAGATCGGCCAGCAGGCGACCACCCTGTCGGGCGGCGAGGCGCAGCGCGTCAAGCTGGCCAAGGAGCTCGCCCGCCGCGCCACCGGCAACACCCTGTACATCCTCGACGAACCCACCACCGGGCTGCACTTCGAGGACGTCCGCAAGCTGCTCGAAGTCCTCCACGCCCTCGTCGAGCAAGGCAACACCGTCGTCGTCATCGAGCACAACCTCGAAGTCATCAAGACCGCCGACTGGGTCATCGACCTGGGGCCAGATGGCGGTGACAAGGGGGGCGAGATCGTCGCGGTGGGAACCCCGGAGACGGTGGCGAAGTGCGAGCGGAGCTGGACGGGGGGGTATTTGAAGGGGTTGTTGGGCTAGATTTAGAAAGTTATTTGTGGTCAGAATTAAATCTATTTCTCAGCACGATTTCTGACATGAGCTCCGCCCTGTCGCTTAGGAAGAGACTTAGCACACCAAGATGGCGAGTTGCAGATCTTGCCTCTTCAATGATCAGCTCTCCTTCAGCGATTTTGATGTCAACCAAAACTCGTTTGGAGAGATTAAAGTTGTTTCTCTCACGTAGTTGGGACACGCGGCGTAAAATGACTTCGAGGATTATTATCAATCGCCGAATATCAGCCTTAAGTCTCCGAGCCCTTTGAGCTAAGATGCTAATTGTAATCGCGGCAGAACCTGCGCCGACAAAACAAGGCAATATTGAAAATAATGGCGTTTTCCCCGCATCAAATATTATTTGAATGATAGGAATCTGGTCTTTTCGAGATAGGAGCAATATTGTAATTACCACAAACATTGACATGATAAATATAATAAATAGGTAAGTGTTGGTCTTTAGATTATCTAGTTTATCGACTCTTAAGCGGAGAGTTTGAGTGTATTGGCCAATGTTCTCGACAAGAAGATCGTCTTCCTGAACGATGATATCTTCGGACATTTACCGCCCCACCAGCTGAAGTAGTTTACTTGAGGCATTGCGTAAATTAGTATTTCTCGTTGAATCATCGTATCCGGCAATTGTCGGGGCGATTGCTACTCCATCTGCAGTCTTCAGATTTTGCTTGACCAGTGCCGCTGATACATACGTATGAGAAAAACTAGCAGTTCCTTTTCTACTAGTGATTTCACTGATCAGTTTACCGTATTCTCCGGCCGAGTATGAATCTTCGACCATATGCCGATTGGTCCACCAAAGATCTTGTTTAGTTATAAGCGTTACCATCTTCACCTTACCTGGTGCAGCAATAATGTGGGGCACTATCTCCCTTAAAGCGTTAATTTCTCGCAGCAAATTGTCATCGATATAAGCCTTAATAAAGGCGTCATCAGTATCGAAAACTTGGCCCGGAAAGATCCGAGACTTCTCCAACTCGGTCGAGTGAAATCCTGCAGCAACAACGTTAATGATACGATTTGACTTGCCAGCTGAGATAAGTCTGAAGAGCTCTGGCCAAGTTTGTGGTATGCGATGTGATTGACCTGGCGGAATAATTAAATATCCCAAAGTGTTTCCTGATAGCGAAAATTTCTCTACACCGGTAGTTTCTTCGTAACCACCTGCGCCGGTATCCGGCTTTAAGTCGCCCCTCATCAGTAAACCTAGCGTGCTCTTTCCACAACCTCCAGCTCCGAATACAGCAAGGATTACGTTTTTCCTTCGTATCCACTGTATGAGCTTGCTGATTGAAACCGCAATCGACTTACGTTGTTTGTAAATCTCTGTGGCGGTCGCAGCACCTTTAATTGCTTCTACAAACATCTAGTCCCCCAGTTTTGCCGTATCGTAGGATGAGCAGCAGTCACAGACAAGTTGCGCTTGTACACCCGCTGCGGCTCTGCCGCCCCAACATAAGCGGACCGACGTGGCCTCTAGCGCTCTGCCTTTCAATCGTTAGTTCGCCTACGTAAAGCGCGAGGTCTTCAAGCTGAACTACAGCGATCATCCACTGACAGCGTTCCTGACCTAGGCACGGAAAGCGACGTTCGATGACCCTGCAGATTCAGAATAAACTCTCGATGCTATTACCCAATAAGCGCTTCTATCCGTGTTCGCACCTCCCGCAACACCTCCTCCCCAACACGCCCCTTCAGCTCCGCCCTCCGGGCGCGCCAGTCGAGGTTGCGGACCTGGTCCGCCAGCACCACCGAGGGCGGGTCGCCGGGCACCATCACCTCGAACGGATACCCCTTGATCCGCGTCGTTAGCGGGCAGCACAGCATCAGGCCGGTGCGGCCGTTATAGGCGGCGGGCGACAGCACCAGCGCCGGGCGGTGGCCAGCCTGTTCGTGCCCGGCTTGTGGTAAGAAGTGCAGCCAGACGATCTCGCCCGCGTCGGGAGTCCAGGGCTTCACCACGCCTCGTTGCCGACCGCGCCGCCGAAGTCGGCCTCGTCGTGCAGATTGTCGGGGGTGATCGCGGCGAGTGCGGCGGCAAGGTCGAACGTCTCGGCGACGGGCACGATATGGATGCCGGTCTCGTCGGCGCGAACCTCGATCCGCTGGTCGATGCGCAGGCCAGCGGCGGCCAGGAGCGGCGCGGAGATCCTGACCGCCGGGCTGTTGCCCCACTTGCGCACATTGCTCTTCATCATCGCCTCCGGACTATACAATGTAGATACGCGCTGCGCCGGAGCGATACAATATGTATCGATGCAACTCATGTAATCGGCATGGGCAAAGCCCATGCCCGTCGGACGCGGCTGCTGGCCGCGCCGGCCGATCTCGGCTTGAGCATCGATTTAGCGCCGCTAAATCGTTATGCCGCCTCGATGTGCAACGAAGCTGCCCGCCGGGCGTCCCTTGGCCTGATGCGCGATGACTTTTCGCAGGTGGGGATCACGCTGCGCTTTCCGGAGGGGCTGCCGAACCTGGCGAGCCTCGACAGTATCCGGATCACCGATACCAGCGTCATCGTGCGGGCCGCGGCTCCGGCCGGGCGGCTGGAGGCGGAGATGGTGCAGCGGCGGTGGAGCTGGGCGGGGCCGTCTGGCAAGCCGGTGTATAATTTCCGGTCGGAGGGGCGCGAGTTCCGCAACTCGGCGACGGGTGGGCGCTGCCTGATCCCGCTCGACGGCTTTTACGAGTTCACCGAGCCGGGGACGGTTGCCGACCGGGCCGGTGCCGGCAAGGACGCGGGCGACGCGGGGGGTGCGGGCGAGCAGCCCTACCTGCTCGGCGCCGCGCCCGCCCCGGCGGCGCCGCCGCGCAAGGGTGCCCGGCCGCGCAAGGACAAGTGGCTGTTCACGCTGGCGGAGCCCGAGGCGGGGCTGTTCTGCGTCGCCGGGCTGTGGCGCGCCGATGCAAAGTTCGGCGAGGCCTTCACCATGCTGACCGGGGCGCCGGGTCCCGACATCGCGCCGTATCACTCGCGCCAGATCGTGCTGATGCCGCGCGACCGCTGGGCGGCGTGGCTCGACGATGCGAACCCGGCTGGCTCGCTGATCGAGCCGACGCCGGCGGGGACGCTGCGGGTCGAGCGGGCGCGCTGAGATTGCCCGCCTGGGTGCGGGCGGTGCATACGACTTGACATTTTGTACCGTTTGGGTTATTGGTGCGGGATGAAACAAACCTTCACCCCGGACGCGCGCCCTGTTCATGACGGCCTGGAGGCTGGCCGACGACGCATCCGCGTCGATGGCTGGTCGGTGGAGCGGCAGCGGCTGTTCCTCCAGTTGCTCGCCGACATGGGCTCGGTCCAGAAGGCGGCGGACATGGTCGGCATGTCGGTGTCGAGTGCCTATGCGCTGCGCCGCGATCCGCGCGCCCTGACCTTCCGCAACGGCTGGGAGCTGGCGATGCGCGAGGCGATGCGGCAATGCGCCGAGGTCGCGCTGGAACGCGCGCTGTACGGCGTCGATGTGCCGGTATGGTACAAGGGCCAGATGGTCGGCGAGATCCACAAGCTCAACGACAAGCTGCTGATGCAGGTCCTGCGCTATGGCGACCGCGCCCGCCGAGAGGACGAGGCGAGCGACCTGGCGGAGGAGGACCGCTATGCCTATCGCCGCCGCGAGGGCAATCTGGAGGCGCTGCAGGAAGGTCTGATCCAGGCCGAGGCCGCGCCGGTGGACGATATCGACGCGATCGCCATCGACCGCGCCGTCGCGATCGGCCTCCATGCGGCGGACACCGGCGGCGATAGCCTGTCCCGCGCCGCGGCCCGCCGCGAACGCCGGGCGGGCAAGCGCGCCGGGATCATGGTGCGCCGGCGCGACGCCGTGCCGGGCGCGGTCGTGGCGGCACCGGCGTTGCCGGATGCCGGGGATGCGGCGGCCGACGGGATGCTGGAGGAGGACTTCATGACCTTCGCCGCCAAGGTGCAGCCCGGCCCAAACCACCACACTTGCCCGGTCGCGCCGAACCGCGACTTCGTTGCCGGGCCGAACGGGCTGGACGCCGCGCAACTGGCCGATCACGTCGCCGCCTGCGCCGCGTGGGACGAGGCCAACCCCTTCGTGCCCGGGCGCTGCGCGATCTGCGACGAGCAGATGGACGCGCTGCTCGCCATCGCCCCCGCCGACATCCGCGCCCATTATGCCGAAGGTTCGTCGAGCGACGGGCCGCCCCTCACCGGCAGCCTCAACGAGCGCAAATACCTGAAATGGCGCGATAGCTGAGCCGCGTCATGGTGTGTTGCGGGGTGAACTTACGCCGCCGCTGAGTCAGCGCGCCGCCGTCTGCCGCCCCGGGCAATTCGCCGCCCGGCTGGCCCCGGCGGCGGCCCTGACCAGCCGGGAGCGCGGGAACGGCTGCGCCCCCTCGACATTGCCGGGCGGGGTGTAGCGACAGACCAGATAGTCGTCCGCCGCATTGGCCGCGACCGCGCAGCCGACATGGGTGGTCGTGCTCCACACCATCTGCGTGTAGTGGCCGACCGCGTGGAAATCGTCCTCCCAGCTGCGCAGCTTGTCGAGCCGCCGCTTCTCGTCGGCCCATAGCGCCACCATCGCCTCGACCGTGTAGCCGTCGCGCGTTCCCGAGAACAGGTTTTCGCCCTGGTCGGGGCCGGGCGTACCGTCGTCGCTCTGGTGGACCAGCGTGCCGACCTTGGTCAGGTGCTTCGCCCAGGCCGCGGCATCGGCGGCGGCGACCGTGTCCCAGGCCAGCAGCGGCTCGCACAGCGCCTCGCGCTCGCGGTTGTGGGCGGACAGGACACGCGCTTCGAACGAGCCCGGGACAGGGGTGAAAGGCGGCACCACCGGGCACTGGTCGCCGGCGCAGGACAGGATCGTGGCGATGACGGCACCGATCAACACGCCGCACGCTTACGTCATTATGGTTGCGGAACGGTTTACGACGGGCGTGGTGCTGGCGGTGCCGGATGGCCGCGGTTATGGAGGGCGAATGCTCAAGACCAGCCTCGCCGTCGCCGCCCTGCTGCTGATGCCCGCGCCGTCGCTGGCCTGGGGCGCGCTCGGCCACCGCACCATCGCGACCATCGCCTATTCGGAAAGCCGGCCCGCCACCCGCCGCGCCATCAAGGCCCTGCTCAAGCACGGCAAGGAGCTCGACACGCCGACCTGCAGCCTGAAGACCATCGAGGACGCCGCCGTCTGGCCCGACTGCATCAAGGGGCTGGGCAAGCGCTTCTCCGCGATGAGCCCGTGGCACTATCAGGACATCAGCGTCTGCCACGACTTCGACTATGCCGAGGGCTGCCCGGACGGCAAGTGCGTCACCCGCCAGATCGCCCTCCAGTCGGCGCGGCTGCGCGACCTGACGCTGCCGGCCAGGGACCGGGTCGAGGCGCTGGCCCTGCTGGTCCACTTCGTCGGCGACATGCACCAGCCGCTCCACATCGGCGAAAAGGGCGACCAGGGCGGCAACGGGGTCCGCGCGACGTTCCTGGGCACGACCGGCAAATGGATGAACCTGCACTCGATCTGGGACACGTCGCTGCCCGAGGTCGCGGTGCCGCTCAAGCCCAGGCTGGGCAAACACTCGGTCACCCCGTTGGAGCGTGCCGAATGGCGGGCCGCCGGCGACGGGCCGGAGGCGGTGGAGGCCTGGGCCAGGGAGAGCTGGGCGCTGTCGCGCGACACGGTCTATGGCAAGCTGGCCGACTATCCGGACCGCTGCCTGGTACCGCCGGCGCCGGCTCCCGAACCGGGGACACTGACCGCCGAACAAGCCGCAGCAGCGGCGGCGATCGCCGAGGTTGCGGCGGCTAACACCGGTCCGGTTGCGCAGATCGGGCTGTCCTACACCGATGCCGCTGTGCCATTGGTGCGGGAGCGGATCGAGGCGGCAGGCGTACGGTTGGGCATGTTGCTCGACGACGTGCTGGCGGTGCCGGTTACGGATGTGGCGCGTTAGGGCGGGCAAACAGGCGAGAGGCTAGACGATGCGGTTCGACGACCAGCGCGAGAGTGACAACATCGACGACCAGCGCGGGTCCGGCGGCGGTATGGGCTTTGGCGGCGGCGGCTTCGGCGGTGGTGGCGGGTTGCTGCCGATGCTGCTCGGGCTGGTGCTGGGACGGAAGCTGGGCTGCGGGACGATCGTGCTGCTCGGCGTGGCGTTCCTGGTCTTCGGTGGTCTTGGCGGTCTTGGCGGCCTGCTCGGCGGCGGCGGCGGTGGATCGGTCGGTCCGCAGGTCCAGATCGGCCAGCCCGCCGGCCAGTACGAGACGCCGGCGGCGGGCACGACCAGGGGCCAGGAGAGCAGCACCGACAGCTTCGTCCGCAAGGTGCTCGGCTCGACCGAGGATGTCTGGGCCAAGGTCTTCCCGGAGCAGGTCGGCAAGGCGTACCAGAATCCGCGGCTGGTGCTGTTCAGCGGCAGCACGCAATCCGGCTGCGGTGGCGCCGAGTCGGCGATGGGGCCATTCTACTGCCCCGCCGACCGCAAGGTTTACCTCGACGAGAGCTTCTTCGACGAGCTCCAGACCCGCTTTGGCGCCAAGGGGGACGCGGCTGCCGCCTATGTCATTGCGCACGAGATCGGGCATCACATCCAGCAACTGATCGGCGTCGCCGACCAGGTCCGCAGCGCCCAGGAGCGCGCCTCGGAGCGCCAGCGCAATGCCTTGTCGGTCAAGTTGGAGCTGCAGGCCGACTGCTTTGCCGGCGTCTGGGCCAAGCAGAGCGGACGGCTCGAGGCCGGCGATGTCGAGGAAGCGGTCACTGCGGCACAGGCGATCGGTGACGACACACTGCAGCGCCAGTCCCGCGGCCAGGTGGTGCCCGACAGCTTCACCCACGGCTCCAGCGCCCAGCGCGTCCAGTGGCTGCAGACCGGGTTGAACAGCGGCCAGATGGAGAGTTGCAACACCTTCGCGGGAAGCTAGCGCCAGGCGGCAAAGACCTCCGCCTGTCTCTGCCCGACCCAGGCGGCGGCCTCGGGGCCTTCCCACTGGCCGCGATAGGTGGAGCCGCGAGCCGCCTCCGCCACCCACCAGCCCTGGCCGGGCAGTCGATCCGACTGGCGCACCACGAGGACCGCCAACTCGGGCCGCCCGGCGCCACGCTCCCCGGCATCGACATGTTCCAGCAGGGCACACAACGCTCGCATCTTGGGCCGGCTGAAAGCGTAGCCCAGCGCATTCAGGATCTCGGAATAAGTGACGCTTTCGCCGGCGCGTGCCCGGGTCTGCAACAGGGCTGTGACATGGTCGGCGTCCATCGCGCTGTCCTTTAATGCTGTCGCCCGATCGCTAGCCATGCCAAGCCCCGCAGCGCAAGCCATGACCCCCAACTTCGACCCCACCCTACCCTTCGTCCTGCTCGACGACGCCCGCGCCGGCACAGCCCGGCTGTTCACCGAACTGACCGCGGTCGTGCAGGCCGAGGCGCCCACGCGGGTAGTCCCGGCACTGGCCGCGCTGCGCGACCTCGGCGGCGAACGGGCCGGCTTCATCGGTTTCGAGGCGG
Source organism: Glacieibacterium sp. (assembly GCF_965200405.1). Lineage (GTDB taxonomy): Bacteria > Pseudomonadota > Alphaproteobacteria > Sphingomonadales > Sphingomonadaceae > Glacieibacterium. Next base: position 3,554,508 of record NZ_OZ241356.1, read on the forward strand.
GCTACGCACTGGAGCCTCGCCTTGCACCGCTGTTCCGCATGCCCGACGACGGGCTGCCCTTGCTGTGGTTCGGCCGCTTCAACCAGGTCCGTCACCTCGATGAGGGCGCCATCGACGCGCTGCTCGACGCCGGACCGGCCGAGTTGACAGTCGCCATCCCAGCCGTCGAGCGCGCCGACTATGACACGATGATAGCCCGCATCGCCGCGTTGATCGAGGCGGGCGACATCTATCAGGCGAACGCCACCTTCGCCGCCAGCGTCGAAACCCACGGCCATCCGCTCGCCCTGTACCGCCGGCTCCGCAAGGCGCAGGCGGCATCTTACTGCGCTCTGATTTACACTGGCCAGCGCTGGATCCTCAGCCTCTCGCCAGAGCTGTTCTTCAAGCTGGAGGCAGGCCGCATCACCACTCGACCGATGAAGGGCACCGCCCCTCGCGGCGTGACCGCCACCGCCGACGATGCCGCTGCCGCCGCGCTAGCCGCCGACCCCAAGAACCGCACTGAGAACTTGATGATCGTCGACCTGCTGCGGAACGACCTGTCTCGGGTCGCAGTGCCAGGCTCGGTCGCCACCCCGGCGCTGTTCGAAGTCGAGCGCTATCCCACCGTGTTGCAGATGACCTCGACCGTCACCGCCGATGTCCGAACCGGGATCGACGCGGTCGGCGTGCTAATGGCATTGTTTCCTTGCGGCTCGGTAACTGGAGCTCCCAAGCTTCGCGCCATGGAGGTCATAGCCGATGTCGAGGCGAAGCCACGCGGCCTCTACACCGGTAGCATCGGCTGGCTCGGTAAGGACGGCGATGCCACGTTAAACGTCGCGATCCGGACGCTCGTGATGCAAAAGAGTGGTGGCGCTCGCATGGGCCTCGGCTCGGGCATCGTCGCCGACAGCGGCAAGGCCTCCGAATGGGATGAGTGCATCGGCAAGGCCGCTTTCCTGACCCGCCGCGTCGGCCCGATCGACCTGATCGAAACAATGCGTTGCGATCAGGACGTTATCGCACATCGGCAGCGCCACCTGGACCGATTAATGGCGAGCGCGATCTTTCTAGGTCATCGGTTGGATCGCGGCGAAGTAGAGGCGGCAATCGAGCTACAGCGTCTTCGCCTTGCAGGCGGTACGGGCCGTATCCGCCTGTTGGTCAGCGCAAGTGGCGCCATCGCGGTGCAGATATCCCCACTCCCCGCCGCGCCGACCGAGCCTGCTGTTGTCGCCCTTGCTCCGCTCCCTGTCGACGCTACCGACTGGCGGCTCAGTCACAAGACCAGCGACCGTGCCTTTTACGACGACGCCCGTCGCATCGCCGGGACGTTCGAGGTCGTCTTCGTCCGTCCCGATGGCCGCATCACCGAAGGCAGCTTCACCAGTGTCTTCGTGGAGCGCAACGGCCTCCTACTGACGCCGCCGCTCGCCGATGGCCTGCTCCCCGGCATCCTTCGCGCCGCACTGCTTACCGAGCGCCGTGCCGTCGAGGCGCCACTCACTGTCGCTGATCTCGAGAATGGCTTCCTCATTGGGAACGCCCTGCGCGGTTTGCTTCGGGCAAAGATTTCTTTGTAGCACTTTGTTTCACGCCCGGTTGTCAGCCCGCTCTGAAGCGCTAGAAAGCGACGCGCACAAACAAGGCCGCAGTTATGACCTTCCTCTCCGCCGCCATCAACCGCATCCAGCCGTCGCCGACCATCGCGGTGACCAACAAGGCGGCGCAGCTCAAGGCCGCGGGCCGCGATATCATCGGCCTCGGCGCTGGCGAGCCCGACTTCGACACGCCCGATTTCGTCAAGGATGCTGCCATCGAAGCGATCCGCGCCGGCAAGACCAAATACACCGAGGTCGATGGCACGCCCGAGTTGAAGACCGCGATCCAGGCCAAGTTCCGCCGCGACAACCAGCTCGAATACGGCATCGACCAGATCACCGTGAACGTCGGCGGTAAGCAGACCATCTTCAACGCCATGCTGGCGACGCTCGACCCGGGCGACGAGGTGGTCATCCCGGCGCCCTATTGGGTCAGCTATCCCGACATCGTGCTGTTCGCGGGCGCGACCCCGGTGATCGTGCCGTGCAGCATCGACGAGGGCTTCAAGCTGACGCCGGCGAAGCTCGACGCGGCGATCACGCCCAAGACCAAGTGGCTGATCTTCAACTCGCCGTCGAACCCGACCGGTGCGGCGTACACGCGTGACGAGCTCAAGGCGCTGGCCGAGGTGCTGGTCCGCCACCCGCAGGTCTATATCTGCGCCGACGATATGTACGAGCACATCGTCTATGACGACTTCGAGTTCACCACCCTCGCGCAGGTCGAGCCGGCGCTGTACGACCGCACGTTGACGGTTAACGGCGCGTCGAAGGCCTATGCGATGACCGGCTGGCGCATTGGCTTCGCTGGTGGCCCCGTCCCGCTGATCAAGGCGATCGCCAAGATCCAGTCGCAGTCGACCTCCAACCCCTGCTCGATCGCCCAGGCGGCGGTGACGGCAGCGCTTAACGGCGACCAGTCGTTCCTGATCGAGCGCAACGCGGCGTTCCAGCGCCGGCGTGACCTGGTCGTGTCGATGCTCAACCAGACGCCGGGCCTCCGCTGCCCGACGCCCGACGGCGCGTTCTACGTCTATCCCGACTGCGCCGGCCTGATCGGCAAGCGCAAGCCCGACGGCGGTACGCTGGCGGACGACGAGGCGGTGGCGGCCTACTTCCTTGACAGCGAAGGCGTTGCGGTCGTCCACGGCGCGGCGTTCGGTGGCTCCCCGGCGTTCCGGATCAGCTATGCGACGTCGGAGGCCAACCTTGAGGAAGCCTGCACCCGTATCCAGCGCGCGGTCGGGGCGCTGGTCTAGACCTTCGCGCAGTTCGTCGGCGCGGCCTTGCCGTTGAAGCGGTCGGCCATCCACGCCACGGCGCGGGGGGCGCTGCGCTTGCCGACGTCGACGTGGTTGCCGTCGGACAGCTTGAGGTATTCCAGCTTGGCGCCGGCCTTGCACAACTGCTTGGCGAAGCGGTGGGTGACGGTGGCGCCGACGACCGGGTCCTTGTCCTCCTGCGCAATGAACAGCGGCATGGTCAGCCTTGCAGGGGTCAGCGAGTTGCGCGTGATCAGCGCGCTCCACGCCGGCGGGCGCGAGATGTCGACACCGCGCAGTTGCGCCGTCAGCGCTAGCAGGCCGATCTTGGTGCGCAGCCGGAACCCGTCGAGCGTGATGCAATTGTTGTTCGCCAGCCGCCCGATCAGCCGCTGCGTCGCCGGCCTGCCAAGGTCGGACAGCGGCGCGTGGTACACCTGCGACCAGCTCTCCGCGGTATAGGCCGTCAGCATGGCGCGCACCGCAGCGTTGGAGCCGCCGGTCAGATTGGCCTTGAGGTCGGACGGCGGCGCGGCAGCGGCGATGCCGACCAGCGTCAGTTCAGGGGCGTAGCGGCGCGACAGCTTGCCGACCCACAGGGCTGCATGGGCACCCTGCGATTCGCCCCACACCGCATAGTGCTTGCCGCCGTCGGCGCCCGGTAGCGCACGCGCCGCCCGGACTGCGTCGATAACCGCGCGCGCGCTGGCGTTGCCGACCAGATAGGGGTGCGGCCCCGGGTTGCCGAGGCCCTGGTAGTCGGTCGCCGCGACGACATAGCCGTGCTCGAGCATCGCCTTCAAGCCGGCGATGTTGTTGAACAGCTGCGCGTCGGGCAGCGGCCCGCACTTCTCGGCGATGCCGAAGCTGCCGTGCGCCCAACCGATCAGGTCGCGGCCGCCGCGCGGGGCCTTGCCCCTGGGCACCACGACCAGCCCGGTGACGACGATCGGCTTGTTCTGGGTGTCGAGCGTCCCGTAGCGAATGCGGAAGGCCGAGGCTCCCAGCGGTGCCCCCGCAACCGGGGTCGCGTCGAGCAACGTGCCCGCCCCTCCCGGCGCCGCCAGCGCGGGCGCGCCAATGGCCAGGGCGACGATCAGTCCGGCTGCAGCACGCATGTTCATTCTCCCGCTTGAATGCTGATGGCACAGCCCGCGGCGGGCGACCAGCCGCTCAGGCCAGCGCGCCGAGCGCATGGATGCCGACACCGACCAGCCCGCCGATGACCGTGCCGTTGATGCGGATATACTGGAGGTCGCGTCCCACGGCGGTTTCCAGCTTGTCGGTAACGGTGGCGGCGTCCCAACCGCGGATGGTGTCGCTGACCAACCGGACGATCGGCGTGCCATAACTGCCGACGACGCTGACCGCCGCCCGCCGCGCCAGCGTGTTGATCGCGTCGGCCAGTGCGGCATTGCTCTGGATCACCTCGCCGGCGGCAATCGCGACCCTGCCGCTGGACCCGCCAGCCGGAGCTTCGGCCAGTTCCGCCAGCATCTGGCGCGCAGTGTCCCACAGCGACCCGAACATCGCTCCCACGGCGGGGCTTTCCAGGAACTCCAGCTTGATCTCCTCGACCTGCGCGAACACCGAGGATGCCGGGTCCTGCAGTTCGGCAGCAACCGTGCCCAGCCACTCGGTGATCGCCTTGCGGTCGGGATGGTCGCGGCCCAGCGCCAGTTGCTGCGGTGGCAAGGGCGGTGGTCCCTGCCCTTCCAGCGCCGCCAGTCGCTCGCGAAAGCCCTGCATGACCGACGCCGCATCGCGCCGCTGCCGGTCCGCGGCCTCATCCGTCATGGCGTAGAGATGATCCTGGATCGCATCGATGAAGGCTTTGGAATAACCCCGGTCGACGAAGCCCGGCATGTACTTGGGCGCTCGCGCGGCGACCGCGGCGTGAATGTCCTGGGCGCGTTCGTCGACGGCGCCCATCGCGGCGCCGATCATCGTCTCGACGAAAGGCTCGTGCCGTCCTGCCTCGATCAGTGGCGACAACAGCCGGCCCAGGGTCGGCGCGATCGGCCGGTCGCGCAGCCGGTCGGTCACCGTCACTGCCAGCAGCCGCGAAATGACCTCGCCGTCCAGCGCGCCGGCGAACTGGATCAGCAGCTTGACCAGCGAGCGCCGCAACCGCCCGGCCTTGGCATCGGCGGGCGACTGCGGCGCGGTCAGCCAGCGCCCGAGCATCCCCGCCAGGTCGAAACCTTCCAGCCGCCGCGCGACGACGCCGGGCGTCAGGAAATTGTCCTTGAGGAAGGTCGCCAGGCTGTCGCCGATGCGGTCCTTGTTCGCCGGGATGATCGCCGTGTGCGGGATCGGCAGGCCAAGCGGGTGGCGGAACAGCGCGGTGACCGCGAACCAGTCGGCCAGCCCGCCGATCATCGCCGCCTCGAGGAAGGCGCGCGCATAGCCGAACTGGGTATCGTATTGCGGAAACCGCGCTCGTGTCGCCAGTACCGCCACCCAGCCCGCCGCCATCAGCAGCAGCAGCAGCGTCGCCAACAGCCGCATGCGGTGGAACGGCGTCTCGGCACCGACGAGGCGAAACGGTTCAAGCTGGCTGATTTTCATCCGCCGTAAGAACTCACCTCGGCATCATCGGTGCCGAAGCCCCCGTCGTGTTTCACTCCGCCGGCATCGCTGCAGGACCCTGCCGGGGCGCCGGCACGACGTCGCCGCCGTTGGTGAACCAGCGACGCAGCCGCGGCGCGAGCCACTGCTCGGCACCGATCGCCAGGCTGAAGCTCGAAGGCACGATCAGCAGGGTCAGCGCGGTCGAGACGATCAGCCCGCCGATGACGACGATGCCCATCGGAGCCCGCGAACTGCCGTCGCCGGACAGCGACAGCGCGACCGGGACCATGCCGGCGACCATCGCCACGGTGGTCATGACGATCGGCTGGACGCGCTTGTGCCCGGCCTCGACGATGGCGTCGAACATGTCGGTGCCCTTGTTCATCTCCTCGATGGCGAAGTCGACCAGCAGGATCGAGTTCTTGGCAACGATGCCGAGGAGCATGAGCAAGCCGATGAACACCGGCATCGAGATCGGGTTGCCGGTCAGGTGCAGCGCGATCGCTCCGCCCAGCGGCGCCAGCAGCAGCGAGCCCATGTTGACGAACGGCGGCAGCACCCGCTTGTACAGCAGCACCAGCACCGCGAACACCAGCAGCACGCCGGCAGCGACCGCGAGAATGAAGTTGAAGATCAGCTCGGCCTGCCACTTCTCCTGGCCATATTTGATCTTGGCGACGCCCTGCGGCAGGTGCGTGAGCGAGGACAGCGCGTCGATCTTGGGCTGGACGTCGCCGCTGACCAGGCCAGGAGCGAGGTCGGCACCGATGACGACGCGGCGCTGCTGATTGTAGCGGCGGATTTCCGTCGCACCGGCACCGAAGCCGACGTCGGCGACGACCTTGAGCGGCACCGAGCCACCAGCAGCCGTCGGCACCGGCAGGTTCTCGATGGTCGACAAGGTCTTGCGCGACTCTTCGTTCAACGCCACCCGGATCGGAATCTGACGGTCGGACAGCGAGAACTTGGCAACGTTCTGGTCGATATCACCCAGCGTCGCGATGCGGATGGTCTGGCTCAAGGCGCTGGTCGTCACGCCGAGTTGCGCGGCGATATCGAAGCGCGGCTTGATCGTGATCTCCGGCCGCCGGACGTCGCCCTCGACGCGCACCTGGCGCAACTGGGGCAGTTCCTTGCGCATCTGCAGCACGGCCTTCTGCGCTGCCTGGTCGAGGACGACGGGATCGTCGCCGGCCAGCACGATCGTCATGTCGCGGCCAAGGCCACCACCATTCTGCGACTGGAAGGAGACGCGTGCATCAGGGATCGCCTGGAGCTTGGGCGCAAACGAGCGCTCGAACTCCACGCTGGTCATCGGGCGGTTCTTCTTGAGCGTCAGGAACATGCTCGAGTCACTGCTGGCGTTGATCTCGGCGAACGCGGCATCGACGACAGGCGAGGCTTGCAACATTGCGGAGACCTTGTCGGCAACCGCCGTGGTCTGTGCCAGCGTCGAGCCCGGGGGCATCTCGATGGTGACCTGGCTATAGTCGGTGTCCATCGCCGGCTGGAACGTCATCGGCAGCGTGGCAAAGCTCCACACCGTGCAGACCAGCGCCACCGCGCCGATCGCCATCGTCCACCAGCGATTGCGCAGGGTCCAGTGCAGCAGGCGCATGTAATAGCGCACCCACTTGCCCTCGCCGTGCGCCGCCTGGCCGTGCGACTTGAGGAAATAGGCAGCCAGCATCGGCGTGATCAGCCGCGCGACCGCGAGGCTGAGCAGCACTGCGACGACGACCGTAAACCCGAAGTTCTTGAAGAACTGTCCGCTGATGCCGGGCATCAAGCCGACCGGCAGGAAAACCGCGACGATCGACATGGTGGTGGCGAACACCGCCAAGCCGATTTCGTCGGCCGCGTCGATGGCGGCCTGATAGGCGGTCTTGCCCATGCGCATGTGCCGGACGATGTTCTCGATCTCGACGATCGCGTCGTCGACAAGGACACCCGCGACCAGGCTCAGTGCCAACAGGCTCAACGAGTTCAGCGTGAAGCCCATCAGGTCCATCAGCCAGAACGCCGGGATCGCCGAGAGCGGGATTGCCAACGCGGATATGACCGTGGCGCGCCAGTCACGAAGAAAGATGAAGACCACGATCACCGCGAGCACCGCGCCCTCGATCATCGCCTCGATGGCTGAATGATACTGGATCTTGGTGTAGTCGACGCTGGTGTACAGCTGCGTGAACTTGACCCGCGGGTTCTCCTTGCGGAGATCGTTGAGCGCCTTCTGGGCGGCATCGTAGACGGTGACGTCGGATGCACCCTTCGACTTCTCGATCGAGAAGCTCAGCACCTGTCGGCCGTTCATCTTCGCCAGGCTGCGCTGCTCGGCGTACAGGTCCTTGACCTCGGCAATGTCGGACAGGCGGATGGTGCGACCGTTGCCGGTCGCGATCTGGGTCTCGCCCAGCCCGAGGGCGTTGGCGGCGTTGCCGAGCACGCGGACGGACTGTTCCGAGCCGGCGATCTCGGCCCGGCCACCGGCAGCATTGACGTTGACCTGACGGAGCTGGCCGTTGACCTGGCTCGCAGTCAAGCCATAGGACTGCATCCGGACCGGATCGAGGATGACGCGGATTTCGCGACTGACGCCACCGGCGCGGCTGACCGCCGCCATGCCCGGGATCGACAGCAGGCGCTTGGCGACCGTGTTGTCGACATACCAGCTCAGCTCCTCCAGCGTCATGTCGACGGCTTCGGCGGACATGAAGGCGATCGGGCCGCCCGAGATATCGACCCGCACGACCTGCGGCTCGAGGATGCCGTCGGGCAACTGGCTGCGGACGTTGGCAACCGCGTCGCGGACATCGGTGACACCGCGATCGACCGGCGTGCCTATGGCGAACTGCACGTTGGTCCGTGACAGGCCCTCGCTGACGTAGGAGCTGATCTCGTCGACGCCATTGATGCCGCGGACCGCCGCCTCGATGCGCTGGGTAACCTGAGTTTCGAGCTCGCTGGGGGCGGCGCCTGGCTGGTTGACGATCACCGTCGCAGCCGGAAAGCTGATTTCCGGCTGGCCGTTGATGTCCATCGTCATGAACGCGACGATGCCCGCCAACGTCAGCATGAAGAACAGCACCAGCGGCACGATCGGATTGCGGATCGCCCAACTCGAGATATTGCGCATTTCCGGATCCTGCCGCTTAACGGGCCAAGGCGACGGGGCGGATCTTTTCGCCCGGACGAAGGAAGGCGGCGGCGCTGACCACGACCTTTTCGTTGCCGATCAAGCCGTGGGAGATGCCGACGCCCTGGTCGCTGACCCGGCCGACCTTGATGCCGCGCCGCACGACGGTGCCGTCGCCGGAGATGACGTAGACGTAGCTGCCCTCGCTATCGACCTGGACGGCCGACTGCGGCAGCACCGGCTGGCTCGCCTCGCCGGCAGCGATGTTCGCGTTGGCAAAGGCACCGACGCGCAGGCCCGGGGCATAGGCCACCGCGATCCGCGCAATACCCTGCCGGCTGATGGCGTCGATAACCGGGTCGATCAGCCAGATTCGGCCGTGATATGCGGTAGCCGAGCCGACCGGGCTGACTTCGGCGGGCATCCCAACCTTCAGCCGCGCCATGTCCTGCTCGGCAACCTGGGCCCGCATCTCCAGGATGCCACCCTCGGCAATCCGGAACAGCGCGGTGCTGCCGGAACCGACGACCTGACCCGCCTCGACGTTACGCGCCAGCACCAGCCCAGCGGCAGGAGCCCGCACGTCGAGCCGGCCCAGTCGCGCCTGTGCCTCGCCGTACTGCGCCTTGGCCAGTTCGACCTTCGCCAGCGCGGCATCGCGCGTCGCCGTCTTGCGATCGATATCGGCCTTGGCGATGAAGCCCTTGCCAACCAGCTTGCCGGCACGATCGAGCTCCGACTGGCCGATTGCCGCATCCGCGCGGGCACTGGCGATCGTCGCGGCCATCTGCGCCAGCTGCTGGGTCTGGACGGTCTGGTCGATCCGCGCGAGCACCTGGCCGGCTTTGACGAACTGCCCGGCATCGACCAGCACGGCGGTCACCAGCCCACCCTCACCCTGGACGCCGACCGGCATGTCGCGCCGCGCGGCGATGGAGCCGGTAACGCTGACCTGATCGGCGACGATGGAATGACCCGGCTCGATGACCGAAACCTGCGGCAAAGCAGCGGGCGTCTGCGCGATCGGCTTGGCACGGCCATAGTATGACCAGGCGGCAATCACCGCCACCAGAACCAGCGCGATCACCAGCGGCACAAGCCAGCGCCGGCGGCCGGCGGGCCTGACGTCATTCTCATCCAGCCGATAGGGCTGGGCGGTGATTTCAGGGCCGATAGGGTTATGCATATTCATCAATAACGTCCGTGCCCACTTGAAGCCACTGTGTTACACAGATAACGCACCGCGGCAAGCGCATATAGCGCGAATCCACCACGCTGCGAAGTGCGCGACAGCAACACACCGCCCTCGCAAATTATCATTTACATTCCATACCGGCACCTGAATCCGCTTCGCGCGTTTCACCGCTGCAACAATGGAGGCAGTTACATGGGTGGACACGGAATAATCGGCTGGATCATCATCGGTCTTATCGTCGGAGCGATCGCCAAGCTGTTGATGCCAGGCCGCGATCCGGGTGGCTGGATTGTCACCATATTGATCGGCATCGCGGGTTCGCTGATCGCCGGCTGGGGCGGTTCGCACCTGTTCGGCTGGTACGCTGATGGCAGCGCGCCCGGCTGGATTGCATCGATCATCGGCGCGGTAATCCTGCTGGCGATCTACCGGATGGTCATAGGCCGCCGCGACGTCGTCTAGACAACTCGTTGCGGGCGCATTCATACGTCCGCAATCTTAACCTGAATAGATGCCGCCATCCCGCTAGGGTCGGCGGCATCTTTTTTTGGAGTAGGATATGTCGATGAGCAAAATCCTGTTGGCAGCGGCTGTACTCGCCGCTGTTCCGGCAGGCGCACAGCAGACGCTGCAACTCGCGCCCGCAGTGACGACCTTGTCGGTTTCTGCTGAAGGCCGGTCTTTACGGGCGCCCGATGTGGTCGACCTCTCCGGCGGCGTGATTACCACCGCGGCGACTGCTGCCCAGGCGATGGCATTCAACGCGACGAGAATGACGGCGGTAGTCGCTGCAATTCGACGTGCCGGAGTTGCGGAGCGGGACATCCAGACTGCAGGCCTCAACCTTCAACCGCAGTATAAATACGCTGACAATCAGCCGCCGCTGCTCACTGGCTATCAGGCAAGCAACACCGTCAGCCTGCGCCTTCGCAAAATCGATCAGGCCGGCAAGCTGCTCGACACGTTGGTCGGCGCCGGCGCCAACTCGATTTCCGGACCAAACTTCCGCGTCGATGCCGCCGATGCCGCGCTTGACGAGGCACGTACCCAAGCTGTTGCGACCGCCCGCAGCCGCGCGGAACTTTATGCCCGTGCTGCCGGCCTAAAGATAAAGCGGATCTTGACGATATCAGAAAGCGGCGGCGACCAGCCCCGCCCGATGCCTATGATGATGGCTCGCTCGATGAAGATGGAAGCTGCTGATACGCCGGTCGTTCCTGGCGAGGTGACTCTCTCGATTACTGTCAATGTGACGTTCGAACTGGAATAGCAGCGTCGGACCAGCCGCCACCGAGCGATTGTACAAGCGTCACGGCAGCGGCTTGACGGTCGCGGGTGGCAGCGACCAGCGTCAAACGCGCGTTCAGCGCTTGAGTCTGGAGAGTGATCACGTCGGTGAAAGCGATCAACCCTGCCTTGTACTGATTGATAGCAATTGCTTCGGCCCGATCAGCGGCGACCGAAGCATCTCGGCGCAATAGTTCCTCGCGAGCCAGCACATCGACCGCAGACAGGTTGTTCTCGACCTCCCCAAGCGCGGTCAGAACTGTCTGACGGTAAGCGGCGACATTCTGCGCATAAACGGCGCGTGCTTGCTCCACACGAGCCCTTCGGGCTCCGAAGTCAAGAATGGTCTGCGCCACGGACGCCCCAAACGACCAGAAATTAGCGCCCGCAGCAAACAATCCTCCAAGTCCGCTGGCCGAGGTGTTGCCGGATGCTGTCAGCGACAGACTGGGGAAAAACGCCGCGGTAGCGACACCGATACTGGCATTTGCCGAAGCCGCCCGACGTTCGGCCGACGCCACGTCAGGACGCCGTTCTGCGAGTGTTGACGGCAGCACAGCGGCAACCTGCGGTACGATCGGACGCCATTCAGCAAGTGCGATGCGGAATGTCGACGGGTTCTCACCTACCAAGACAGCGATGGCGTTCTCGTATGTTGCACGCTGCCGCTCAAGGTCGACCGCGTTGGCCTGTGCGGTCTTAAGTTGTGCCTGCGCCTGCACCAAGTCCGCGCGTGCCGACACTCCTGCGTTGTAGCGGTTCGTGGTGATCGTCAAGTTGCGCTCGTAAGCTGCGGTCGTCTCGGCGTAGAGCACCGCCTGCGCGTCCAGTCCGCGTAGAGCGACATAGTTGGTGGCAAGGTCTCCCTGGGCGGCTAGGATGACGTTTCCAAGGTCGGCGGCGCTTGCCTCAGCCTGATCGCGCGCGCCCTCGATGCTGCGGCGGACTGAGCCAAACAAGTCAGGTACCCAGCTGGCATTTGCCCCAAGGGCGAAGCGCGCCCGGGCGCCGCTGCCGGTACTGATTGTGGTCGCGCCGCCGCCAGTGTTGATGACATTGCCGCCGCCGGAGCCGCCGCCACTATAGGTTCCGCCGCCCGTGATACCGATCGTCGGGAATAGCGCAGCGCGGTTTTCGCGGACGAGGGCCTGCGCCTGTTCAAATGCCCCGATCGCCTGAGCAACATTCTGGTTGGCGCGCGGAACGCGAGCTTCAAGGTCGTTGAGGACAGGGTCGCCGAACATCGACCACCATTCGGCGCGTGGCTTGTCATCTGACGGTTGGGCCGGGACCCAGCCCGGCGCGGCCTTCCATGTGGCGGGGGCAACGGCGGCGACGGTTGCCGGTCGGCGGTAGTCAGGCCCGACGGTGCAGGCGGCGAGAGTGCTGACGATCGTCAAAGCCAGCACCCGGCGCGCAGCCGTCGACGAGCGGATCATCGGCATTTCCATATCAGGCAGCCACCGCGACGCCGCGGAGCTCGCGGGGTGAGCGGCTGCGAAAGCGATCGAGGGCGAGGTAGATCGCCGGCGTGGTCAAAAGCGTGAGCATCTGGCTGACGATAAGGCCCCCGACGATGGCGACGCCGAGTGGCTGGCGCAATTCTGCGCCTTCGCCGAAACCGATTGCCAGGGGCACGGCGCCGAGGAGGGCGGCGAGCGTCGTCATGATGATCGGGCGGAAGCGGCGCAGCGATGCTTCGCGGATTGCTTCCCGGGGAGTCATGCCCTGGTTGCGTTCGGCTTCGAGCGCGAAGTCGATGATGAGTATGGCATTCTTTTTGACGATGCCGATGAGCAGGATGATGCCGATCAAGGCGATGATGTCGAACTCCATTCCGGCGAGGAGCAGGGCGATGACTGCGCCGACTCCGGCGGAGGGGAGAGTGGAGAGTACGGTGAGCGGGTGGATCAGGCTTTCGTACAGCATTCCCAAGACGATATAGATCACCACCAGTGCTGCAAGGATGAGCAGCGGGGTCGATTTGTTGCTGTCTTCAAAGGCCTTGGCGGTGCCGGCGAAGGTGCCGACGACGTTGGATGGGAAGGCGAGCCGAGCTTCGGCGGCGGCGATCGCGGTCTTGGCCTGGCTGAGGCTGGTGCCGGGCGCCAGGTTGAAGCTGATCGTCGTCGCGGGCGAGCCGTCCTGGTGGTTGACCGAGGTCGCCGTCGGGCGCTGGCTGAAGCGGGCGAAGGTCGACAGCGGCACCATCGTCGTCCGGGCGCCGCTGAGCGCGCTGCCGGTGGAGGCCGCACCCGCCTGCCCGGCGCTGCCGCCGGGTACGGCGACGGGCTGGCCGGAGGTCGAGGCGGATAGCGCGTCGGCCGCGGCGGCGACGGCGGTGCCGGTGGTGGTGACGGCGGCGCGGGCGGGGACATAGACGCCCTTCAGCGCCTCGGGCGAGCCGGCGAACTCCGGCGCGACGCCCATCACGACATGGTATTGGTTGAGGGCGCGGTAGATCGTCGAGACCTGGCGCTGCCCGAAGGCGTCGTACAGCGCATTGTCGACGTCGCGCGCCGTGATGCCCAGCCGCCCAGCGCGCGAATGGTCGACATCGACATAGGCCTCGACGCCGCTGAGCTGCTGGTCGGAATCGACGTCGGTAAGCAGCGGCTCGGTCTTGAGCTGCTCTGCCAGCCGCCGGGCGCTGGTGGCGAGCAGGTCGGTGTCGTCGCTCTCCAGAGTGTATTGATAGCCCGAGTTCGACTGGCGCCCGCCGATGCGGACATCCTGCACCGGCGTCAGGAAGGTCGCGGCACCGGTAACGCGCGCCAGCTTGGGGCGCAGCCGCTTGATGACGGCGGCGCTGTCGTCCTTGCGCTCGGAGCGGGGCTTGAGCTGGACCTGCATGAAGCCGCCGCCGGCGCGACCGCCACCGGTGAAGCCGACCACTGTCGAGACGGCGGGATCGTGGCGGACGATGTCGACGATCTGCTTGAGCTTGCCGCGGATCGCCTGGAAGCTGATGCTCTGGTCGGTCCGCAGCCCGCCCTGCAGCTGGCCGGTATCCTGCTGCGGGAAAAAGCCTTTCGGAATGGCGACATACAGATAGACGTTGAAGGCCAGCGTCGCGAAAAGGATGACCACGACCAGCCCGACGTGGCTCAGCGACCAGTCGAGCGCGACGGCATAGCGCCCCTCGACCCAGGCGAAGCGCCGCGCGAACCAGCCGGGCTTGGCAGGCTCGGGCGCGTCGGCGGCCGGGACCGGCTTGTCGCGCTGCTTGAGCAGCAGCGCTGCCAGCATCGGCGTCGCGGTCAGCGAGATGACCAACGAGATCAGCACCGCCGCCGACAGGGTGATGGCGAATTCGCGGAACAGCCGCCCGACGATGCCGCCCATGAACAGCAGCGGGATGAACACCGCGACCAGGCTGATCGAGATCGAGATGACGGTGAAGCCGACTTCCTTGGCGCCCTTCAGCGCCGCATCGAACGGCTTCATGCCCTTTTCGACGTAGCGGCTGATGTTCTCCAGCACGACGATGGCGTCGTCGACGACGAAGCCGGTGGCGACCGTCAGCGCCATCAGCGACAGGTTGTTGAGCGAGAAGCCGAGCAGCCACATCACCCCCAGCGTGCCGGCCAGCGAGGCGACGACCGCGACCGCCGGCACCACCGTCGCGCGCCACGAGCCGAGGAAAATGCTGACCACCGCGACGACCAGCAGGGTGGCGATCAGCAGCGTGATCTCGACCTCGCGCAGCGAGGCGCGGATGGTGATGGTGCGGTCCGATGCGACCTGCAGGTCGACGTCGCCGGGGAGCGCCGAGCGCAGCGTCGGCAACTGGCGCTTCACCGCGTCGACGGTGGCGATGATGTTGGCACCGGGCTGGCGGCTGATGATCGCGACGACCGAGGGCTCGCCGTTGAACAGGCCGGTGGTGCGGGTGTCCTCGACCGAGTCCGTGACGCTGGCGATGTCGTCGAGGCGGACGGCGGCGCCGTTGCGATAGGCGATCGGCAGGTCGCGGTAGTCGGCGGCGGTGATGCCCTGGTCGTTGGTGTAGATCTGCAGATGGGTGCCGCCGCTCTCGACCGAGCCCTTGGGACGGTTGGCGTTCGACGACTGGATCGCGGCGCGCACGTCCTCCAGCGCGATGCCATAGGATGCGAGCTGCGTCGGGTTGAGCTCGACCCGCACGGCGGGCAGCGAGCCGCCGCCGAGCTCGACATCGCCGACGCCCTCGACCTGGAGCAACTGTTGCTGGAGCACGGTGGCGACGGCGTCGTAGATCTGGCCGGGCGAGCGCGTCTTGGAGGTCAGCGCCAGGATCATGATCGGCGCGTCGGCGGGGTTGACCTTGCGGTAGGTCGGGTTGGAGCGCAGCGTCGACGGCAGGTAGGCGCGGGCGGCGTTGATCGCCGCCTGGACGTCGCGCGCGGCGCCGTCGATTTCGCGGCCGAGGTTGAACTGCAGGGTGATGCGGGCGCTGCCGAGACCGCTGTTGGAGGTCATTTCCGTGACGTCGGCAATGGTGCCGAGGCGGCGTTCGAGCGGCGTCGCGACGCTGGTCGCCATGGTGTCGGGGCTGGCGCCGGGCAGGCTGGCGCTGACCGAGACGGTCGGGAAGTCGACCTGCGGCAGCGGCGAGATCGGCAGCACGAAGAACGCCGCGATGCCCGCGAGCAACAGCCCGACAAGCAGCAGGATCGTGCCGATCGGCCGGCTGACGAAGGGCGCCGACAGGTTCATGCGGGACCCGCGGCCGGGCTGGCGACCGGTATCGGCTGCTCGCCGCGTCCGCCCCGCATCCGGGCGCCGAGACGGTCGAAGCCGAGGTAGATCACCGGCGTCGTGAACAGCGTCAGCAACTGGCTGACGATCAGGCCGCCGACGATGGCGATGCCGAGCGGGTGGCGGAGTTCGGACCCGGCGCCGGAGCCGAGCATCAACGGCAGCGCGCCGAAGATCGCCGCCATCGTCGTCATCAGGATCGGGCGGAAGCGCAGCAGCGCCGCCTGGCGGATCGCGTTGACCGGGTCCATGCCGTGGTTGCGTTCCGCGTCCAGCGCGAAGTCGATCATCATGATCGCGTTCTTCTTGACGATGCCGATCAGCAGCACGAGCCCGATGATGCCGATGACCCCGAGGTCGTTGCCGGTCAGCCACAGGCCGAGCAGCGCGCCGAGGCCGGCGGACGGCAGCGTCGACAGGATGGTCACCGGATGGACCCAGCTTTCGTACAGGACGCCGAGAACGATATAGACGCAGACCACCGCCGCCAGGATCAGCCACAGCTGGTTGCCGAGCGCGCTGCGGAAGGCGTCGGCGGCCCCCAGGAAAGTCGTCGAGATCGCGGCGGGCATGCCGGCGCGTGCTTCCTCGGCGGTGATCGCATCGACCGCCTTGCCCAGCGAGACGCTGGGCGCGAGATCGAAGCCGATGGTCGCCGCGGGGAACTGCGCGACGCGGGCGACGGCGAGCGGCGACTGCGCCTGGGTCACCGTGGCGAAGGTCCCGAGCGGCACCGGCTGGCCCGACGACGACGGCACATAGAAGCGCGTCAGCGTGTCGGCCGAGGTCAACAGGCCCGGCGTCGCCTCCAGGATGACGCGGTACTGGTTGGTCTGGGTGAAGATCGTCGAGATGATGCGCTGACCAAAGGCGTTGTACAGCGCCTCGTCGACGGCGCTGGCGGTGACGCCGACGCGGGCGGCAGCGGCGCGGTCGATGGCGATGGTCAGCGCCGGGCCGGTGGCCGATCCGTCGGCGATAACGTTGCGCAACTGCGGCAGCTTGGCGAGGCGGGCCGCCAGCGTCTCCGACCATTTCCCGACGAGCGCCGGGTCGGCGCCCTGCAGCGAGAAGCGGAACTGCGTCGGCCCGGTCTCGGACTCGATCGTCAGGTCCTGTACCGGCTGGAGGTAAAGCTCCGCCCCCGCCACGTCGCGGGCGCGGCGAACCAGGCGCGACATCACCGCGGCCTGGCTGCCGGTGCGGTCGCCCTTGCTCTTGAGGTTGATCAGCAGCCGGCCGGAGTTGAGCGTCGAGTTCTGCCCGTCGACGCCGATGAAGGCGCTGAGCGACACGACGTCGGGATCGCGCAGCAGCGCCTGCGCCACCTGTCCCTGGATCATGCCGACGCGGGCGAACGAGGCGCCGGGGTCCATCCGCAGCACGCCCTGCAACTGGCCGGTGTCCTGCACCGGAAACAGGCCCTTGGGGATGACCACGTACAGCGCCACCGTCAGGCCCAGCGTCACCAGCGCGACGATCATCGTCAGCCCCTGCCGCGCCAGCACCCAGTCGAGGCCGCCTTCGTATTTATCGAGCAGCATCTGGAAACCACGCTGGCTGCGCGCCACGATGCCGTTGCCGCTGGGCTCCTTATGGTCCTTGAGCAGGCGCGCCGACATCATCGGCACCAGCGTCAGCGCGACGATCGCCGAGATGACGATGGTCACCGCCAGCGTCACTGCAAACTCGCGGAACAGCCGGCCGACGACGTCGCCCATGAACAGCAGCGGGATCAGCACCGCGATCAGCGACACGGTCAGCGAGATGATGGTGAAGCCGATCTGGCGCGCGCCTTCCAGCGCCGCCTCGAACGGCCGCTTGCCCTCCTCGCGGAAGCGGCTGATGTTCTCGATGACGACGATGGCGTCGTCGACGACGAAGCCGGTGGCGATGGTCATCGCCATCAGCGTCAGATTGTTGAGGCTGTAGCCCAGCATGTACATCACGCCGCAGGTGCCGATGATCGACAGCGGCACCGACAGGCCGGCGATCAGCGTTGCCTGCCACGAGCCGAGAAACAGGAAGATCACCAGCACGACCAGCCCGACCGCGAACAGCAGCTCCAGCTGGGTATCGTGGACCGAGGCTCGGATGCCCTCGGTGCGGTCCGCCAGCAGGGTAATATGGACGTCGGCGGGCAGCTGCGCCTCGAGGTCGGGCAGGCGCAGCTTGATCTGCGCCACCGTCGAGATGACGTTGGCGCCGGGCTGGCGCTGGACGTCGACGATGATCGCGGGGGTATCGCCCATCAGCGCCGACAGCCGGGTGTTCTCGGCGCCGTCGACGATGGTGGCGACGTCGGACAGCCGCAGCGGCGCGTTGTTGCGATACGAAACGACGAGGTCGGCATAGTCCTGCGCCGTCGCCAGCTGATCGTTGGCGTTGATCGCATAGCTGCGCGTCGGGCCGTCGAAGCTGCCCTTGGCGGCGTTGGCATTGGCGTTGGCGATGGTCGTGCGGAGTTGCTCCATCGACAGTCCGTAGGATGCCAGCTGGGCGGTATTGACCTGGATGCGCACGGCGGGGCGCTGGCCGCCCGACAGGGTCACCAGTCCGACACCCGCGACCTGCGACAGCTTTTGCGCGATGCGCTCGTCCACCAGGTTCTGGACCTCGGTCAGCGGCCGGGTGGCGGAGGTGACGCCGAGCGACAGCACCGGCGCGTCGGCCGGGTTGACCTTGGAATAGACCGGCGGTGCCGGCAGGTCGGCGGGCAGCAGCGACGATGCCGCATTGATCGCCGCCTGGACCTCCTGCTCCGCCACGTCCAGCGTGCCGGCCAGGCCGAATTGCAGGGTGATAGCCGAGGCGCCACCCGACGACACCGACGACATGCGCTTGAGGCCCGCCATCTGGCCGAACTGGCGCTCCAGCGGGCCGGTGACGGTGGCGCTCATCACCTCCGGGCTGGCCCCCGGGTAGGTGGTGCGGACGACCAGCGTCGGATAATCGACCTCGGGCAGCGCCGACAGCGGCAGGAACTTGTAGCCGACGATGCCGGCCAGCAGGATCGCCACCATCAGCAGCGCCGTCGCCACCGGGCGGTGGATGAACGGCGCCGACGGGTTGACCCCGCCGGTGACCCGCGCCGGATCGGCTGCTGGGGTCTGCGCGACCTCGGTCACTGCGCGGCGGGGGCAGCGGCGGGCGCTGCGCCCGCACCGGCACCATCGCGGCGGTGGCGACGCTGTCCGCCCTCCGCACCGGAGCCGCCAGCATCGGCACCAGCACCGGCACCGCGACCGCGGCCGCGGCCGGCGCCGAACGACGGCTTGTCGCCGGGCAGCACGACCTTGCCGCCATCGGTGAGGCGGTCGGCACCCTCGGTCACCACGGTCTCGCCGACCTTCAGGCCGGTCAGGACCGCGACCTGGTCGCCGGCGGCGGCACCGGTCTTGACGACGCGCAGCTCGGCGGTGCGGTCGGGCTTGACGACATAGACGAAGGTGCCCTGCGGGCCGTTGCGGATCGCGGTGGTCGGGACGACGGTGACGTTCTGCAGCGTGTCGTAGGTCAGCCGGATGTTGACGAACTGGTTGGGAAACAAGGTGCTGTCGGCATTGCTGAAGCGCGCCTTGGCGCTGACCGTGCCGGTGGCGACGTCGACGCGGTTGTCGAAGGTCGAGAACTGGCCCTGCGCCAGCACCGTGCCGCCGCCGCGGTCGAAGGCGGTGACCGGCAGCTTGCCCTTGCGCGCCCCGGCGGCGACCCGCGGCAGCTGCGCCTCGGGCAGGGTGAAGACGACGTCGATCGGGTGGACCTGGGTGACCACGACGATGCCGTTGGCGTCGCCGGTAGTGACGTAATTGCCGACATCGACCTGGCGCAGGCCGACGCGCCCCGACACCGGCGCGGTGATGCGGGTATAGGCGAGGTTCAGTTTGGCGACGCCGACTGCCGCCTGGTCGGTGGCGATGGTGCCGCCGAGCTGGCCGACCAGCGCCGACTGGGTGTCGACCTGCTGGCGCGCGATCGAATCCTGCTGGAGCAGCGTCTGGTAGCGGTTGAGGTCCGCCCTCGCCTGCTTCTGCTGCGCGACATCGCGGGCCAGCGCGCCCTGCGCCTGGTCGAGCGCGAGCTTATAGGGTCGCGGATCGACCTCGGCGAGCAACTGGCCGGCGCGGACCTCCTGGCCCTCGCTGAATAGCACCTTGTCGAGGGTCCCGGCGATGCGCGTGCGTACCGTCGCGGTCACCGGCGGGGTCACCGTGCCGAGCGCATCGACCGTCAGCGGCACATCGGCCTGGATGACCTTGAAGATGCCGACCGTCGTCGGCGGCCGGCGACCACCGCCCGGACCGCCGCGACCGCCGCCGCCACCGCCCGCACCACCGCCGAATCCGCTCGCATCCTCGGCGGGCGGGCGATGCGTCAGCCAATACAGGAAGCCGGCCCCCGCCAGGATCGCGATGACCACCATGACCACCGAGCCCCAGCGACGACGCCGGGGTGCCGGAACGGATGATGTCGCAAAATCGTCGGCCATGAGTGCTCCGGGTGCAAGATGGTCAGTACGACGGCACAGCTACCGATACCCCGAAAGGCGCGGCGGAACAGCCTCTGCCATGGTTAATTCGCCGGCGCGGCGATTGGCCCGCGAGGTTAGTGGCCGGGACTGGTCGCAGCGATTGCGGGAAGCGCGGTGGCGCGGACCCCGGCGACCATGCCGGCGATCGCGTCGATGACCGCCTGCGGCTGTTGCATCGGCACGAAGTGATCGCTGCCCGTGACCAGCCGGTGCTTGCCCGCCGTCGACAGCTTGGCGACCGCGTCGTGCAGGCCCCACCAGGTCTCGGTCACCGCGGCCTGCTCGTCGGCGGGCAGGGTCGGATCGTCCATGCTGTTCGCCGCGGTCAGCACCAGCAGCGGCAGCTTGCCCAGGCTGTGCCGCGCCTGCTCGACCTGCGCGCTGCTGGTGCCGCCGTAGTTCGCCAGCTCGGACGCGGCGGTGCGCTGGTAGCCCTCCGACAGCTCCAGCTTGCGAACCGCCTCGGACACCGCCGCCGGCATGGCCTGGGCGGGCGGGCTGATGCACAGCGCCGCGGCGGTGCCGCCGGGCATCGGGCGGTTGTCGATGACGGCCTCGGCGCAGGCCTGGACGTCGCGGGCAAAGGCGGCGGCGCTGGCGGCATAGGCTTTCGACACCAGCCCGAGCTCGCGGTCCTGATACTCGACGGCAGGCTCGACCAGGATCATCGCGGCGACCTGCGACGGGTGCTCGCTGGCGAACAGCCGGACGTCGAGCGCGCCCGCAGAATGAGCGACGAGGACATAAGGGCCGGGGACCTGCGCCGCCTTGAGCAGGGCCGCCAGGTCGTCGGCGATCGCGGCGGCGGTGCGCGGCATCGGGCCGGGATCGCTGAAGCCATAGCCGGCGCGGTCGTAGCTGCAGACCCGTGTCGTCCGTGCCACGGCGGGCTGGACCTTGCGCCAATAGGAGGTCCAGCTGGTCCAGCCGCCCTCCAGGATGACGGTCGGCCCGCCGCTGCCGGTGCAATAGATGTTCATGCGTCGACCGCCGGGCAGCGACACCAGACGCTGCGGTCCCGAGAACACGGAGAGGTCCGACGTCGGCGGCGGCTCGACCAGCGGCGCGCGAGGCGGCGACGCCGTTCCCAACGCCAGCAGCCCGAAAATCACCAGGTCGAAGCTAATCATACACCTACTCCACTGCCGTAACGATAACTCCGCCGCTGTGTCTCGGAAAGCACTTTCGTTCCCGAAATAAATCATGATCGTGATAATCATTCGCAACAGTTTGACACTGCGAACGACTCGCGATAGCAACCCCGTCGAGCATATAGGGGCATCAAGTTGACCGACACGAACAAGCTATTCGCACTGCCGGCATTCCTCGCGCTCGGATGTGTCGGGTTCATCGCGACCGACACTGCGCAGGCCGCGGACGCCGCCGCCGATGCCGCCGATGCAGCCCGCGAGACGATCATCGTGACGGGCAGCGCCGCCAGCCACGCCAATGTCCAGGCCGACACGCCGAAGGCCGTGGCCAAGCTGCTCGATACGCCGCGCTCGGTCGTCGTGCTCGACAAGGAAGTCATCAAGGAAACCGGTTCCGCGACGCTGGTCGAGGCGCTGCGCACCGTTCCCGGCATCACCTTCGGCGCCGCCGAGGGCGGCAATCCGATCGGCGACCGCCCGTTCATCCGTGGCAACGACAGCCAGGGCTCGACCTATCTCGATGGCGTCCGCGATATCGGTGCGCAAAGTCGCGAGATCTTCGACGTCGAGCAGGTGCAGATCGTCCGCGGCTCGGATTCGACCCTCGGCGGGCGCGGCTCGGCCGGCGGCTCGATCAACATCATCTCGAAATTGCCGCGCGACCGCAATTTCGCCGAAGTCGCCGTCAGCTATGGCACCGACGACTACAAGCGCGTCGCCGGCGACGTGAACTACAAGATCGCCGAGCATGTCGCCGTCCGCCTGGCGGGTGCATGGCACGACCAGGACGTCGCCGGTCGCGACGAGGTCTTCCAGAAGCGCTGGGGCTTCGCGCCGTCGATCACCATCGGCCTCGGCACCCCGACCCGCCTGACCGCGGCCTATTATCATCTGAAGTCGAACGAACTGCCCGACAGCGGCATCCCGTTCCTCTACACCATCGGCAACACGCCCAACCTCGGCACCAGCCTGTCGGAGCCGGCGCTCGGCACCGTCACCACGGCCAACGGCCGCACCGGCAAGGTCGATCGCTCGACCTTCTACGGTCTCGTCGACCGCGACTTCCGCAAGGCGACGACCGACCAGGCGACGCTGCGGGCCGAACATGATTTCGGCGGCATCACGCTGCGCAACACCTCGCGCTACAGCCACACCAACCAGTCGTATATCTTCACCCTGCCCGACGACAGCACCGGCAACGTCTATGGCACCGGCCAGGTCTGGACCCGCGCCAACACCCGCTACGGCTATACCGACAGCCTGATCAACCAGACCGACCTGTACGGGAAGTTCGACACCGGCGGGATTCAGCACAGCTTTGCCGTCGGCGTCGAGCTGTCGGTGGAGAAGGCGCGGCGCGGCGCCTATGTCACCCGCGGCTTCACCAACGCAGCGGGCAACGAGCTGTTCTCGTCGGGTTCGACGATCAGTCCGCGGTGCAATCCGGCCACGGTCGCCCGCAGCTATTGCGTCGACCTGTTCAACCCGAACCCGAACGCACCCTGGGTCAACTACGCCAGCGACACGTCCAACGTCGCCGCGCCGATCGTCAAGACCCTGGCGATCGCCGAAACCCAGAACGACGCCAACACCCAGGCGGTCTATGCGTTCGACTCGATCACGCTGCTGCCGAACCTGATCCTCAACCTCGGCGCCCGCTATGACAGCTTCGCCTCCAAGATCACGCCGGGCCAGCCGATCACCGCGACCAGCACCTTCTCGCTGAAGCGCACCGACAATCTGTTCAACTACCAGGTCGGCGCGGTGTTCAAGCCGACGGCGACGACCAGCATCTATGCATCCTATGCAACCTCGGCGACGCCGCCGAACAGCCTGCTCGGCGAAGGCCAGGAGGCCAACGCGCTCGGCACGACCGCCACCGCCGGCGCGCTGGCGATCTTCAACAGCCTCAAGGTCGAGAAGAGCAAGTCGTCCGAAATCGGCGCCAAGGCCGACCTGTTCGACGGCCAGCTGTCGCTGACTTCGGCGGTGTTCCAGACCAAGACCAACAATGCCCGCGTCACCATCGACGCCAACACCGTCGCCTTCATCGGCAAGCGGCGCATCCGCGGCGTCGAGCTCGGCTTCAACGGCAACATCGTCAAGGGCTGGAACGTCTTCGGCGGCTACACCTACCTCGATGCCAAGATCGTCGACGGCGGCTTCACCTCGCTGGCAGTCGCCGCCAACGGTCCGGGCGCCCCGGCCACCGCCATCCCGGTGATCTCGGTCAACACCGGCAAGCAGTTTCCGCAGACCGCCAAGCACAGCTTCACGATCTGGAGCAACTACAGCCTGTTCGACAAGCTCACGATCGGCGGTGGCGCCTTTTACAGCAGCCGGGTGTTCGGCGGCTATTCCGACAACCGCACCGCGACGCAGAGCACCACGGGCGTCATCACCGTCAACCCGGCGACCAAGGTCATCGAGCGTGCGGTGCCGTCATACTGGCGTTTCGATGCCCGCGTCGGCTACAAGATCAGCGACGCCATCGACCTGTCGGTCAACGTGCAGAACCTGACCGACAAGGCCTATTTCAGCCAGGCCTACGCCAGCCACTACGCCACCATTGCCGCGGGCCGCAGCGCCTTCGGCACGGTCACGGTCAAATACTGAGGGGTTGCCGCATTTCCGACATCGCCCAGATCAACGCGCTCGACGCCGACGAAATCGTCCGCCGCCTGTCCGGTTCTCCCGGGGAGGCGGCGACGTTCATCGGTGACGCCGCGCGTGCCGGCTCGGCTGAGGCGCAGGCGATCTATGGCCAGATGCTCCTCGACGGACGCGGCGTCGCCGTCGACGCCGTGGCGGCGTTCGGCTGGTTCGCCGCGGCTGCCGAACAGGGCCATCTGGCGGCGATCAACATGGTCGGCCGCTGCCACGATCTCGGCTGGGGCACGATGATCGACAAGCCGGCAGCGGCGGCATGGTTCAAGGTCGCGGCGGAGCGCGGGCTGGACTGGGGCATGTACAATTATGCGACGGCGCTGACGCTCGGCGCCGGCATCGCCGAGGACCGGGTCGCGGCGCTCGGCTGGTTCGGCAAGGCCGCGGCGCTGGGCAATGCCAAGGCGATGAACTTCCTCGGCAGCTTCCACGAGGATGGCTGGGTCGTCGTCCGCGACCTCGCCACCGCCGCCGGGCATTATGCCCGCGCCGCCGCGGGTGGCGACTTCCGCGGCCAGTTCAATCACGCCCGCATGCTGATCGCGGCAGGCGACGTCGATGCCGCCCTGCCGTGGCTGGAACGCGCGCTGGCGGGTGGCAACGACCGTTTTCGCGGGCAGGTGCGCGACTGGCTGCAGCGGGCGACCGACCCACGCCTGCAGGGACTTGCAGCATGATGCTGGCCATTCCCGACGTGTTGAGCGCCGTCGAAGTCACGCGGGTGCGTGCCATCATCGACGCGGCGGACTGGGTCGACGGCAACGCCACCTCCGGCGGCCAGTCGGCGCTGGCCAAGCACAACGTCCAGCTACCCGAAGCCTCGGCGGCGGCACGCGAGGCCGGCGACATCGTGCTCGACGCGCTGGGACGCACGCCACTGTTCGTCGCCGCCGCGCTGCCTCTGCGCGTCTACCCGCCGCTGTTCAACCGCTACGGCATCGGCCACGCCTTCGGAACCCATGTCGACAATGCCATCCGCATCCGCCGCGGCAGCGACTTCCGCATCCGGACCGACCTGTCGGCGACGCTGTTCCTGGCCGACCCCGACAGTTACGACGGCGGCGAGCTGGTCGTCGAGGATCGCCCGGGCATCAAGCTGCCCGCCGGCCACATGCTGCTCTATCCGGCGTCGACCCTGCACCGCGTCGAGCCCGTGACGCGCGGCCAGCGCATCGCGTCGTTCTTCTGGGTCCAAAGCATGATCCGGTCCGGCGACGACCGTGCTACGCTGTTCGAACTGGACACCGCGATCCAGTCGCTCGCCGCCGAACGCGGCCAGGGCGACCCCGACATCATCCGCCTGACCAACGTCTATCACAATCTGCTGCGCCGCAGCGCCGAACTCTAGGGACATTCATGGCTTTCGCTCTTCCACGCCTCAACCAGTCCGGGTTGCTGTTCGTGCCCAAGGCCTGGCAGCGCGCCAAGGTCATCAACTGGCTCAAGAAGATCCACGCCTGGACCGGCTTCTGGGGGGCGCTGCTGTTCCTGATGATGGGCACCAGCGGCTTCCTGCTCAACCACCGCACCGAGAAGTTGAAGATCGTCAGCGGCGAGCCGATCGAGATCAGCGCCGTCGACATTGCCGTGAAGCCCGGCGAGATCGCCGATGCCGACGCGCTGGGCGTCTGGGCCAAGGCAGCGCTCGACCTGCGCGCCGAGGGCAAGGCACCCCGGGGTCGGCCCGGCGGCGAAGGCCCCGGTGGACGTGGTGGTCGCGGTCGTGAGGGCGGCGGTGCAGGTGGCGGTGAAGGCGGTGGTGCAGGCGGGGAGCGTCACAGCTTCAACGGCCAGGCCGTCGCCGAGCCCGAGAAGTGGGTGCGCGAATTCACCATGCCCGATGGCAAGGTTACGGTCAGCTACGTCCCGGGCGCGCCCTTCGTCTCGGCAAAGCGCGACAGCAACGGCTTTTTCGGTACCATCAAGAACTTCCACAAGGGCGTCGGTTTGGGCGTCGCCTGGGTGCTGTTCCTCGACACCATCGCCGGCGCGCTGATCACCATGAGCATCACCGGCTTCCTGCTGTGGTCGCGGCTGCATGGCGGGCGCCTACTGGCCGGCGGCATCGTCGTCGCCAGCTTCGTCGTCGCCTCCAGCGCGATCTGGCCGTTCATCTGAGGTCCATTAATTCCGCTCGCGATATGGCAGTGGTACTGCCGCAACATGTCGCGAAGAATTTATAAACGTTGGCGTAACGGCTTTTGCACAACTCCGTCCGGCGGCTCAATGGGGCCTTGGGGGCGGTGTTTGCAATGAGGCCGTTTCCTGATGAAATCCAGTTTCCGCTTGAAGATGCTTGGCTCGACGATCCTGCTTGCCGGGGTCGTGGGCACTTCGACCTACGCCCAGTCCGTCACACCTGACACCAGCGCCCCGGCCGCGACCGCCGGTGGCGCCCAGTCCGGCGCCGCCGCCACCCCGGCCGGCATCCAGACCGCGCAGAGCAACGATGCCGAGACGATCGTCGTCACCGGCTCGGTGTTCCGCCGCACCAACACCGAGACGCCCTCGCCGGTCACTGTGCTGACCCAGGAGCGCCTCAACAACGCCGGCATCACCAACGTCGCCGATGCGGTGCGCTCGATCTCCGCCGACAGCAGCGGCTCGATCCCGACCTCGTTCACCAACGGCTTCGGCGCCGGCTCGGCTGCGGTCTCGCTGCGCGGCCTGTCGGTCAACTCGACGCTGGTCCTGATCGACGGCCTGCGCACCGCCAATTATCCGCTCGCGGATGACGGCCAGCGCGCTTTCGTCGACCTCAACAGCATTCCGCAGAGCATCGTCGAGCGCGTCGAGGTCCTCAAGGACGGCGCCTCGTCGACCTATGGCGCAGATGCCATCGGCGGCGTCGTCAACCTGATCCTCAAGAAGCAGGTCGTCGGCATCGAGGCCACTGCCGAGGGCGGCATCTCCAGCCGCAAGGATGGCGGCGAGCAGCGCCTGACCTTCACCGCAGGCACCGGCGACCTCGATACCAAGGGCTTCAACGTCTACATCAACGGCGAGTACCAGCATGACTCGCAGATCCTGGCCCGCGACCGCGGCTTTCCGTTCAACACCGACGACCTGACCTCGATCGGTGGCGTCAACAACAACGCCGGTGCCGTCGGCCCCGGCGCGACGACCAGCGCCGTCGTCCGTCCCGCAAACCTCAACACGCCCGGCAACATCCTGACCGGCGCCGCGATCAGCAGCCTGCCGTACCAGGTCCTCAACCCGAACGGCTGCGGCGCCGGCACCATCGCGCACACCAACGCCCCAAGCGCGACGACCGCGGGCGGCTCCTATTGCGAGCAGAACAACAACGGCCAGTACGGTACCATCCAGCCGGACCAGACCCGGTACGGCGTCACCGTCCACGGCACGTTCCAGGTCAACGACAACACCCAGGCCTATGTCACCGGCTCCTATTACCAGAGCAAGGTCGAGTCACAGGGGCTCCCGGCGTCGATCCGGTCCGCCAACCCGATCAACACGCAGACCATCACCCTGCCGGCGCTGCTCGCGAACGGCCAGCTCAATCCCAACAACCCGTTCGCCGCGGCCGGCCAGTCGGCGCTGATCTACTACCGCTTCGGCGACATCGCGGCGTCGACGACGACCAACAGCCATGTCCTGCGCGGCGCGGCTGGGATTAACGGCAGCTTCGGCGACGGCTGGACCTACAGCGCCGACATCACCGCGGCGCACAGCTGGCTCGACATCACCCAGCGCGGCCTGCTCAACATCGCCGGGCTGACCAACGCGATCAACACCGGCAGCTACAACTTCGTCAATCCGGATCAGAACAGCGCCGCGGTGCGCAGCGCCCTGTCGCCGGACGTGATGAACTCGGCGACCAGCGACCTCGACATGATCCAGGGCGTCATCACCAAGGACCTGTTCCAGTTGCCGGGCGGCGCCCTGCAGCTCGGCGTCGGCGGCTCGGTGCGCTATGAGAAGGTCAACGATCCGAACCAGAACGCCAACCTCGCGACGATCAACCTCAACTCCTATTCGGCGTCGGGCAGTCACACCGTCTCGTCGGCGTATTTCGAGGTCAACGCGCCGGTGCTGTCCACCCTCGAGATCAACGGCTCGGGCCGCTACGACCATTATTCGGAGGGCTACAGCAACTTCTCGCCCAAGATCGGCGCCAAGTTCACGCCGATCAAGCAGCTGGCGATCCGCGGCACCTTCTCCAAGGGCTTCCGCGCTCCCAGCTTTGCCGAGAACGGCTCGGGCTCGGTTGTCGGCTTCACCACGACGCGGCCTCCCCAGGAGGTCATCGACGAGCATGGCAACAACGCCTACGTCCAGAGCTATTCGATCGGCTTCAACACCGTGTCGAACCCCGACCTCAAGCCCGAGAAGTCGCGCAGCTTCACCGGCGGCGTAGTGATCCAGCCGACCCGCTGGCTCAGCCTGACGGCCGACTATTACAACATCAAGAAGACCCGGGTGATCACCGGCGGCCCGCTGGCGAACAACGCCATCGACGCCTATTACGCCGGCACCGCCCTGCCCGCCGGCTATACCGTGACGCAGGATGCCGCCGACCCCGATCTGCCCAACGCGACGCGCCGCATCCTCCTGGTCAACTCGCCGTACGTCAACGCGGCGGCGCTGAAGACCTCGGGCATCGACGTGTCCGCGATCGCGCAGATCCCGGTCAGCGACAGCTTCAAGTTCACCAGCGCCGTCGAGGTGACGCGGATCAACAAGTTCGACTTCCAGCCGGGTGACGGCACGACGTTGCACTATGTCGGCACGCAGGCACCTTACGTCCTGTCGTCGGGCGCGGGTACGCCACGCTGGCGCGGCAACTGGCAGAACACCGTCGAGGTCGGCGCCGCCTCGCTGACCGCCACCGCTTACTACACCAGCGGCTACAAGTCGGTGGCCGAGGACCAGAACGGTGCCGGCGCGACGACCTGCGACGATGCCCTGTACGACCCGGCGTTCTGCCGGACCAAGAGCTTCGTCCAGGTCGACCTGGTCGCCGCGTACAAGGTCAACGACAACTTCACTTTCTATGCCAACGTCCTGAACGTCGCCAACCGCAAGCCGCCGCTCAACCCGGCGAACTATGCGGCGATCAACTACAACCCGACCTGGTCGCAGGCCGGCATCATCGGCCGCTACATGCGTGTCGGTGCCCGCATGAAGTTCTAGTCGCTTCTGCGCCAACGAAAGGGGCGGTGGCTCAACAGCCATCGCCCTTTTTTTGTGCCCCGCCGGCTAGTTGACACTGCCGACCGGCCCCTGTCATTTTCACGGTCGGCAGATGTCGCCAGCCGCTCGCGTCCGCAGGGATGAGGTGAAGGCATCGAGACGCGATCTCAATCGGCTGGTCCGCCCGGCGATGGATCGGTAATGCGAGCCCCGATGACCCGTTGCCGGCGCGAGGAACCGTCATGCCGACCATCGAACAAGCCAAAGGAATGGCCAAGCGCCTGCGTTCGGCGCTGGCCGAGCGGAATATCGACATACCCCATGCCGCGAGCCTCGAGCTGGTCGCGGCCGAACTCGGCCACCGCGACTGGAATACCGCCGCCGCCAGGCTCGCGCCGGCGCCGGCCGACGGCCTGTCATTCCAGCAGGCGATACCGATCCTGCGCATCTTCGACGTCGGCAAGGCGCGAGAGTTCTACTGCGATTTCCTCGGCTTCACCGTGGCAATGGAGCATCGCCACGAGCCGGGGCTGCCGCTGTACATGGGCGTCGAGCGGGCCGGGCTGAAGCTTCACCTGTCTGAGCATCACGGCGACGCCAGCCCGGGCTCGACGTGCTTCGTCTGGATGATCGGGATCAAGGCCTACCACGCCGAGCTGACCTCTAAGAACTATGGTTATGGGCGCCCCGGCATCGAGCGCCTGCCCTGGGGCGACAGCATGGAAGTCTACGACCCCTTCGGCAACCGCATCCGCTTTTGCGAGAGGCTCGGCTAGATCTGCGAGGACGCCCGGCAGGCTGTGATGCCGGGCGCCCTCCTCCGCCTTAGAAGCTGTAGCTGACCCGGCCGTAGACGAAGCGACCGTTGAAGCCGAACGGCGAGAAGCTGCTGTACGGCGTGTCGTACCGCGTCTGCGAGTAGTTGCGGGCGACGCCGGTAACCGGGTCGAGACCACGGCCGGTCGGCGTCCGCGTCGGATATTCGTCGAGCAGGTTGTTGGCACCGACCGCAAGTTCGACGCGAGAGACCGGCTTCACCCGGACTTCCATGTCGACGATCCACTTGGGGGCCAGCATGATGTCGCCGAAGTCGTCGGCACCACCGTCGATGACCTTGCCGTAGCGGTTGCCGCGGACGGTGACGCCGAGGATGCTGTAGTCGTAGTCGACGCCCAGGTTGATCTTGGTGCGCGGCTGGCCACGCTCGATACGCAGCGACTCCTGGCGGCCGAACAGCACGACACCTGGCACCTGGCTGAGTGCGCCCGGGGTGGCGTTGCGCCCGGTGATCTTGGTCTTGTTATAATTGAACCCGGCGGTGGCGTTGAGCTTGCCATAGGAGCCGAGGTCGAAGCGGTAGGTCGCGACCGCCTCGACGCCCTGTGTCGCGGTGTCGATGCCGTTGATGAAGAAGCGCCCGGCCGAGATCGTGCGGAAGCCGGCGTTGTTGAGGATCTGCGCGATCTGGAAGCCCGACGAGCCGGTGCCGCCCGAAGGATTGCCTAGCGCATCGCGGGTCGCGTTGAGGTTCTCGGTCAGGACGATGCGGTCGTCGATCTTGATGTGATAATAATCGACGGTCAGGCTGAGGCGCCGCACCGGGCTGAGCACGATGCCGCCCGAATAGCTGACTGACTGCTCGGCCTTGAGCGGCTTGGCGCCCAGCGCGACGGCGACCGGGTTGTTGACCGGCAGCGTCACCGCGTCGACCAGCGTGCCATTGACGTTGTTGGTCGCGGCAGCGGCGAAATACTGTTGCTGCAGCGACGGGGCACGGAAGCCGGTCGAGATCGAACCGCGCAGGGCATAGCCGCTGATCGGCTCGAAGCGCGCCGAAACCTTGCCATTGATGTCGTCGCCAAAGTCCGAATACTTCTCGTAGCGACCCGCCGCCTGGATGGTCAGCATGTCGTTGACGTCGGCATCACCCTCGACATAGGCCGAGAAATTGTGGCGCTCGCGCTTGATGCCGGTGACCTGCTGGCCGCCGATGATCGGCTGGAAGCCCGGGAACACCTGCGCGCCCGGTGCCGCACCCGCCAGGAAGCCCGACGCCGGCGACGTCGGGTTGTTGGTGCCGACCAGCACCGAACCGGAGCGGTAGCTGTCGGGTTCGCCGGCGCGGATGGTATAGTCCTCGTTGCGATACTCGAGGCCGCCGGCAAGGTTGAAGCTCTTGAGGAAGCCGATCTCGATATCCTTGTTGAGATCGAGGTTGGTGGTGAACTGGCCGTAGCGCAGCCCGCCCGCGTCGAACGAGGTCGGTGATGCGGCACCCAGCGAGGCATTGAGGGTGTTGCTGATCAGGAAGTCGAACTTGTTGTGCGCATAGGCCATCGACACGTCGAAGTTGACGCCGCCGATGATGCCCTTCGCGCCGCCGGTGAACGAATAGTCGCGCAGCGCCGTGTTGATCAGCGGCAGGAAGCCGTTCGGATAGACCGACAGCACGTTACGGGCATCGTTCGACAACCGGTAGAAGCCGGCTGACTCGCCGTTGCGGTGGCCATAGCTGGCGAATGCATAGACTTCGAGGTCCTCGGCGACCGGCGTGCCGGCGTTGACGAAGAAGTTATAGTCCTTGGTCTGCGCGTCGCCGTAGCGATGCGACAGGCGGTCGAAGGTGAATTCGCTGGGGCTATACGCGCCCGACGAGCCGAACTGGCGACGAGGGTCATAGCCGGCGCGGTTTGTCGGGTCGCGGTCGCGGTACTCGGCGGTGAGGTTCAGATAGCCCTCGCTGAACAGCGGCAGACCGATATTGCTGCTCAGGCTCAGCGTCTTGCCGTCGCTGACGTGGCGGTCCTTGCCGTTGTCGGTCAGTTGCAGCGTGCCGTCGGGAGCGATCACCGGGACACCGGGCGAGCTGGTGGCGACGCCCGTAACGCGCCGGGTACCTTCGACGTTACTGTTATATTCGCCGTAGGTCGCGCTGAAGCGGGCGCCCTCGCGACGCTTCGACAGCTGGAAGTTGATGACGCCGGCGATGGCGTCGGAGCCGTATTGCGCCGCGGCGCCATCGCGCAGGACCTCGACACGCTCCAGCGCGGCCGAGGGGATCAAATTGATGTCGACCGCTGCGGTGCCGCGCCCGACCGAACCGTTGACGTTGAGCAGTGCGGTGCTGTGGCGACGCTTGCCGTTGACCAGCACCAGCGTCTGGTCGGGGCCGAGGCCGCGCAGTGTCGCCGGGCGGATGACGTCGGTGCCGTCGGTGATCGAGGGCTGGGGGAAGTTGAACGACGGGACCAGCTGCGACAGGACGCGGTTGGTTTCGGTATAGCCGCTGGTCTGCAGCGACTCTTGGGTGATCACGTCGATCGGCACGGTTGAATCGGCGATCGTCCGGTCGTTGCGGCGCGTACCGGTGACGATGATCGTCCCGGCATCACCCATGTCGTCGGCCGCGGCGGCAGCGGCCGGAGCCGGCGCGGCGGGCGCGGTTTCCTGGGCGAACGCCGGTGCCGAAAACACGCTCGTGGCCAGTCCGGCCAGCAAAGCGGCGCGTACGTTGAAACCCATGAAAGACCCCTTTTTTATATGCTTCTGCCTCGGAAAGAGGGGAAACATCAGGGATTGGCAACCAAATGTTGCTTTCAGGGAACGAGTTTAACCTTTTCTGTGCTATTTCTGTAACAGCGGCTCAGGCGTGAGGCGTCGCCACGACGCGCCGCTGGGCCCGGCTGCGAGAGTTGTCGCGCAGCGCCCAGCGCAGCACCGACCCGGCCGCCATGGCGCCGATCCTGACGCCCGGCCGGCGCAGACTGGGCACGCGCAGACCGTGCATCGCTGCCGCCCAATCGGGAAGCAGGTCGACCGCGGCATGGCGGACCAGCGAGCCGAACGGGGCCAGCGCCAGGCTAGGCGCCTCGCCCGACAACAGGGTGCGCGCGACGTCGGTGCTGCGCGCATCGGCAAGGAGCTGCGGGCGCATCTCGAGCAGGTAGGCCTCGATGCCGGCTCGGGTCAGCGGCACGTCCCCTGCCCCCAGCTTGATCGCCACGGTCGCCGTCTCGGCAAAATAGCGGTCCTGATCGGCGGCTGAGAACGACGGGTCGCGATAGCGCAGATAGGCGCGCATGAAGCTGCTGGTCTCCGCCGCATGCACCCAGGTCAGCAACGCCGGGTCGTTTGCCGCATAGGGCTGCCCGTCGGCCGTCGTGCCGGTTACATGATCGTGGATCCGCCGCACCCGGGCGATCAGCCGTTCGGCCTCCGCGGTCGAGCCATAGGTCGTCGCCGCGATGAACTGCGCCGTCCGCCGCAAGCGTCCGAGCCGGTCGGCGCGGAAATTGCTGTGGTCCCAGACGCCGGCAAGTGCTGCCGGGTGAAGCATCTGCAACAGCAACGCCGTCAGGCCGCCGATCATCATCGAGTTGAAGTCGCCGTGCACCTTCCAGCTCGCCGACTTGGGACCGAACAGTCCGGGATCGCCGGCGGGCATATCGAGGTCGATCGCCTTCGATCCCGCACCGACGATCTTGTGGATCTGCCCGGTGATCATCTGGCGGATATCTTCCATGCCGGCCAAGTTAGGCATTTGCACCGGGTTGAACAGCTGTGGCGCATGGTCCCGGCTGCGCAGCGCGGGCGTTGGCACCGCATGACAAAATCAGACCGACCGACCGCCGTGCTGTTCGATCTCGACGGCACCCTCGTCGACAGCAACGACTTCCACGTCGGCGCCTGGCGGGAAGCGTTCGCCGAAGCGGGGTTCGACATCGCCGCTGCTGCGATCCACGGCCAGATCGGCAAGGGCAGCGACAATCTGCTCCCCGCGATGCTGCCCGATGTCGACGAAAAGGTCCGCCAGTCGATCGGGGAGCGTGCCGGCGAGATCTTCAAGAGCCGCTACATGCCACGTGTCGCGGCGTTCCAAGGGGCGCGGGACCTGCTGCTGCGCGTCCGCGACAGCGGCGCCAAGGTCGCCCTCGCATCCTCGGCGAGCGGCGAGGAACTCGAACATTATCTCGACCTGCTCGACGCGCGGGCAATCGTCGACGTCACTACCAGCGCCGACGACGTCGAGCATTCCAAGCCCGCACCCGATATCTTCGCGGCGGCGTTGGGCAAGGCGCAGGTGAGCGCCGCCGGTGCCGTGGTGATCGGTGACACGCCCTACGACATCGAGGCGGCCGCGAAGTGCGGCGTCCGTGCCATCGCCGTCCTGTCGGGCGGCTTTCCAGAGGCGCAGCTGCGCGCCGCCGGGGCGGTTGCGGTGTACGCCGACGTCGCCGCCCTGCTCGCCGATTACGCGAATTCGCCCTGTCCGCAATGAGGATCGGCACGGCCGGCTGGTCGATCCCCCGGCCGCTGGCAGAGGCGTTCCCCGGCGAGCTCAGCCACCTCGAGCGTTACGCCCGCCAGCTGACGGCCACCGAGATCAACAGCAGCTTCTACCGTCCCCACCGACGGGCGACCTACGAACGCTGGGCCGCGAGTGTCCCGCCGGAGTTCCGCTTTGCGGTCAAGCTGCCCCGCACGATCACCCACGACCAGCGGCTGGTGGACTGCGAGACCCTGCTCCGGCGCTTCGCCGACGAGGTTGCCGGCCTCGGCGACAAGCGCGGACCGACCCTGGTGCAATTGCCACCCAGCTTCGCCTGGCCTGGCGAGGTCGCGCTGCAATTCTTCGCTACGGCGCAGGCGGTGTTGGGAGACGTGATCGTCGTCGAGCCACGGCATGCGAGCTGGTTCACGCCTGCCGTGGCTGCCCTGCTTGTCGAGTTGCGTATCGCCCGCGTCGCTGCCGATCCTGCCGTGGTGGCCGAGGCGGCGGTGCCCGGTGGCTGGAGCGGCATCGCCTATTTCCGGCTGCACGGCGCGCCGCAGATCTATCGCTCACCGTATGACCAAGCCGCGATCGCCGAGCAGGCGGCACGGGTGGCGGCGCTGGTCGCAAGCGGGATCGAGGTCTGGACGATCTACGACAATACGGCCTCGGGAGCGGCGCTGGGCAACGCGGTTGCGCTGCAGGCCGATGTCGCCAAGCGTTGCGCGCCGGCGCCGGGATGATAGGGTCGGGGCTGGCCGTGAAGGAAAGCCCATGCGTTCCCAATTGATTATCGCCGCATCGATGTTGCTCGCCGCGCCGGTGGTTGCCCAGCCGGCGGTGACCACCGTACTGCCCAGCGTCGTTCTCGCCGATGCCGCAGAGGTTCAGGCGGTGATCGCCAAGGTCAAGGCCAGCCAGAAGCCCGGCCAACCGTCCGGCACGTCGCAGCCCCTGGTCAGCGTGCCAGGCTATCGCACCATGGTCGAGTACCGCACCGCGCCGACGCCGGCATCGATCCACGATAACGAGTCCGAGCTCATCTATGTCGTCGAAGGCTCCGGCAGCATGACGCTCGGCGGCACGCTGAACGATGCGAAGCGCAGCAATCCCGCCAATCAGCAGGGCAGCGGCGTCACCGGCGGCACGAGCCACGCGCTCGCCAAGGGCAGCTTCATGTTCATCCCGGCCGGCACCGCGCACTACTTTGCATCGATCGGCAAGACCGGGCTGGCGATCGTGACGCTCAAGGTGCCGACAACAACCCCGTCCTGAAGCACTCGCCAGGCGCAATCGTCGCCCTCGCAAGCGCTTGACGCCGCCTTATCGATCCGGGACAGTTAATTGCGCCGGGGGGCACATAGCATGAGGCGCTTCGGCGGCGGTCCGCGCTGCCAGAACCTCGACAACGGGGGAAAACGGCCAAACAATCGCGCCGCCGGTTAAGCGTTGATCAACCGTTGCTACTGTATTCTGCCGCCTCAACCCCGTCGTTGACAAGGTTGGCGAGAGTGTCGAAAGACGGGCGGCCGAGCGACGGCCTGGCAGCGGCATACATTGGCGTCGAGCTCGATTTCGGGCAGGATTGAAGCGAGCAAGCGATGTCGGCGGTAACCTTGACCCCCTACCGGCAGAGCCGGGCCGGCCGGCGCTTCCGTCCCATCCTGATGACCTTCCTGTTGCTGTACAGCCTGTTGACCGGTGTCGGCATCGTCATCCTGCCGCCGCAAGTGCTGTTCCTGCTCGGCATCCCGATCGCCATCGCCGCCGCCGTGGTATTGTGGATGCTGCCCGACCAGGACGCCCCTGCCCCGGTCAAGACTATGTCCTGGCTGTTGGTGACGTTCGTCGCGTTCAACTGCCTGTGGCCGAACTATATCGCGCTGAACCTTCCCGGCCTGCCCTGGATCAGCCCGACCCGCATCCTGATCCTGGTGATGGTGGTGATCGGACTGTACAGCTATTCCACATCGCGAAAGTTGCGAGCCGAGATCGCCGATGATCTCAGAGCCCTGCCTCTCTTGAAGAACGCATTCTGGGTATTCTGGGCGGCGACGGCGTTTTCCATCCTGATGTCGGGCTTCAACGGCTTCACGCTGACACGCTGGCTCAACAACCAGATTTATTGGACCTTCTTCTTCGTCACGGCAGTGTGGCTCGGCACCAAGCCGGGCGTCATCAGCCGGGTCGCGCATGTGCTGGTCTGGACTGCCATTCTCGTTTCGCTCGAGGGCATTTACGAATTCCACATCAGCGAAGTGCCCTGGTCGCAGCATATCCCGTCGTGGCTGATCGGCGATCCCGTCCTCGCAGCAACCATCTTGCGTGGCCACGCCCGCGCCGGAACCGACGTCTATCGCTCAGTCGGTACCTTCAACGTCAGCCTCGTGTTCGCGGAATATCTGGCGATCGTCTATCCCTTCGTCATCCACGCCACGGTCCAGGCCAAGCAGTTCTGGCGCAAGGTGCTGCTCGGCATGGGCATGGTGGCGCTGCTCGTCGCGATGTGGGCGACGAACGCCCGGTCCGGCATGATCGGCTTCTTCATCGCAGTATTCCTGTACGGCGGCATGGCGGCGCTCCGCCATTGGCGGCGGCGGCGCGAAAGCATCGCCGGGATCGCGGCCTTGTCGGCGATGCCCCTTGCCGTGCTGGTGTTCATCGCCTTGGCGCTGACCTGGCCACGCTTGCACAACATGACCATCGGTGGCGGCCAGCATCAGCCCAGCACGGACGCACGCAACGCCCAGTGGGCGATGGGCAAGCCAAAGATCTACACGCATCCGTTTGGCTATGGTGCGTCGCAGTCGGCAAGAACTCTGGGCTACGCCAACCTCGGGGGTAACGTCACTATCGACAGTTATTATCTGTCCCTGTTGCTCGATTACGGGTTCATCGGGTTCTTCGCGTTCCTGGCGATGTTCGGCGGGCAATTCGTCTCCGGTCTGCGCCTGTTCATGACGTCGAACGATGGCGAGGAATCGCTGAGTGGCCCGATCGTGGTGGCGTTGATCAACTTCCTGATCATCAAGGCGGTGCTGAGTTCGGAGTTCAACATCTCCCTGGCGTTCATCTTCCTCGGCTTCCTGTTTGCGCTGGAGAAGCGGCGGCAGACGGCGGCACGACAGTTGCCGAGCACCGTGGCGACGAGGGCCAGCGATGCCCAGAGGATAACGCGCTCCCAGCCAAGCCGTGGGCTGATCGCGCCCGCCTAGCGGTCGGGTTGCGGCGCGGCTGGGAAGCGACCGTAAACGCACAGCACCGATCTACGGCGACGGTATCGAGGTCAGCTACGCCAAGCTGGCGCGCCGTGCAGATGTCCTTATTCCGTCATCCCTGCCGCCGATGTGGGCACCGCGATGCGCTACGCGCGACGGCATCTTCGGACGCCGTCGCGCGCATCAGGTCGATAGCCCGGGATCAGACCAGTTCGTTGCGGCGGATCAGTTCCCGGTACCAGGCTGCGCTGAGCTTGGGCGTGCGCTTCTGCGTGGCGAAGTCGACGTAGTGGATGCCAAAGCGCTTGGTGTACCCGTCGGCCCATTCGAAATTATCCATCAGGCTCCACAGGAAATAGCCCTTCAATGGATAGCCCTCGACGGCGGCGCGGCGGAATTCGGCAAGGTAGTTGCGCAGGTACATGACGCGGTCGGCATCGTCGACGCGGCCGTTGGCGATTGGATCATCGGCCGAGCAGCCGTTCTCGGAGATATAAAGCGCCTTGGGCTTCCACAATTCGCTGATCGTCCGGACCGACCAATAAGCGACCTCCGGACCGACATACAGCCAGGGTGACGCCATCCGCGGCGACGACGGCAGGTGCGGCAGGATCGCATAGCCCGCCTCCGAGGCGTCGGCGCGAACATAGCTCGGTGCATAGACGTTGATCGCGACGAAATCGATCGGGCTGCCGATGATCGCCATGTCCCCGGCGCGGACCTTTGGTGCCGCGGCGCCCTGCTCCGTCATGTAGCTGTCGAGGTACTTGCCCTCCATGATCGCGGTCAGGAACATGGCGTTTTCGCGCCGCACCGCCTTCATGGCGGCGTCGATATGCTCGGGCGTCTCGATCACTGGCACATAGAAGTTGCTGTTGTCGGCGATACCGATCCTGGTTCCGGCCTTGGCATGCGCGCGAATGGCCTGGACGCCGAGGCCATGGGCCAGAACGCCGTGGTGACGAACCTGGTTGACCTCCGCCGGCGCCAGCTTGAGACCGGGCGCATGGATGCCGGTCTGGTGGCCGAGATCGGTAAAGCAGCGCAGTTCGTTGACGGTCATGAATTGGTCGACGCGGTCGGACAGCTTGCCCGCCATGAAGCCTGCATAATCGGCGAAAGCATAGGCCGTGTCCCGCGACTGCCAGCCGCCGGGCAAGGCTTGCGGCAAGTCCCAGTGGAACATCGTGATGTAAGGCTTGATGCCCGCCGCCAGCAGCGCGTCGACGACCCGATTATAATAGTCGATGCCGGCCTGGTTGGGCGTGCCCCGACCATTCGGGAAGATCCGCGACCAGGCAATCGACATGCGATAGGCCTTGACCCCGAGCGCCTTCAGCAGGCCGATGTCCTCGTTGAAGCGATTATAGCTGTCGCAGGCGATGTCCCCGGTGTCGCCATTGGCGACGCGCCCGGGCGTGTGGGAAAATACGTCCCAGTTCGTCTGACCACGGCCACCCTCCTTGACCGCGCCCTCGATCTGATACGCGGCGGTGGCGCATCCCCACAGGAAATCCTTGGGGAAACGGAGGTCCTGCGGATGCAGCGGTGCCGCAAGGACCGGGGTGCCGGCGGCGGCGAGCGATGCACCGGCGGTCAGGCCGGTCTTGATGAAATCACGGCGGTCCATGCGTTCCTCCCTAAATTCGGCCGCGGCATTGGTGCCGCCTCGTGTTGAAGTCGTCGTATGTCTAGCGGCTGATCTTCTGCAGGATCTGGGCGCGCAGCCGTCGTGCGCCACGCTCGTCCAGCTTTTCGAGCGGACCCCTCGCGTGAGGCGGCAGATGCGCCGCGGCGCGATCGGCGGGTCCAAAGACGTAATAGTCGAACAGCACGCGCCACGCCTGCTTCTCGGCATCCGGACGATCGCGGAGCGCCAGCATGCCGTGCAGCAAGGTCGTTATCGGATTGTCGGTGAAGGCCTCAGCAGTGTTCCACCAATAGTTGACCAGCACGTTGAAGGCGTCGAGCGCCTCGACCTGATGCCACCAGAGTGCGGGGTAGACGAGCACGTCGCCCGGCTCCAGGTCGGCGACCTCGGCCGCGGCAAGCGCGTCGCGAAAGCCGGGATGCCGTTCGAAGTCGGGGGCATCGAAGTCGACCATGCTGACGACCTGGCCGCCGGGCGTCGGTTCGAGCGGTCCGGGATAGAGATTTGCCGCCTGCTCCGGCGGGAACAGCGTGAAGCGCCGCCGGCCGACCGCGCACACCGCGATATTGTTCGACATGTCCCAATGCGCCGGAGCGATGGTACGGCTGCCGATCCAGATGCTCGCCATCGGGCGACAGGCATCGAGCGTCTTGCTGGTGAACGGCAGCGGATTGGCCTGGGCAAAGCCCGGCAGATAGGTCGCCAGGTCGGTCGAGCCGACATAGAGCGACTGTGTATCAACGCCGCCGAGCTGAGCGCGCATGCGGCCGAGATAGTCGGTCAGCCCGACCCGCTCCCGGACGAAATTGAAGCCGGTGAGATCGGCATTGTAGGTGTAGCGCCCGCCGCTGTCCGGCTCGCCGGTGTAACCGACGATCGGCGCGCCTCGATCGAACCCGGCGAGATAGTCGATGGCGGTCTCGGGGGACTGTTGGCCGCGCTGGACCAATGGCCAGTCCGCGGCGAGACCCTTGACGATCGTCGGCTGTGAGGAAGCAAGGAGCGGTTCGACGTCGCCGGGGGCGAACTCTGCCGCGTCGATAATTCGGGTGCGCCGGGCGATCGCGACCATGCGACTAGCCGCCCGAACGCCGGGAGTTCTTGAGCGTGATGAGGCGCGAGACGTTCCCGAGCGAGGACGCGACGTGCACCGCAGCCGCCAGCAGACCCTGCGCATGAAGTTGCTTGAGCGCCGGACCCCGCAGCCTGGCCAGCGCTTCGACGCCGATCGTATGGAAGTCGAGCAGATCGTAGCGCAGGGTCTCGTCGACCTGGACCTCCAGCCGCACCGGCTCGATCAGGCCCGCCGCCTCGAAGGCTGCAAACATCGAGGCTTGCGCCGCATGGCCGACATGGATGAGCTGCAACACCTCGACGATATGCTCCAGATACGGCGTGTTGCCACCGTGCGGCAGGAATAATGGCTCGCCGACGCCACCGATGACGTGAGGATGATCGAGATCGATATGGATCATCGGCTCCTGCCCGCCGTCCGCTCGGGCCTCGATGCCGATCGAGAACGGCCCGCGCGCCAACAGCGCCGGGACGTATCGGCCCAGCCACCGCTCCCCGTCGAGGAACAGGTTCTCGTCGCGATCCAGGCCGAGCAGCGCCACGGCCTGGAACGCACCATCGGCCTCGCGGTGGAAGACGATTGGAAAGTCGCGCTGGACGGCTTCGAACTCGGTCGGGAAGACCGGGATCTGGTTGACCGCCTCGCCCCATGCCGCACCGCGCGCCGCGATGACCCGCAGGTCGGCATGGTCGACGTTGTTGAGCTTCACGACATTTGTCATCCGGACGGTCGACCCTTCCGATTATCCCTGACGGTCGTACACCCCGTCATCACCGCCCGGTAGCATTAGAATAGCGCCGCCGGTGGAAAGGCCGCAGTTGCCCGCGGCCTTTCCGTCAGAGCCTCCGGCCCGACCTAGAAGCGGAAGCGGGCTCCGGCGAGAATACGGCGCTGCCCCTCCTGGACCAGCCAGATCTGGTTCGGCGAGCGGCCGTAGGTCTTCACGCCTTCCTTGTTGAGGTTGATGCCCTCGATCGACACCGCGATGTTCTGGGTGATGTCATAGCTGACATTCAGGTCGAGCTGTCCATAAGCCTTGGTGAACTCGGGGTTGTGATCGCCGTCCCGGTTGAGCGCCGACAGGAACTTGTTGCGCCAATTGTAGCTGAGCCGTGCCGAGACGCCGCCCTTGTCGTAGATCAGCGTCGCATTGACCGTGTCGCTGAGCCCGAGCAGCGCGAACTGATCGACATCGGGATCGGCTGCTACATCGATGCCGATGTTGCCGCGGACCAGGGTGTAGGCCGCCGCGACGCCGATACCGCTGTTGCCGAAGAAGAACTGGCCCGCGACCTCGACGCCGTAGATCTCGGCATCTTTGTTGTTGATCGGCTTGTTGACGTTGAAGTTGAACAGCGGGTCGTTGGCATCGGCGATGATGTCGACTGCTGCCAGCGTCGTGTCGACGAATGCCTGATTGAGCGACCGGGTTGCCGGGTTGTAGTTCGCCAGGAAGGTCGCGTTCGACGCCGCCAGAT
The DNA here is from genome assembly GCF_965200405.1 of Glacieibacterium sp. Classification (GTDB taxonomy): domain Bacteria; phylum Pseudomonadota; class Alphaproteobacteria; order Sphingomonadales; family Sphingomonadaceae; genus Glacieibacterium. Next base: position 3,596,485 of record NZ_OZ241356.1, read on the forward strand.
TGCCGGCATTCTGCTGGAGCAACGCGGTGTAGGTGAACAGATTGACGTCGGTGATGTCGGCACCGATCGTCGTCAGCTGCGACTTGGCGGTTCCCGAACGGCTGCCCGGCGCGCCCGAGCTTGGATCGCGCAGGCCGAACAGATTGCTCTTCACGACGGTGTTACCGATGAAGTTGTGCACCCGCTTGTCGAAGAAGCCGAGCGACAGATAACTGTCGGGCTTGAAGTACCATTCCGCCGACAGGTCGAAGTTGTCGGAGATCAGCGGCTTCAGGTTGGCGTCGTTCGAAGTACCGCCGGCCTGGCCTCCGACCGCCGTCGCGTCGTTGGGCTGGGTGGCGCTGCCAGACGCGAACAGGTTGCCGAAGCTTGGGCGCGAGATCGTCCGGCTGAACGAGAAGCGGCCGATCAGGTTACGCTTCAACTCGATCTGGAAGTCCATCGACGGGAGCAGATTGTTGTATCGACCCGTCGCGCTGACCGGCAGATAGTCGCTCGACACATCGACCCGGAAGTCGTTGTCCGACTGCCAACGGATGTCGAGCGGCACCGCCTGCAGCGAGTTCGACCTGACGCGGGTGCTCTCGAAGCGCGCGCCGGTGACGAGGCTGGCCGCATGGTCGGCGATATCGCCCTTCCAGGTGAACTGCCCGTAGGCGGCCCAGATGTCCTCCTTGACGCGGTCGTCGGAGAAGGCGTTGATCGAGCTGGCGTTGCCACGCGCTGCGTAATAGCTCGACAGCGTGTTGTAGAGCTTGGTGGCATCCTGCGTGCGGAAGGCGACCAGTCCGTCGCCGCTGGCCTTGGGATCATTGTCCTTGAAGCGGCAGACCAGGCAGAACTGCTGGACCTGGCCCGGCGCGATGACGTTGACGTCGCGCGGCTGGGCATTGCCCCAGTCGCCGAGGGTCTGGGTATACTGGGTCTGGAGCGACCGCGTCTTGGTGGTCCGGTAGTTGCCGCCGAAGTCGAATCGACTGCCGCCACCGATATCCCAGCCTGCGTCGAGGCGGACTTCCTTGATCTTCTGGTCGAGCGCGGTCGAGACCTGGCGGGCCACCTGGCTGCCCAGGTCACCGACGTCGAGGACACCGTTGCCATTGCCCTTGATCACCGGATGCGAGGCGCTCGGCGTTGCCGGGTCGACGAACCGCACGGTCTGGACGGGGAAGCCGTTGCTGTAATCGACCGAATGCTCGGCCAGTGTCGGCGAGCTGATCGAGACCAGCGTGGAGCTCATGCCGTTCGGATTGTCAGGGTTGCTCTTCGACTCGCCGAGATGCGCATCGAGGGCGATGCCGAAGCTGTCGGTGACCTCCCACTTGGCCTTGGCACCGATATCGTAGAGGCTTGACTTCTGGGCGCGGTACTGCTGCTCGAAGCCGGCGTCCTTGGTCTCGCCTGAGATGACCTCGTGGAGATAGCTGGTCGTCGCGACCGAATGGCCGCTGTCGAAGGTGACCTGATCGAACGGCCGGTTGAACCAGTTCGACTGGTCGGAGCGGCGCTCGCTCAGCTTGTTCTGCGCGAACAGTCCGTCGACGCTCAGGTCGAGGCGATCGGTCGGCTTGAACTGGACGATGGCCTGGCCGTTGATGCGCTCGCGGGTGCCTTCGCCGAAGTGGTAGCGCAGATCGTTCGGACGAGCGACCAGGCTGTTGGGATCGGTCGGCGCGTTGGTGATCTTGGTGAACGGATTGACGTTGCCGCTGGCCGGATCGAGAAATTCGCTGAGGGTCGTGATGTTCCAGCCGTTCGACGTCGCGCTGATGTTGCTGAAATTGCGCTTCTGATAGCTGCCGAACAGCGACACGCCGAAGGTCTGGTCGGCGTTCGTCCAGCCCGCCAGACCCGACACCTCGGGGGTCACCTTGGAGCCGCAGCTGACGCAATCGTCGGCGCTCATGTCGTAAGCGGCCTTCGCACCGATCGAGCCGGTGAAGCCGCTCTCGCGCGCATCGAGCGGCCGGCGGGTGACGACGTTGATCGTCGCGCCGATGCCGCCCGACGGGATGGCGGCCCGACCGGTCTTGTAGACCTCGAGCGTCTTGACGCCTTCCGCAGCAAGGTTCGAAAAGTCGAACGACCGGCTGGTGTTGCGCGAGAAGTCGGCGCTTTCGTCGCCGCCGACGGACTGCTGCGACGTCGCGGCCAGCTGGCGGCCGTTCAGCGTCACCAGGTTATACTGGGGGCCAAAGCCGCGAACCGTGACCTCGGCGCCCTCGCCGCTACGCCGGCTGATCGAGACGCCGGTGATGCGCTGCAGGGACTCAGCCAGGTTGGTGTCGGGGAATTTGCCGATGTCCTCAGCCGAGATAGCGTCGACGATGCCGGTCGATTCACGCTTGATGGCGATCGATCGTTCGAGCGAGGCGCGGA